>JAYUWO010000222.1:0-25759 GCA_043753545.1 Arenimonas sp.
CCCAATAACATTTGAAGAACATGCAGCGCGCGGCAGGTATGGAAACCATTGCTATGCGCCGAGATACCGCGCATCGCATGCATCGCGACCGGGCGGCCGATCATTTCCGCATGTTCATTGCCGTGCACATCGGTCCAGGCAATGGGCAAGGACAAATTCGATTTGAACGCGGCGTCGGCCAGTTCTTTTGCGATGCGTCTTATGGTGGCTGCCGGAATGCCGCAGCGCTCACTAACGTTATCGGGGGAATATTGTTCGTCCAGATAGCGCGATGCCAGTAAGTTAAAAACCGGCGTCGTTTTGCGTCCATTCGGCAAAACGAAATCGCCGATGATGCGAGGCGAAATATTGGTGCTATCGGCGATGGCGAAATCATCGCCTGTCGCACACAACACCCGCCCTTCATCATCACGTGCAAACAAGCCATCATCTGCCGCACCGGAATTTTGAATGACCAGATAATGTGCATTGGTATAACGCACCAGATAATCCAGATCGACCCAATCGTTTTTCAGGCATTCGTGAATCAGCGCGAATGCGAACAAACCATCGGTACCAGGACGAATGCCGATCCATTCATCGGCCACTGCGCCATAGCCGGTGCGCACCGGATTGACCGCAATGATTTTTGCGCCACGCGCCTTTAATTTTCCGAGGCCGAGTTTTATTGGATTGGAATCGTGATCTTCGGCAACACCCCAGAGCATGAAAATTTGCGCGTGATCCCAATCGGGCTCGCCAAATTCCCAGAAACTGCCACCGAGTGTATACAAGCCGCCGGCCGCCATATTGACCGAACAAAAACCGCCATGCGCGGCGTAATTCACGGTGCCATATTGCTGCGCCCACCAACCGGTCAATGCCTGCGATTGATCGCGACCGGTAAAAAATGCCAGGCGGTTTGGATCTTTCGCACGAGCATCGCCGAGCCATGTCGTCGCAAGGCTGAGTGCTTCTTCCCACTCGATTTCCTTGAAATCTCCTGCTCCGCGTTCACCAACTCGCAACAGAGGTTTGCGAAGTCGTGCCGGTGAATAATGTTGCATGATGCCGGCCGAACCTTTCGCGCAAAGTACTCCGCGATTGACCGGATGCGCCGGATTGCCTTCGATATAGCGGACTTGTCCGTCCTTGATATGAACATTGATCCCGCAGCGGCAAGCGCACATGTAACAGGTCGTTTGTTTGACCTCGTCGCTGATCGGCTTGTTGAGTTCGAGCTGGGGTTCGGACATGGCGCATATTGTGAAGCCAATGCGGAAAAGACGCGAGAAGAGAATGTGCCGTGGGAGCGGCGTAAGCCGCGAATAAACACCTTCGCAGCGTTATTCGCGGCTTACGCCGCTCCCACGGGCTTTTCTTAACCTTTTATACAAACCACCTGGCGCAAGCGGTGCACCACTTCGACCAGATCGCTTTGTGCCGCCATCACCGCATCGATGTTCTTGTAAGCCGCCGGTGATTCGTCGATCACCGCGCTGTCTTTGCGGCATTCCACGTGGGCGGTCGCTTCCAGATGTTGTTCCATGCTGATTTCCTTACGCGCCCGGGTACGGCTCATAACACGACCCGCGCCATGGCTACAGCTATGGAAACTTTCAGCATTGCCCTTTCCGCGCACGATGAAGCTGCAAGCACCCATGCTGCCGGGAATAATTCCCAGCTCGCCTTCGCGCGCGCTCACTGCACCCTTACGGGTTACCAGCAATGATTCGCCGGCATGTTGTTCCCGCGTCACATAGTTGTGATGGCAATTAACCGCCATCTTTCCCAGTTGAAACGGTGGCAAACGGTGACGCATTGATGCCAGCACACGCTGCATCATAGCTTCACGATTGGTGCGCGCGTAATCCTGTGCCCAGGACACGGCTTCCACATAATCGTCAAACAAGGGTTCGTCTTCCATGAAGAACGCGAGATCCTTGTCCGGCATATGAAACCCGAGCACACGCTTGGCCAACATTTCACGGGCACGTTCGATAAAGTACGTCCCGATCATATTGCCGGTACCGCGCGAACCCGAATGCAACATCACCCAGACGGTATCGGTTTCATCAAGACAGATTTCGATGAAGTGATTTCCGCCACCGAGCGTTCCGGTTTGCCTTTCGATTTTGTCGAAACGGATTTTCGGATGCTTGTTCTGGATATTGAACAAACGTGCGTGCAATCCGGACTTCTGCAAATGGGTTCCGATGCTGTCGGGAATATTCCGGTGTTCACCACCGGGGCCGCTTCCGACCGGCACGCTACGCTCGATATCCGAACGCAGCATCGCCAAACTTTCCGGCAAATCTTTTGCCTTCAGCGTGGTTTGAATCGCAGCCATCCCGCAACCGATATCGACACCGACCGCAGCCGGAATAATCGCGCCACGGGTTGGCACTACCGAACCCACCGTTGCCCCTTTACCCAGATGCACGTCAGGCATTACCGCCACCCAGGGTCCGACGAAAGGCAGGCTGGCGATATTCACCAATTGCGCGCGCGCTCCGTCTTCCAAAGGCACGCCGGTAATCCAGGCCTTGATTGGCTTGTGGTGCTCGGCATGCAGCAATGTAAATTGTGAGTCACTCATTTCTGTACTGCTCATAATATTTTCCTTCACTTATTCTATGGCACCGCCCCCTTGGGCGGTGCTTATCCGTTTCTATTTCAAAGTCACCAATTGCTTCAACACGCCATCCAGACCACCGAACACGGTCAACTTGTCGATTTTCTCGGTCACTTTTTCCAAAGCTTCCAATTCCTTCAAACGCATCAACACGGCGCTTTGTTCGATCAACTTCGCGGTGTTCAACAGCGAACGGGTCGCGTTGGCTTCTTCACGACGACGAATCACGTTGGCTTGAGCGGTTTTTTCGGCTTGCACCACACCGTTCAGAATGTCTTTCATATCGCCAGGCAGGATGATGTCCTTCACACCCACCCCCAACACTTCCAGACCCAACTCGTTCACTTGCTTGTGCACGTAGGAAAAGATGTCGGCATCCAAAGAGGCCTTATCACCTAACAACTCATCCAATGTTTTGGCCGAAATCGCCTTACGCAATCCGTATTGCAATTCGCGGTACAAATAGTCACCGTACTTGGCGACCTTGGTACGCGCCGCCACCGCATCGGTTACGCGCACGCTAGCTGCCAAGTTGACGCGCAACGAGACTTTGTCCTTGGTCAACAACTCCTGACCGGAGACTTCAACCGATTGCACGCGCAAATCCATCACTTCGGCGCTAACGTTTTTCTGGAAGTTCCAGAATGCATAGGCACCAGGCTGCATCGCACGCGACAAATGCGCATCGACAAACAACAGACCAACCGATTCAGTAGGTACGTTCACCGCAACGGCATAACGTTCCAGCACAGCCATCTGGCGCAAACGACGCATCACGTCTTCGTCCATCTGGATACCCTCCACCAAACTCACGCGTTGTACTTCGATGGCGACATGGCCCTTCCAGTACAGCTTGCGCGAACCCGGTGCCAGCACGTCTTCCAGCTTGCCGTTCTTTAACAGCAGACCGACTTCCTTCGTGCCGATGTCGGCGAGCATGAAAGTGTCGCTTAAGCGATCACCCAAACGGGCGATCAGGGTTTCGACATCCTTGCCGGTGTATTCAACACCGGTGATGTTGTGCACATTCACTTCCAAGCTGTTGATAAAGCTTTTCAGGCGATACACACCAGGTGAAAGCACGTAGTCGAAACGACGATTCTTGTAGACGAGGCCGCGTTCGGCATCGCCTATTACAACTTTTTGAAACATCAACATTGCGGACCTCCTTTGTATTGCATGATTTAAGTAATGGCTCGATCTTGAGCACCCATCCTGTAGTCGAGCCTGCTACGGGATGGATTGAAACGCCGCAATGCATTTCGTCATCGCGTCAAACAACGCAACGCGCGCTGTGTTATGTGGAATCACTGCGGACAGATCCGCAATGACAAGAAATAAGTTGAAACTGCCCCTGACGTTACGAGCGCGAGGAGAGAGTGAGTGCTTTGAGGCGACATCATTTTTGTAAAACTGTCCCGACTTCCGTCGGTCCTACAAAATGATTTCGGCTGTAAACACCAACAAGTTCCCGGTGCTTGCACCGCTGCGTCACGCATGAATCCTTCGATGTCCTGAATTCAACACGCACGCCGCACGGAACAGTTTCGGATTGGGCTTGCGCCCTTATGGATAACGACGTTACAGGTCGTTTGGAGCGGGATTCGAACCCGCGGCCGACAGAAAAAATCTGCTGCTCTACCCGACTGAGCTATCCAGTGGTGACGAGTCGGAATCGAACCGACATGCACGATGTTTAATCGTTGCTCTACCGTTGAGCGATCGTCTCGCGAAATACACACATGCACTCATGGCATACGCGATGGCAAAGCCAGGCGCACCGGACGGCGTTGAAAGCCGTACCGCAATGATGAACAGGTAATGCACTTCGTTTTTGGCGCTCCGAAAAGCGCCAAAACCTTTCAGCTTTCGCTGATCTATTTCGATACCGATTTCACTCGTGCCGAAGCATCAAGACACAGCGCTGAAGCGCTGTTGAGCTGCTTGCCCTTGCTTCCGGCGAGAGACCGGGATGCTTCAGGGCGACACCGAAATATTTTGAAAAATAAAAATCCCTTTGCGAACGCCCAAAAGAAAAACCCCCGGGAAAATCCCGAGGGCATTCGCTATGCTCGGGAGATCGGCTTGGCCGATCTCCGATAAGAGGGGCCTAGTCTATGACTTTGTCATTGAGTGGAAACATGCCGCCTGGCTGTTGCCCGCATTCGAGTGCGAGCTCGTTCCGCCACGTGCATAAAGCAACGTCACGGCTTTTCAGCGTGTTCGTGTTTCCTGCAATATGTGGTCGGTAAGAAGTCATTTTGCTACTCGTTTGTTCGCGTGATTGCGAAGGCGCGCACGTTACGCCTGTTATTTTGAAAATGCAAATGTTTTTTTTCGAAATCGTGAAAATATTCTTCAGGGCGCCGAAATTTTTATCGCTGGACTGTTGTACTGGCTGTACCGGATTAACGTATGAAACGGCTTTTTCCCGATGTTACCGTTTGACTCAATCTGCAATACATCGCCGGTGGCCACCGACACCCACATCAGATTGCTGGTCACATGTGGTTTGGTCGTGGTGTAACGATACTTTCTTGTCGGCTGCATGTTTAAAACTTCAATGCCCAGACTTTCTACCGCAGTTCCGGCTTCAAGCTCGGCCAGCATTTTCGGGTTTCGATACTGCGCGATCATGTCTTTCAGACCGGGCATTGGAATTTTCATCATGCTGCCATTCATGTCCATGTGCATGGTATCGCCGATGATCAAATTGGACGGCTGGCCTTCATTGGTCACACGATAGCGATCCGGCGCCTGGAATTCGAGACTGCTTTTCGATTTTAATTTTCCCGTACTCGAGTCGATATCTGCCCTGAACGTTTTCATTCCCAAAAACCGGGTATAGGCCTTATGCACATCGTCTTTGGGTGCAGCGGCAGTCGGCAATGCAAAACACAGTAAAAGAATCATCAAAAATCGCATGACATGTCCCTCCGGGAAAAATTATTGCGTACTATCCCCCTATCGCAAATTGATGCCTATTCCGGACAGATGACATGAATTCAAACGAACGCAGGGCCGCCCTCCATCGTCAGCTGAAAGTATCGCGCTATCCGATTTCACTGAAACAATTGCAGGAAGACTTGCAGTGTTCACGCGCCACCCTGTATCGCGACATCGCTTTTTTGCGCGATGTGTTGATGGCACCGATCGAGCTCGATCCCGAGCTGGGCGTACGCTACAACGAGAAGGAAGCCGAACGTTTCGAGTTGCCCGGACTGTGGCTCAGTTCGGATGAATTGCATGCCCTGGTTGCCACGCAACAATTATTGGCGCGCACCAGCGATGGCGTGCTGGCGAAAGCGTTGGCACCGCTTAAAGCCCGTATTGACGGCCTCTTGGCGGAGCATTCGCAAGGCAAACGCTGGCCGTTGGAGCGTATCCGCGTCATCGGTGCCGGCGTTCGCAAACGCGATGACGCCGGTTTTAGAATGGTGGCCACCGCCGTGCTGGAACGGCAACAGCTGAGTTTCGACTATCTGGCACGCTCGACCAATCAACCGACACATCGCGCGGTGTCGCCGCAGCGATTAACCCATTATCGCGACAACTGGTATCTCGATGCCTATGATCACGAACGCGACGGGTTACGGAGCTTTTCGGTCGACAGAATCTCGCATGCCAAGATGCTGGAAACGCCGACAACAGATTTGCCGGAACAGGAACTCGATACCCACCTGGCATCGAGCTACGGCATTTTTTCCGGTACTCCGAAGGGCACTGCAACAATCGTTTTTTCTGCCAAGGCGGCGCGCTGGGTGGCCGATGAGCATTGGCATTCCAAGCAGGAGGGCCGCTTCCTGTCCGATGGCCGTTACGAACTTCGTTTGCCCTATAGCAATGCCAAGGAATTATTGATGGATGTTCTGCGCTATGGTGCGGATGCGGAAATCACCGAACCTGCGAGTCTGCGGGCCCAAATTCAATCCCTGCTGCAATTAACAATGTCGGCTTATGAATCCAGTTAGTCACAGCGGCAGCGGTCGCAATATAGCGTTGGTCCTCGGCTCCGGCGGTGCCCGCGGGCTGGCGCATATCGGCGTGATCGAGGCTTTAATTTCCGAAGGCTTCACGATCCAGGCCGTGGTCGGATGCTCGATGGGCTCGCTAGTCGGCGGCGTCTATGCCGCAGGACGCCTGCAGGAATACAAAGAGTGGACTTCTTCGCTGGAAAAATCCGGCGTGTTGCGTTTGCTGGATTTCGGCTTTGGACATCAGGGCTTTATTAAGGGCGACCGCATCATCGGCACGCTCAAGGAATTGGTCGGCGATTATCGAATTGAAGATTTGCCGATCGAGTTCACCGCGGTTGCTACCGATCTTAAAAGCCAGCGCGAAGTTTGGTTGAACCGCGGAAAACTCTTCGATGCCATTCGAGCATCGATTGCCATTCCGATGTTGCTGACTCCGCATCGCGTCAATGGCCGGGAATTGGTCGATGGCGGCTTGTTATCGCCGGTGCCGATGGCGCCAACCCGGCAAATGGTCGTGGACCGCGTAATTGCCGTGGATGTCAACGGCCCCACGCATTGGCGGCCGATTATGGATCGTCAGACGGAAAGTTTTGAGGAAACTTGCGAGAACGACGAAGCCCTTGCGGAAGCCTACGGCGTTGATGTTTACGCACAGAAAGAAGATGAAGAAGTAGACCACCTCAGCCTGCGTGAACGCTTGGCGGCCATGTGGCAAGGCGAGGAAAAGCATTATGACGCGACCGACAGCCAACTGAGCACAATGGAACTGATGTCGCAATCGCTAGACACCATGCACTCGGCCATGAGCCGTCTTCA
The DNA here is from genome assembly GCA_043753545.1 of Arenimonas sp. GTDB lineage: Bacteria > Pseudomonadota > Gammaproteobacteria > Xanthomonadales > Xanthomonadaceae > Arenimonas. The sequence continues at coordinate 7,408 of JAYUWO010000222.1, forward strand.
ACTGGCGCAAGACCCGCCTGACATGCTGATCCAGATTCCGCGCGAGAGCTGCAGTTTTCACGAATACTGGAGGGCTAAGGAAATGATCGAGATCGGACACAAGATAGCGATGACGGCACTGACGCGGAGCCCGTATTAGAACTATTGAAAGCCTGGTTTACCGACTTGCTCGACAAATTGCGGAACCCGCTTGAAGCGGGACGTTTGGTAATCGTATTTTTCGAATTTCTTTAACAGCGATTGATACAGGTCATCGGCCATTTTGGGATCGCGTGCCAATACCCATCCCATTTCGCGTTTCGGGTGACCAATGATTACCCAGGAATAATCTGGCGCAATGTCAAGAATTTCATAGTCGGCGTTCAAAAAACCAAAAAACTTGATAGTCCATTTTTTGTTGCCTGTATCGGGCTTGACTGTCGCCAGCGCTTTCCATTGCTTTTCTTTTTTTCCGAAGGTTTTTTTGAACCCGAAAATATTATCGATGCGACCGTCTTTGCGAAGGATATATTCGTCGTAAGTCGCCACTTTTCCGCGCTCGGGGAAGTACGGAACATTCGCGATCACATACCACCGCCCCATATAACGCTGCAGGTCGATCTCGGATGACGATTCATTCGCCTGGCCGTTATTCATAGTGATGATACCGAGTGCGAGTGACAGGAAAAACCGGACGAGTAGAGTGTGCATAGATGTAATCCTTTTTTCCATGGTGCGGTAAGGCACCTGAAGATCGCGTGCACAAATCTCAGGTTTTGAGAAACCCGCCCTGCAAGCTGTTCCCACACCAAGGGAGACCGCCATGAACACGATGCTCGATAAGGACCTGATTTCCCGCTGCTGCTGGCAGCTATTGATCCTGGCCACATTGGCCGTTCTGGCTTTTCCGGGAATCTTCTCGAACTCGGTTTGGCTGGGCCAAACCTGGCTGTGGCTAATAGCCACGCCAGTCACCATGTTGCTGGTTATTCATCGTCACCGCTTCGCGGCGGCGTGGTCGACTGCCCTCGTCAACAGTCCGTCACGCCGTCGCAGGCAACCTTTGCAGGCACAGGCACGTCGCAAGGGTTTTGGCCGCATTAATGCCCGTCAAAATCCGATGCGGGCTGCATGATCATTATGCCTGCATGTTATTTTGTCCGGCATGACAGCAGACAATACTCTAGAACCATCGTCAAGTACTGACCCCTATCTCTGGCTTGAAGAGGTGACAGGAGAAGCCGCCCTGTCTTGGGTGAAGGCACAGAATGCCCACACACGATCCACACTCGAATTGCATCCCGACTTTGCAGAGTTGCGCCAGGATTTATGCAGCATTCTGGATTCAAATGCACGAATTCCGGACGTCATCAAGCGCGGTGATTTTTATTACAACTTCTGGCGCGACAAAGCCAATCCTGCCGGTATCTGGCGTCGCACCACGCTGGAGGAATATCGCAAGGCATTACCAAAGTGGGAGGTATTGCTCGATCTTGATGTCCTGAATAAAACCGAAAAGGAAAACTGGGTCTGGCACGGCAGCACTTGCCTGCGACCGGCATATACCCAATGCCTGGTTTCACTGTCGCGCGGCGGCGCCGATGCAGATGTCACTCGCGAATTCAATCTCGATACCAAAGAATGGGTGAAAGGTGGTTTTTTCCGCCCCGAAGCCAAGGGTGGCCTGAGCTGGATCGATGCCAATACGGTTTATGTTTCGACCGATTTCGGCGCGGGCTCGATGACCGAATCGGGTTACGCGCGGATAGCAAAAGTCTGGACACGCGGCACGGCAATGAGCGCGGCGAAAACCGTATACGAAGGTGAAATGAAAGATCTGGGCGTCGGCGCATACCGCGATCACACGCCGGGCTTTGAGCGCGATTTTGTTTCCCGGAATATTGCGTTCTACAACGATGAACTCTATCTGCGCAATGCCGATGGCAGCCTGACCAAAATCGATGTGCCTAATTCGGCCGGTAAATCGGTATACCGCGAATGGCTGAGCCTTGAACTGCGCGAGCCATACATCGCGAATGGCAAAACCTATGCTGCCGGTTCATTGATTGCGACAAAATTCGATGATTTCATCAAAGGCGGCCGGAACTTCGACGTCTTGTTTGAACCAACCGACACCACCTCGCTTTCCGGTTTTAGTCCGACCAAAAACCATTTCATTCTGAACGTGCTGGACAATGTAAAAAACCGTTTGTATGTGTTGACGCACAGCGACAAGGGCTGGCGCCGCGAAGCACTGAAAGGTGCGCCAGGCTTCGGTACCGTAAGTGCATCCGGTGTCGATCCGGAAGACTCGGATGAATATTTCCTGACCGTGACCGATTACGTCACACCAACGACCCTGATGCTCGGCACCATCGGAAAAGCGCCGGAAATCCTGAAACAATTACCGGCCTTCTTCGACGCCAAAGATCTGAAAATCGAGCAGTTTTTTGCAAGCTCGAAAGACGACACCAAAGTACCTTACTTCATGGTGTCGAACAAAAACACCAAGCTAGATGGTAAAAATCCTACCTTGTTATACGGCTATGGCGGTTTTGAAATTTCACTGACGCCAAACTATTCGGCGACCGTTGGCCGTGCCTGGTTAACACAGGGTGGCGTCTTTGTCGTGGCGAATATTCGCGGCGGCGGTGAATACGGCCCGCGTTGGCATCAGGCGGCACTCAAGGAAAGACGCCATCGCGCCTATGAAGATTTTGCTGCCGTCGCACAGGATTTGATCGCGAAGAAAGTGACCAGTCCGAAACATCTGGGCATGCAGGGCGGTAGCAATGGCGGCCTGTTGATGGGCAATATGACGGTGATGTATCCCGAATTATTTGGCGCCGTGGTTTGCCAGGTGCCGCTGCTGGACATGAAGCGTTACAACAAACTCCTGGCGGGTGCTTCCTGGATGGCCGAATACGGCAACCCCGATACCGACGACTGGAAATTCATCCAGACTTTTTCGCCGTACCAGAATGTGAAGAAGGAAGGGAAATATCCGCCAGTCTTGTTCACCACCTCAACCCGCGACGACCGGGTACATCCTGGCCATGCCCGCAAGATGATGGCCCGCATGAAGGAACAGGGCAATGACGTCACCTATTACGAGAATATCGAGGGTGGCCATGGCGGCGCAGCCAACAATGAACAAACGGCTTATATGCAGGCCTTGTCCTATACCTTCCTGAAAGAAAAGCTGTTCGCAAAATAGACGGCCAAACTTTAGTATCATGCGCTGCAACTAAGACACCCGTGCCCTGCACGGGTGTTTTTCATCCAGCCCCGGAGTACATCAGTGAAACCCTATTTGCCGCTTTCCGTCGCCATTGGCGCCTTGTTGATGTCTGGCTGTGGCCGCGGGCCCAGTGATCAGGCAGGCGGCACGTCCGGCGACGCTGCACAGGCCTCAAATCTGACACCCCCGGTGGCTAGCAAAAAACCGCATGAGGTCGCTGGCCCCAATGGCCTGAAGCGGCAAGACGAGTATTACTGGCTGCGCGACGACACCCGTAAAAATCCGGAAATGCTGGCGTATCTCAATGCCGAAAATGCCTATGCCGACAGCTTGATGGCACCGCTGAAAAACACGCAGGAAAAAATCTATCAGGAAATTATCGGCCGAGTAAAACAGGACGACAGCACGGTGCCTTATTTAGATCGCGGCTATTGGTATTACACCCGTTACGAACCCGGCAAGGATTATCCGATCTATGCACGCCGCAAAGGCACTATGCAGGCAGCCGAAGAAACCATTCTCGATGGCAACGTCATGGCGGAAGGCAAGGACTTCTTCCAGATTGGCGATTGGGTCGTCAGCCAGGACAATAAATTACTGGCCTTTGCCGAAGACACCAGTGGCCGCCGTGAATATGTCGTCCAGATCAAGAATCTCGACACCGGTGAAATCTTCAAAGACAAAATCAGTGATGTCGAACCAAATCTGGTCTGGGCCGACGATAATAAAACACTGCTCTTTGTCGAAAAAGATCCCGTCACTTTACTTAGCAAGCGCGTGAAAGCACACGTGCTCGGCAACGATGTAAAAAACGCAGCCTTGCTATACGAAGAAAAAGACGACACTTATTACATGGGTATCGGCCGCACGCGTTCGGATAAATATATTTGCATTTTCATTGAAAGCACCGTCAGTTCTGAACAACGTTGCACACTGGCCGCGAAGCCCGAGAAATTCGATGTGTTGGCACCGCGCCAACGAGACTTTGAATATCAAGCCGACCACCTCGATGGCCGCTGGGTCATTCGCACCAATTGGGACGCCAGCAACTTCCGGCTGATGAGCGTTGCCGATGGCAAGTGGGGCGATCGTAATCAATGGCAAGAATTGCTGCCGCACGACAAAAACATGTTCATCGATAATTTTGAAGTCTTCAGTAGCTTTATCGCCATTGAAGAGCACTCGGACGGCTTGCAAAAGCTGCGCTATTTCAACCCGGACTGTAAAAATCCTTGCCTGGTAAAAACCGATGAAGCCGCCTACTCCATGTTGATGGACGACAACCCTGAGCCGGGCACGGACTGGTTGCGCTATACCTATAACTCGATGACCACGCCCACCAGCACGATTGAAATCAATATTAAAACTGGCGAAAAACGGGTCCTGAAACAAGAGCCGGTTCTCGGTGGTTTCGATGCCGACAATTACGTAACGGAGCGTGTGTGGGCGCCGGCAAAAGATGGTACGAAAATTCCGGTCTCGCTGGTGTATCGCAAAGGCTTCAAGAAAGATGGTACTGGCGCTTTGTTGCAGTACGCTTATGGCAGCTACGGCATGTCGATGGATCCGTATTTCAACCTGAGTGCCGTTAGCATGCTGGACCGAGGCATGGTTTACGCCATCGCGCATATTCGCGGTGGCCAGGAAATGGGCCGCGCCTGGTATGAGAGCGGCAAACTGCTAAACAAGAAAAACTCTTTCACCGATTTTATCGACGTCACCGATCACCTCGTGAAAGAAGGTTATGTCGCAAAAGACCGAGTCGCAGCCCAAGGTGGTAGTGCGGGCGGATTATTGATGGGTGCAATTGCCAACATGGCACCGGAAAAATATCGCCTGCTGATCGCGCAGGTGCCCTTCGTCGATGTCGTCACCACCATGCTCGATACAAGCATTCCGCTAACGACGAACGAATATGACGAATGGGGCAACCCGAACGAGCAGAAATACTACGATTACATGCTGTCTTATTCGCCGTACGACAATGTGGAAGCGAAAAACTATCCTGCGATGTATGTCGGAACCGGGCTGCATGATTCGCAGGTGCAATACTTCGAACCGGCAAAATGGGTGGCGCGTCTGCGCGCGAAAAAAACCGATTCCAATCCACTGCTGTTCCGCGTCAACATGGAAGCCGGCCACGGCGGAAAATCCGGCCGCTTCCAGCGTTTCAAGGAAACCTCGGAAGTCTATGCTTTCATGTTTCAGCAATTGGACGTGAAGTAGTCATCCAGCCATTCGCGGGCGTGTGGTAATAAAGAACCCTCTTCAAAAAAAGAGGGTTCTTTATTCCGGCAAACCTAGCCAAAGCACGCTAAAATGCCGCCTTTCAGATTCGGAATTTCCCCATGAAACTCGGTTCACTCAAAGCAGGCGGTCGCGACGGTACGTTGATCGTCGTCTCGAAAGATTTAAGCAAAGCCGTTACCGTTGGTGACATCGCAAAAACCTTGCAGGCAGCGCTTGAGGATTGGGCAAACACCGCGCCACGTTTGAATGCGGTCTACGAAGCCTTGAACCACAGCTCGGCTGAAACCATCAACGGTTTCGAAGTATTCGCGTTGAACATGCAGGAACTGGCCTCACCCTTGCCGCGCGCCTATGAATTTGTCGATGGCAGTGCTTACTTGCCGCACGTCGAACGCGTCCGCAAAGCCCGCGGCGCCGAAGTGCCGGAAAGTTTCTACGTCGATCCCTTGATGTACCAAGGCGTCAGCGCCGGCTTCTACGGTCCGCATGACCCGGTGATCGTGCCCAGCGAAGATTACGGCATTGATCTGGAAGCCGAAGTCGTGATCGTAACGGACGACGTGCCAATGGCGGTAACGCCCGAACTTGCTGCTTCGCATATTCAACTTGTCGGCTTGATAAACGATGTCAGCTTGCGCAATCTGATTCCTAACGAATTGGCAAAAGGCTTCGGCTTTCTGCAATCGAAACCCCGCTCGGCCCTTAGTCCGGTCTTCGTCACCCCGGATGAACTTGGCGATTTGTGGCAAGACAGCAAAGTGCATCTGCCCTTGCTGACCCATATCAATGGCCAGTGGTTCGGCGCGCCTTTGGCGGGCGTTGATATGCAGTTCAATTTCGCTCAACTTGTTGCACATGCAGCAAAAACCCGTCCGCTCTCGGCCGGTACGATTGTGGGTTCCGGCACGGTCGCCAATGAAGATACTACGCTCGGTGCTTCCTGCTTTGCCGAGCTACGTACTGTCGAAACCCTTCGGGACGGCAAGCCCAGCACGCCTTTCATGAAATTTGGCGATGTCGTGCGTATTGAAATGCTCGATGCCGACGGCAATTCGTTATTCGGTGCCATCGAACAGAAAATGCAGCCGCTCTGATAGCTGCGTGATATGCCCAAGGTGCGCCAAGGCGCACCTTGATTAGGCCAATTTAGGAAAACACTTCCACCCAGGCCGATTGCGAGTTAGCCTAAACCTCTCGACTGGGCAGGAGCGGTGTTATGACTGGAGGCAGTCTTCGTCTTTATTCCTTTTGGCGTTCGAGTGCGGCTTACAGGGTGCGCATCGCGCTGGGTCTGAAAGAGCTAAGTTACGAAGTTGAACCGGTGCATCTGCTCAAGGATGGCGGCAAACAACACACACCCGAATTCAATGAACTCAATCCGCAGGAATTTGTGCCGGTACTGATTCATGGCAACCGCGTCTTGCGGCAATCCATGGCGATCATGGAATATCTCGACGATGTCTGGTCCGACAACCCTCTGCTGCCACCTGTAGCAAGAGACGCACAACGCGCCCGTGCCATTGCACAAATGATCGCCTGTGATATTCATCCATTAAATAATCTACGCGTGATGCAATATCTAGAATCACAATTCAAGGCCACTCAGGACCAGAAAGACGAGTGGATGAAGCACTGGATTTCGGCCGGTTTCGATGCGGTCGAAAAAGTGCTGGCCAACAATCCATCGACCGGCAGCTTCTGCGAGGGCGATATTCCCACCATGGCTGATTGCTGTCTGGTACCGCAGGTCTATAACGCCGAGCGCTTCAAGGTCTCGATGAAACCCTACCCGACCATTCAACGCATCAACAAAGAATGCATAGAACTGGATGCCTTCAAACAAGCACACCCTAGCGCGCAACCCGACGCCGAGTGATGCAGATATGCAACATCTGGATAGCGATACTAACCAGCGCTTTAATGTGCTAAATTCCCATTCACTCGTTAGTAGGTAGCTTTATCGAACTGTCGTAATACAAATCTCGAGATGTAACCGGTCGTATCCAAGGATAAGCGTCATGGCTGATACCAGACTGAAAGAAAAGGCAGTGGCCACTGCCTTCGAATACCGACAAGGAAATATTGCCGGTTTAGATGATGCAACAACGCGCAGGCTTGTTGCATCGGTGGCCCTACATAAAAGTCGCGGTGGCGAGCTAGACCTCACCCACCCCGCCGGCTTTGTTGGACGCTACCAGGCAGGCGCCACATGGTTGGCGGCCGCTGCCTATGTTGATCAAGACAAACTTAATGCTTCGATGTCAGAACATCGAACCGAATGGTCGTGGGCGAAAGCCGGCGGCATGACTGCGTTTCTCGAAGATCCTTCAAACTGGAAAAACGGCCTTAGCCTTGAAAATTACCAGCAGTCGGCCGCACTGCAGGACGGCGCTTTCAAAATAAATGCCGACTGCAGCTACCATCGCGCCGTCACCCAGAAGGTATTGAATACTGACGACAACCAATTACGCGTCGCCGGCTTTCTGAAAGTTGACCAGATGATTGGTTACGGTGCCGCGGTATCGGCCGTCACCGGCGGCCGCGCCATCCGCGATGCCCGTGGCATCAGCAATTTTGACTACCTGCACGACATCACCCGCAATAAAGATGGTTTAAAGGAATTGATGTCGGAGATGCTGCTAACCGTGGTAAAGGAAAAAGCAATCTTGCTTATTTCCAACGCCCTGCACATCGACCACGCCCTTTTCCGTCAGGCATTCGACTGCATCGGTAAATTTCTATCCGACAAATTCAAGGATCGTCGCGAGCACGAGAATGCCGCAGCTACTCTGGCCTGCGAAGCAAAAATACACGGCTTGCACCAGATTGATCACGTAGCGCTTTCCGCCGACGGGAAAACCCTGTTTGCCGTACATGGCAAGCTGGATGATCCGGGCCACAGTCGCATTCAAGTTGCTTGCGCCACGGCCATCAACCAGCCGGTCGAGAAAAGTAGCGCGCTGCTTGAGCAATTGCTTTCGACTGCAAATGCATCACCCGAACAATCTAGCCAGCGAGAGGGACCGAAACGCTGACGGTTTCACCTCCCAACCCACCTGAAACATTACTTACCGCCCCCGAGGAAAGTATCAATGAAACATCGAAGTATTTTTGTTTTCACCGCAACTGCATTATTAATCATAGGTTGCAATGCCAAAACACCAGCAGACGAACAATCTGCGGTTACTACCCAAAAGCTGGAGCAAGAGGAGCAGGCAATTAGACCTGAAGCTTCTTCGGCTCCGGTGCCAAATGGAAAATCCATACTGGCTGATATTTATAAGCAACCCCTTGAAGCTGCAATCGGCAGCCAGCTTGGCGATGGCCGCTATGTCAGCTTCTGGAATGGCCATCAATTCACGCTTGACGGCAAGAATTATTTCGTCGGATTTTCGGAAGCAACGCCAGAATCGGAGATTGAATATCCGGCTCCTGAGGACATGGTAACTATCTCGCAGGCGACCTATGAATTTGTCGGCAACGCTTGGATGCTGAAATCAGTCCAGCATGATGTTGGAAAATTTGGCGGCAAAAACAGGGCCCCTGCAGTGGATACCATTCAGAAAACAGCTGCTTTTCATAACCCGCAAGGTAAGTTTGTTCTGGCGACACAAGCCGTTACTACCGCAAATGGTGGTATTCAAATGTTTTTCTACGAGATTTTCGCGTTCTCGCCTGTCGATGCGCAATGGAAATATGTCGGCCACGCTAATGCTGGCTATGAGAATTCAGGCGGTTGTGCGCATGAAGCCGACTCGTCAACAGAAACAAAGTGCGTAAAAAGCACTGGAAACCTGTTTTTCTCTGCCAATGAAAATTCTTCCTGGCCGGAACTAAACGTAGTGCTTCAAGGCACTGAATTGGGCGAAGCCGGCAAGGTCATGACTCTGACAGTCAAGGATTCAATCACTTATCGTTATGACGAAAAGTCATCCAAATATTTACCCATTAATGAAATCTAGCAGATCCATTACCGCTTCCGAGGAAAGAAATATGAAACACAGAAGTACTTTTCTATTCGTAGCAACTGCATTCTTGATATCGGGATGCACGGCCAAGACGCCGGAATCAACCCAAGAGACAACACCCGTTGCACTCGAAACGCCACAGAAAACCGTCAAGGCACTTTCTGCGAGCGAACTACTTGGGCAAAAACTAAAAAACGGGATGGCCTATGAAGACCTGAGAAAGGTAGTGCTGACCGATGGCTGGCTGCCGCTGGTCACTCCGGAATGCAAAGAGAATGTTGGCGGCGAAGCGAAGATTTGCGACCAGCAACCGGAAGTTGAAGCCTGTAGCGGTGATGGGCATTGCAATATGTTTTTTGCGCACGACGATGGCTACTCTAAATTGAAAGTAGGCACCTATGGTGATCTCGTAAAATTTTTCGAAATCTCGACTCTTCCAGTCGACGACATTTCTATAGCCTGCCCTTCGCATGATTTTGAAGAGTTCTTGAAGCGTTTTGCAAAAGACAAGAATATTCAAGCCGCATTTACCCGGCCTCTCGTCAAAGTCACGAAGTACATTGACGACGAGGAAAAAGGCTATGTTGAAAGCACGATCTATTTTGAAAAATCAGATTATCGCGATTTTTTTCTATCCTACGTAAATAACAATTTCTTCGTAGTCGATAGTGCTGGCGTATTAAGTCCTTCCCCTGTATTTCCAGAAATCAAACAAGAGTCTAATGATTCTTACATGGTCAAGCTTCCTGATGATCCAGAAAGTTCTTCATACCGATTTCGAAAAAAGAATGGGTGCTGGCATTTGGCTGAGGATCCGGAACCGGCTGCTTCCTAATTTTCTTTAAGCCCCGAGACTCATCCATTAGCTTCCAAGGATTCCACATGCCAAAGTATCAATTGTTCGAACCAAGAATAGATCTCAACAGAAATATTCCTGTCCGTAGTTTTGAAGAGCTTGCGATACATCACCCAAAGGCCAACGCCAGCGCAGTTCGAGCCGGCAATGCAAATTCCGTCGACTCCGAAGCAGCATTCGTCAACGGAGAACTGGAAGCCGTCCGAATCAGGAATGGCAATATTCTTGTCAAGAAAGACATTATTTTTCAGGATCAAAGCGGCAATCGAAACGTTAGTATTCCAGCACCAGTTTCTGGCTACATCGATTATTTGCGCGGTCCTACGCAAGCAGTTCGGATCTTTGACAAACCCGAATCCGATCCGAGCAGAAGGTTGATTGGGCAGGTCTTACACATGGACCCCGGAAGCTTTAATTTGAGGGATGGTTCATTCGTCCAATACGGTCAACCGCTTGGAAGACAATCGGATACTGGTAGTCCCGGTGCTATACATGGCCATATCGAAGTAGAAGCCGAGCAATTCAGGAAATACATTCAGGATCTCAATAGTGGTGTCATTACTCAGGAAACTTATCCTGCAATTGGCAGTGTCCACGCGGCCCCTGCACCTACTATCCAAGCTAACCCGCTCGCCGATGGCACGCTCAGACAAGGCGAACGCGGCCCCGACATTTCCGCCCTGCAAACACAATTAAATTCACTTGGCTTCAAGGATAATCGGGGCAATGCACTCGTACCGGATGGTGATTTCGGCACTAGCACCAAGCAGGCAGTCGTTGCATTCCAGCGTGCCCGCAATCTGGAAGATGATGGCATTGTTGGTAAAGATACTTTTACAGCATTGAGACAGCCTGCACCTACAGTGCAACCCTCGGCCCCGACACAAGCCGGAGCAGGCACTTCGGCGCTTAGCAATCTGATCGGCGGCGGCGAAGGTGATTACAACTCCTACAACCGCGGGAGAGCCGGCGATGCAAGCAACGCCGTCAACCTGACAGACATGACAGTCGGTGAGATTATTCGTCGTCAGCACCTGCCGAAAAGTGATCCTGACTATTTATTTGCTGTCGGTAAATTCCAAATGGTCGGCCCGCCGGCAGATACTATGAATGAAACTGTTCGTGCATTGGGAATCCCGCAGGATGCAAAATTCACTCTGGACTTACAGGAGCGTATGTTTGCGGATTACCTAATTGACGGGAAGCGACCTGCGATTAATGACTACATCACTGGCGTAACCAGTGGCGCACCAGGCTTGGAACGTGCACAACACGCTTTGGCGCTTGAGTTTGCGAGTGTTGGAGACCCTCGCAAAGGCGGCAGGGGTGCTTATGATGGCGATAGTGCAGGCAACTCTGCATCCATTTCGCTACTTGAATCCGCAAGTGCTCTCAACCAGATGCGGACGGTATATCAAGCAGGTATTGATAATGGCTTATCACCCGATGCCGCCTATGACGCTTTAAGAGATCAATCGCGCAACCAAAACAATGATTTGTCCGCACATAATAATAATGCACTTGCCGACGGCATCCTTAAAAAAGGCGAACACGGCCCCGAAATCGCCGTCCTGCAAACACAACTCAACGCACTCGGCTTCAAAGATGCCAAGGGCAATGCCTTGGTAGCCGACGGTGATTTCGGTGAACGTACCAAGCAGGCAGTGCAAGCATTCCAGCGTTCGCGTGATTTGGTGGATGACGGCGTTGTCGGCAAGGATACATTGGCTGCATTGAAGAAAGCGGAGACTGCTTCCGTAGCACCGCCGTCGCAACAAGTCGCCCCTGCGAGAAATGATCAGGCTCCGCTGCTTTCCCATCCAAACCATCCCGACCATGCGCTTTATCAACAAGCCCTGACGGGTATCGAAAAATTACCCGCCAGCACCTTCAAGAACCAACAAGAGCGTCAAAATGCAGCCGCCAGCGTTGCCTTTGAAGCAAAAGTGAGCGGCCTGACCAAGGTCGATACGGTGGCACTGAGTACGAATGGTGCCGGTTTATTCGCGGTGCAAGGTGCGATGTCCGATCCGGCACATAACCGTGTTTACATCGACAAAGCACAGGCGGCGGGCCAATCGGTTGAGAAAAGTACCCAGCAATTGCAACAGGAAAGCTTGTTGTCGGTACAGGCCGTGCAAACTCATGAACACCAGAAAAAATCAATGACCGTTTAAGGGAAATGGCGATGCCTTTGCTTGGCGTCGCTTTTGGACAAGGAGTAACAATCCATGCTGGAATTTAGTCATCCGATTTTTATCAAGGGCCGCTATCGCGTAGTCGCACTGACCGAAGATCAACAATACGACGAAGACAGAATCATGGCGTATGCGGTGTTGAGTTCCTCTGGCGCCAAGCTCCGTCACGAATTGTCGCTGGACGATGCCAATGCCTGGATGGAAAAGTTGGTGGAAGAGGACAATCTCGATGTTTCGACCTCCATAGCGCAAATCAAACCAAAACGGATGCGCCGATGAAGTCGTTGAATACTGCAAACAATAAAGCGATACACCCGGGAGTGTTTTCTTGAACAAGAACAAAGTATTTTTTGCACTTTCCGTTGCACTGCTGACCCTGCTAGCCGGTGTTTATCTATCGGGTTATCTGACACTGATGTTTTTGAAACTGAAAACCGGCACGGTCCAATGGAACACCTACCTCGGCTATATCCAGGCTATTCACTTGCCTGAAGTGCAGCCTTACGTGACCAAGATCAAGCTAGCTGGTTACGTCGGCTTTGGCATCCCGAGCGCCGCTTACTTGGCATTGCTGGTATTGATGGTGAAACCGCGCAACAAATCCCTGCATGGCGATGCACGTTTCGCCAATGCCGGCGACCTTAGCCGGCACGGCATGTTCAAGCCATCATCGAACGGCATCGTGATCGGAAAATTCAACGGCAATCTGGTTCGTTTGCCGGGACAGCAATTCGTGATTTTGGCAGCGCCTACCCGTTCGGGCAAAGGTGTTGGCGTGGTGATTCCCAACCTGCTCGACTATCAGGAATCGATGGTCGTACTCGACATCAAACAGGAAAACTTCGAACTGACCAGTGGCTGGCGTAAAAGCCAGGGCCAGGAAATATTCCTATTCAATCCCTTTGCCGAAGACCGAAAAACGCATCGCTGGAATCCGTTGAGTTATGTTTCAAGGGATTCGGCATTCCGCGTGTCGGAATTGCTGAGTATTGCGGCAATGCTGTATCCGGAAGGCTCGGATGACCAGAAATTCTGGGTAAGTCAGGCGCGTAATACTTTCATGGCATTCACCTTATATCTTTTTGAAAACTGGGAAGACGAACAGTCCATCGGCTTCCCGGTGTCACATCCTCCGACGCTCGGCGGCATTTACCGACTGTCCTCCGGCGATGGCACCGATCTGCGTGCATATCTACAAAAACTGTCGCAAAAAACATTTCTCAGCGGCCATGCACGAACGGCATTCGCGAATCTGCTGTCGCAAGCTGATGAAACCTTCGCATCGATCATGGGCACCTTCAAGGGACCGCTAAACGCCTGGATCAATCCGGTACTGGATGCCGCGACCAGTGCCGATGATTTCTTGCTGACCGATGTTCGCAAAAAGAAAATGACGATCTACATCGGCATCCAACCGAATAAACTGGCCGAGAGCAGATTGATCGTCAACCTTTTCTTCAGTCAACTGATCAATCTCAATACCAAGGAACTACCGAAAAACAATCCCGATCTGAAATACCAATGCCTGTTGCTGATGGACGAGTTCACTTCGATCGGCAAGATCGACATTATTTCGTCGGCCGTGTCTTTTATGGCCGGTTACAACATCCGCTTATTGCCGATCATTCAAAGCATGTCGCAACTGGATTCCACTTACGGCAAGGACGTTTCCCGCACGATCATTACCAATCATGCACTGCAAATTATCTACGCACCGCGCGAACAGCAGGATGCGAATGATTATTCCGAAATGCTCGGCTATACCACCGTACGCAAACAGAACGTCACGCGTGGTCGGGATTTTTCCCGCAGCGAGTCGGAAGAGCGTCGCGCCCTGATGCTGCCGCAAGAGCTCAAGGCAATGGGCTTTGATAAGGAAGTGTTCATGTACGAAGGCATTCCACATCCGGTCATGTGCGACAAGATCAAGTATTACCAGGACAAATACTTCACAGCCAGATTGCTGCCGAAAGTAGAAACGCCGATGTTGAAGGTTTAAAACAAGATATTGTCCTAATATTATTTTTACTTTTTAGAAATACAAGGATACCTATGCAGCGTTATTTATTATGGCTAGTTCTGCTGCTTCCAGTTAATGTGGCCTATTCGGCTGAGTCTCCCGACAAAGTAAACTTAGAGCTGGTGAAAAAGGCCTTGTCTGCCGAAGCCGCGGGGGATTACAAAACCAGCTATTCAATTTGGGAGTCACTCTATGAGAAAGGCGACTATAGGGCGGCTGTTTCTGCAGGCCTTATGCACCACCTTGGCACTGGAATGCCCATTGACTACGCCAAGGCAATGGATTGGTATTTAAAAGCGAAGTACGATGCCGACGCCATGAATAATATCGGCGTGTTGTATCGCGACGGCCTGGGTGTCACCAAGAACCGGAAGATAGCCTATTTACTATTTTTAACCATTCACATGGAAGGCATGGGCAACGAAGAAACCATCATGCGGGCAAATCGGAATTTACGTCGGGAAATAGCCGAACTACCTATGGAAGAACGACAAGAGGCGCTTTGCTATAACTTGGGTTACATGGTCGCTTTTATCGATAGCAGGGGCGTTCCCATGAAGACTTCCAAGCAAACGCGTGAAGCCAAGAAACTGCCGCGAATTCGCGATCTTGGTTGGTGGGCCCCCGGCGAAGTGGGTGAATTTACATGCCCCGAAAACACATAATTTCAAAGGAAGTCTGCATGCCCTTTACGAAGCAATTAATTGCCAGCGCAATTACCATTATTTCCATATTCATAATTTCAGGATGCCAATCTGCCATGTCTACTTCAAACAAGACCGAAAAATATACAACCGTACCGAACGAATGGCCATTGCGATTCGAGAAGCATGGATTTTCAGCGCACTGCTACGACACTGCTGGCTGTAGTGTTTTATACGCTGGTGAATATCTCGTTCAAGACCCTGCCGAAAAAGTCAGACCATCATCCGCTTCAATCGGTCAAAATTACCAAAAAAGCTGGGGAACGGTTACCTATGGCGGAATAGTAAACTTTCCGTCACCAGCTATTGTGAAATGGAAATCAAAAGATGGCGTGCAGCATGAGGCGAAGGTCGATATTGCTGAGATCTTCAAGGATCAGCGTATCTTGCACACTGTTTCCCGCGAAGAGTTGCCAACTGAAACTGTGGCTACCGTGGGCGATCCGAACATAATTTTGGAAGTCAACAATCGAACGATAAATGTTTACATGCGTGAGATGATTTATCTCAAAGACAGTGAAGCAAGGCATGGCGATTTTCGTGATGAAGTGATTTTGGCTTACAGCCATAACTATTGAATCGTTAAGAGGAAATAGATATGAGCGATGAGAAAAAGCCACACAGCCACGGCAAGCATCCCGATGGCATAAGTACTTATGCTGCTGATGAACACGACATGGCTACTTATGGCGTCGCTCAACAAGCGATGGCAAAGACGCCTGCACCAATCTTCCAGCACGTGGGCAATCCCCATGAGCGGTTATTTATGGCCGCCTTTGATGGCACTTGGAATGATGCTGATAAAGACCCGCAACATCTAACGAACGTTGGTTTAATTCGCAATCAAATATTGGAGCTCAAAGAGAATAGTCCTGATGCGCCAATAGCCATGCATTACGTCAAAGGTGTCGGCACGCAAGATAATTTTATCGAACGCACACTAGACGGTGCCTTTGGTTATACCTATGACCCGCGCCTTGAGGAAATGTACGAAAATTTTATCAAACAAGCAGACCGTTGGATAAAAGAAGACCCGCAGGCACAAATTCGTATTGCCGAGATTGGCTTTAGTCGAGGTGCTGAACAAGCGGCCGGTTTTGCCCGCTTGCTGCATGAGCGCGGCATACAAGATCCAAGCGGGGTTCATAGATTTCGCGGCGAAGATGGCCGCATGCATACGGAATACACCAAGCCGCCTTTGGTCGCACCTGGACAAACACCGCAGGCGGTTGGCTTGTTTGACCCGGTCGGTACTGGCGAGCCACGTAATCATGATCGCCGTTTGCCACCTTCTGTGGTGTCGGGTTTTCAAATCGTGGCAGAAGACGAGCTTCGTGGCTCATTCAAATCCACCAGCATCATTGATCAGGGCATGACACCGGATGGCCGACTCTTGGGTGTCACTGTGGCGGGCGCCCACACCAATGTCGGAAACGGTTACCACTTGAATGGCTTGGGTATTCGCAGTGGTAATTTGATGGTGGATTATTTGAATGCATTGAGTGACACACCTTTTTTGCAAAAAACCGCCGAGCCATCAGATCCTGCAATGAATGTCGTGCACCGTTCGGAGGAAGGGATGCACGGTTTTATGCGTATCAATGCCGCTGATCACGGCGATCCTCGCCGAACCGTCGAAACGATGGCGCCTCGCAATGTCAAAGGCGATCGTGAAAATGCCGAGCCGGTAGATGCTGTTCTCAAAGCAAGCCTTGACCACAGAAATATACCGATCACCTTGCCACCACCAGAAAAATCGTCGGCTCTGCCACCAACAAAACTCGACCCCACTCAAGCCGGGCATCCCGATTACACATTGCATCAGCAAAGTGTCGACGCTGTGAGTAAACTGGATCAAAGCATGGGACGTCCATCCGATGCATCGAGCGAGCGCATGGCGGCCAGTTTGACGGTGCTGGCCAAGCAGCAAGGCATTCAGCGGATTGATAATGTTGTGCTAAGCGGCAGTAACGGAGCCGTAAAAGCTGGCGAGAATGTGATTATGGTGCAAGGCAAGCTTGATGATCCCTCGCATCATCGTGCGCACATGAAAACACAGGTCGCCATCGATACTCCGCTCGCCGACTCTTTCAGAAAACTGGAAACTGGCCACACAGAGCAAAATAGTCAGCATAAAATTCCGAATGTAATCCGGGACTCATCACAAGATCGTGAGCAGGAAACGCAAAGACAAGTGGTATCAAGATAATCCGGGATAATCTGCCGCGCGCATACGGTGCGCTTAAGCGCACCCTACGGAATATGGTCTGTCTTCTGCTGGGACTCCGGCTCCGGACTTTCATCGGCGGCAAACAGATTTTCCAGGTCGCGAAAAGCCTGTTGCGACGAAGCGATCAAGGCGGCTTCATCGTCGTAGACCAGATGCTGTTCACGCAGCATGGCTTCATCGTGTAGGCGGAATCTCTCGCGACGATCAGCGGCCACTTCTGCCGGTACGCCCAGGGCTTGCATCACCTGCTCGCTTAATTCCAGACTGGAATGAAAAGTTTCGCGAATCACTTCGACGCCTAGATCCATCAGCTTGAAGGCATGTTGGCGATTGCGGGCGCGCGCGAAAATTTTCAGATGCGGATACAGACGCCTTATCAAACGCGCCGTGCGAACGGTGGCTTCGGCGTCATCGGTGGTTAACACGAAAATTTCCGCACGATCGGCACGCGCCGCCTTCAATAACTCGGGTTTTGAGGGATCGCCAAAATAAATCGTGCTGCCGAAACGCCGCGACAGACTCACTTGTTCGGCGCTGTGCTCGAGTGCAGTGAACGGAATATTTTGCGCCCGCAAAATTCGACCGACGATTTGCCCCATCCGGCCGAACCCGGCAATGATAACGCGTGGATTATCGTGATCGATTTCGTCGGCTTTGATTTCTTCCTTCGCCACCGGGTTCTGCTTCCACCAGGCTGACAGAGCGAGCACCGCTAACGGTGATATCGCCATCGAAAGGCCAACGACCGCAATCAGGCGATCACGAATGGCGGGCTCCAGTAATCCGTATTTGAAGGCTTCGGAAAATACGACAAAGGCAAATTCGCCGCCGAGCGCCATCATGGCGCCTAGCATGACGACTTCGCGTTTTGGCAATCTGCCGAGACGGCAACCACCGAGAAACATC
>JAYUWO010000223.1:0-25751 GCA_043753545.1 Arenimonas sp.
AATAAAAGTGCGGTCGTGATCAACGATCTCCGTCTCGATCCGGAATTGGCCGGTCGTGCGTCCGTGATCGCCGGCAATCTGCGCTCATTGATCTGCCTGCCCTTGTTTGCCGATGGCGAAGCGGTCGGATTGGTCTATGCCGATTCCGGCCGTGCGGATCGCGTCATTACCCAAATGGACCTGGAATTACTGAAGGCCTTCGCCGAACGTGCGGCGCTCTGGATTGCCGCGCGTCGTTGCGTGGCAGCGATTGGCGAGTTGTCCGCGAATCCGAGTTGGGCCGGAATTCTGGAAGCACAAGAGCGGGTGTCGGCATGAATAGCATCGACAACGACTCACCTTACGGGCAGCCGCAGGACGCCACCGTTACGGGCATTTTCAATGCCGATCTGCCCGCCGGAACGATGCTGGCCAATCGTTTTCGCATCATAAGTTTGCTGGGAATCGGCGGCATGGGTGTGGTGTATCGCGCCGAAGATACCGCCTTGAATATCCAGGTCGCGCTCAAACTATTGCGTAACGAATTTGCCAGCCGACCCGATGCGTTCGAACGCTTCAAGCAGGAACTGTTGTTATCGCGGCAAGTGTCAAGCCAGCATGTAGTGCGTATTCACGACATCGCGCAGCATGAAGGTCGTTGGCTAATCAGCATGGATCTGATTGACGGCGATCCACTGGACAAAATTCTGGATGCCCGCGCTCCGCTCGAAGTCGAAGAAGCCCTGCGCTTTGCAAGACAAATAGCGCTGGGCCTTTCTGCCGCACATGCACGCCAGATTATTCATCGTGACCTAAAGCCTTCCAATATTCTGGTCGATGCAAACGGCACGGCCTACATCAGTGATTTCGGGATCGCGCGTTCGCTTGGCACCAGTGGCCTGACTCGCACCGGCAGCGTGATCGGCACACCGGATTATCTGTCGCCCGAACAGGCGCGTGCCGAAGCCGTCGATGGCCGCAGCGATCTATATGCACTCGGTTTGCTGCTGTATGAAATGCTCACGGGCAAACCGGCATTTTCCGGTGGCACTTCGGCTGAATCGCTTACACAGCGCTTGCTTGGTCCGCCGCCGCCAATTCGTAAACTGCGCAACGATATTCCGGCCTGGGTCGAACGCTTGCTGGATAGGTTGCTTCGCGTCCAGCCGTCACATCGTCTGCAAACGGCTGATGATGTGGTGCGGGCGATCGATACCCGCGAAGTTCCGCGTGATTTGCGTCCCGGCAAGCGCACGTTTATCGCTGCAGGTGCGGTCGCCTTGCTGGCAACCATCGGTTTGCTTGCATGGAAATACATGCCGATGACGACACCGGCAATTCCAGCGCCGGAGCGCCTGCTGGTATTGCCGGTCGAGAATGGCACCGGTGATGTTTCGATTGAGGCAGCATTGACCGGCTATTCGGAAACGCTCCGGCAAAGCATTGCTGCCAATACCGATGTGGTCGTCGTTGATGGCGAGCGCGTGGATCAGGCTGTCGCACAACTTGGTGCTGCCGATAGTCGCATCGGCGAGATCGACTCCAAATCCTTGTTGAAAATTTTACCTGCCACCCGGATTCTTCGTCCCAGAATCGAACGCGTCAACGATGCTTATCGATTGACAGCGACATTGCATACGCGAGGTGAAACTGAAAGCAAACTCGCGGAAAGTTCGAACAAGGATTTTTTGACGGCTGCGCGTGAATTCACCCGCAACAATATAAAAGGCTTGCAGGCAAACTCGATGGTCAAGATTGATTTGCTACCGTCAGGAATGACTACACTTTCAACATTCGGTGATGGCCTACGTGCACGCCGCAATGGCCGCCTTGATTTTTCGCTGCAGAAGTTGACTGAAACTACGACACAGGAACCAAAGTTCGCCAGCGCATGGTTGGCACAATCACAGGTTGCACTGCTCGCCGGCAAGGCGGACGAAGCCTTCAATGCCGGCGAACAAGGTTTGCTACTACCATTGCCGGACCGACTGCGCACGGATTTGTTGCAGGCAAAATCTCTGGCCGACGGCGATACCAAGTCGCTACTGAGCTCGCAACAAGCACGCGTACAAAAAAATCCGGACGACCTCGATGCCTTGCTGCGACTGGCATTTCTTCAGGGGCAAAGCGGCGATCAGATTGGCGCGATTGCCAGTCTGCGCCGCCTGCTGAATCGCGACGAAAATGACCCGCGCGCCTGGTTTCTGCTTGGCAAAAATTCGATCATGCACGGCGAGATCCGCCCTGCCGTGGATGATTATCTGGTGCGTGCTCTGGTGCTCTACAAACGAGGAAGAAATCCTTTTGGCGAAGCCGAAACCGTCAATGCACTCGGTGTCGCCTATTCACGACTCGGGCAAACCGACGATGCGCAGGAACAATATCGCAAAGCCGTGGAGCTGCGACGTTCGTTGGGTGACAAGCGCGGTGTCGCCAGCAGTCTACGTAACCTTGCACAGCTGGCCACGATTCAAGGCCATTATGACGAAGCACAATTGCAATTGCAGGAAGCGCGCGGCTTATTCGAAAGCCTGGGCGATAACGATGGCCTGAATGCGATCGATAACGAACTTGGTTTGCTTGCTGAAGAGCGTGGTGATTTCGTCGCGGCGTTGGCGGCATTCCGGCGGACTTTACAAAACCGCGAGCAAGCCGAAGATGCACAAGGCGTAGCCGAAAGCCTGAACAATATCGGCTTCGCACAATATCAATTGGGTGATTACGCCAGCGCGCAAGTGTTCTGGCAACAAGCACTGACGGCTTGCGAAAAACTGTCGGACCCGAGCGGCATCGTGCGGGCGCAACAAAATCTCGGCACCCTGGAAATCGCTCGCGGTCGTTGGCCGGAAGCGCGTCGCTTGCTGACTGCTTCACTCAACAGCGCAGAACGTCAGCAAATGGTCGAAGAAACTGCCGTCAGCCGTTACTACCTTGCTGAACTGGAATTGCTGGAAGGAAGAATCGGCAAATCACTCGAACAGCTTGATCGTGCCCGCACCCTATTTGCCGAACGCGAAGACCAACGTGGTCTGATTGATGCAGAGCTACTGCACGGTCGGGTCCTGCTGGCCGCCAATGCCATCGGCGAGTTCGAAAAATTACTGCAGAAACTCGAGCCGATGCTGAAGGAGGCTTCGGACGAGCAACGAGCATTCGCAGCCTTGCTGCGCGTCGACTTCGCACGTCGCAAAATCGATAATACCGCGGAAAAAAAAGCGGGCGCCGAAGC
This sequence comes from Arenimonas sp., assembly GCA_043753545.1. Classification (GTDB taxonomy): domain Bacteria; phylum Pseudomonadota; class Gammaproteobacteria; order Xanthomonadales; family Xanthomonadaceae; genus Arenimonas. The sequence continues at coordinate 3,209 of JAYUWO010000223.1, forward strand.
GCTGAGGGCGGCAACGGCTTCCGGTGTACAGGCACTGAAACTGCGCGCGGCACTTTATGGAAACAACAGCGTCGAACAAACACTCGATGCCGAAACCGAAAAACTCGGCAATCTGCCCTTGCGACTCGAATGGCTCGCGCAAAGCATCAACGGCCAACTCTTACTCGGCAATTCACAAGCCGCCATCGAGCGCTATCGCGAAGCGGAAGCGATCTTGAACAAACATGCCGATGCACAAGCCGCGTTCAAATTACACCATCTCGGCATGCAAGCTTTAAACCAGTTTGGCGATAAAGCAGAGGCAAAAGAAGCGCGCGCAAAAGCACAAAAAGCATTGGATCACCTGCGTAGCGAACTGCCGGAAAATCTGCGCACCGGTTTCGATGCCGATCTGCAAATCATTGCGTTCAAGGAATCCGGCAATGGCCAGTGACAACGGCGCAGATACTGCTGCAGCCCTGGCTACCTTGCGCAGCCAATACCTCGGCCTGCTCGAACGACTCGAAAACAACCAGAGTGAATTCCAGCGACTGGCACGTTCGGTTTATCGTGTACAGGAAGACGAGCGTCGGCGTATCGCACGTGAACTGCACGATGGCATCGGCCAGAATCTGACAGCACTGAAGCATCAGATGGCGATGATCGCCTCGCAACTTTCACCCGAGCAATCAGCCTTGCAAGATCGCCTCTCGGCCAGCATCGATCTTTGTGCTCAGACACTGGAAGACACCCGACAACTTTCACGATTATTACGGCCACAGATTCTCGATGACCTGGGCCTTGCCGCTGCCTTGCAATGGCTTTGCCGCAGCGTAGAAAACCACGGTGGACCGCACATCGAACTGGATCTGCATTCACTGCCGAAACTCGATACCGATTTGCAGACATTGTTGTTTCGAATTTCACAGGAAGCACTGGCCAATGTAGTGCGGCACTCTCAAGCCACCGAAGTATTGTTACGAGTCGAACAGCGTTCCGGACGCGTTCTGCTCACGATCTGGGATAACGGTGTTGGTTTCGACACCCGCGTGGCGGCAGACAATGCCAGCGAAGGTCGCAGCGCCGGTCTGGTCGGGATGCGTGAACGCGCGCAACTTTATGGCGGACTATTGCAGATAGAATCAGGCGACGATACCGGCACTTGGCTGCGTGCCAGCTTTCCATTCACCAGCTCCGGGGATAGCGGCACGACATGAGCAATATTCGCGTTCTGATTGCCGACGACCATACTCTGGTTCGTGAAAGCTTGGTCAATCTACTCAATGCCAGCGGCGCCTGTCAGGTGGTAGCCGAAGCCGCCGATGGAATTGCAGCAGTGGAAAAAGCCCTACTGTTCAAACCCGATGTCGCGATCATCGATATCTCGATGCCGCATCTGAATGGTGTCGAAGTCGTGCGACGGCTGCACGCCGAATTGCCCGGAACTCGCACGCTCGTTCTAACGATGCACGAAGAAGACGAATATGTCCTGCATGTCGTGCGTGCCGGCGCTTCCGGTTATCTGCTGAAAGACAGTGCTTCGAGTGAACTGATCCAGGCCGTGCGCGACCTGCATGCCGGCCGTGGTCATTTCGGCGCGAATGCCGCAAGAGTGCTTGCCGAACAAGTGCATCAACCCACTCCTGATCTTGAAGACCCCTACGGTCGTCTCACCACACGCGAGCGCGAAGTATTCCATCTGATCGTCGAAGGACAGACCAGCAAGGAAATCGCCCGCAAACTCGACATCAGCGTAAAGACTGCCGAAAACCATCGCGCCCACGTGCTGGAAAAACTGAAAGCCCGCAATACCGCCGATGTGGTGCGCTATGCCGTGCGCAAGGGTTTGTTGAGTTAGCAGGTCGGGCCCTGGCCCGACATTGGCAATCTCGCAGTCTGTATAGATCGTCGGGCCGGGGCCCGACCTACTATTTTGTTGAAATCACCTTTCCAGCAACTTGCGCAAAAACGGCACCGTGATTTTTCGCTGTGCCGCCAGACTTTCACGATCCAGCTTGTCGAGCAATGTCGTCAACGTCAGCAAATCCCGGCCGACTCGCTTAAACATGTAGTCCAGAACTGCGATATCGAGTTCCAGTCCACGTTGCATGGCCCGATGCAATAACACTTCGCGGCGGCCTTCGTCATCCAGATTTTCCAGATTGAGTCGCGTGCACTGCCCCAGTCGCGATTGCAGATCCGGTATCAGCAATGACAGACCCTGCGGTGCATGGCGGGCCGCATAAATCACGGTTGCACCGGAAACACGTGCACGGTTATGAAAATGGAAGAGCGCAATTTCGTCCTGTTCGTTGCCTGCAATGTGTTCCAGACCATCGAGACAGATAATGTCGGCATTTTCCTGATCCGGCAACACGTCCTGCAAACGGCCGGAAAATACCGTCATCGGAAAATACAGGGCGCGTTGCCCACGCTTTTGTGCCGATGCACAGGTCGCCAGAAGCAAATGGCTTTTGCCACTACCGGCAGCACCCGACAAATAAAGCCATTCTTTTGATTTGCCGTTTGCAATGGCCTGCAATGCCGAAACACTGTCCAGGCTGCCAACGAAGCCGTCGAATTCCTGATCAGTGGAAAATTTAAGCGTTAGCGGGATTTGCGGACTCACACATCAATCCCGGGATTCGAATTTTCCGGATTTGCGTTGGGCATGACGATTTTGTTTCCGGTTGCAACGATCACCGGTTTATCGGCGCCGTACAAATTACTCTCCGTATATTGCTCATGCGCATAACGCAGCAACACCATCACCACCGCCGTCACTGGCAAGGCGAGCAAGACACCGAGAAATCCAAACAACTGCCCGCCGGCCATGATTGAAAAAATCACGGCGACCGGATGCAAACCAATACTGTCGCCTACCAGCCACGGTGTCAGGATAAAACTTTCCAGCGTCTGACCAATCATAAATACCGCAACGACCAGGCCAAGATGCATCGGGTCCATGCCTTGAACCAATGCGGCAATCAGGGCGGCAGAAATTCCGACGAATGCCCCGAGATACGGCACAAAGCTGACCAGGCCGGCAATGAAACCAATCAGGAAACCAAACTCGACGCCGACCAGCCACAACCCCAATGCGTAGATCATGCCAAGCACTAGCATTACGCTGATTTGGCCGCGCATAAAACTTCCCAGCACGGCATCGGATTCGCGCGCGAGTTTCATGAAGGTTGGTTCGATTGGCCGCGGTATCAATGATTGCAAACGGGCCAGCATGTTTTGCCAATCACGCAAAAAATAATAAGTGACGACCGGAATCAAACTGATCGTCGCAACCCAGCCCAGAATGGCCAATCCGGATTTTGAAATACCACCCAATACGGTGGCGGCGACACCACCGGCTTGCTTCCAATGGCCTTTGATCAAATTTACGACCGCCATCGGATCAACGTATTGTTGCAACGAAATATTGAACCGGGTTTCAAGCCATGGAATGACGGTTCCCGTTGTCCACTCCGCCAAACGCGGCAACCATAAAATCAGCTCGCGGATTTGTCCTTCCAGCAAGGGAATCAGAAGTATCAGCGTCAAGGCCAAAATCAGGCTCATCAAGACAAAAACAATGATCACCGCAGTGTTGCGTGATCGTCCGGCCTTCTCCAGACGCATCACAAGCGGATTGCCCAACCATGCCAGCAACGCCGACAACACGAATGGCGTAAGAATCGGTGATAACAGCCAGATCAAACCACCGGCAAGCACCAGCAATGCCAACCAGCGCCAACGGCGTTGATCACTTAACCACGTGTTATCTGTCATTGCTTTCTCCAGGCACGCAACGCGCGCGAGCCGTAACGAATAAAATAATCCAAACCGCTGGCGATGGTGAAGCCTATTACGAGCCATAGTAACAAGCTCAATGCAAACTCAGGAACGAAGGCGTACGCGAGATCAGCCAGCTTCAAACCAACGTAAACAATCTGGAAAAAAGTGGTGAGCTTGCTGATCCAGCTTGGCATCGGTTTGAACGGGCCGATGGTTTTCCACCACACCCAGGCGCCGGTGACGATAACCACATCCCTGCCCAATACGAGCAGGCAAAGCCAAAGCGGAATTGCATTCTGCCAGGCCAGCCCGATAAAACAGATACTGAGCAATAGTTTGTCGGCGATCGGATCAAGCAAGCCACCCAGCGCCGTTCGCCAATCGAATTTTTTCGCCAGATAACCGTCGAGCGAGTCACTCATACCCGCCAGCATCGCGATCCAGAAAGCAACCCGTGAATTACCTTCGATTAAAAAATACAGCAGAGGTAATGACGCCACCATCCGGGTGATAGTGATGGCGTTCGGTATTTGCTTTGGATTCATTGCCTTTTATTGCAGGACGAAACGCGGCACGGATTTCGTCTCGACTTCGGGCTCGGCACCATCGTTGCTGCCTGGCGTACTTTCCAAATCTGCGCTTCGCAATATGCTACCGGAACCAATCATGGTGCGAAAACCTTTGATACCGGCATTCATATCAAGCTCGAGACGCAGCATTTCCGGTGTCGCCTGAACTACCTGCACGCGCCTGACGATTGCCAATTGCTGCAAATAACCCATCAGGCGAATGAAATCCTGACTGTTGTTTACGCCGACGACGTCGATGCGATATTTACCGGCAACGCCGGTATTCAAATATACCGAATCACGCTTTGCAATCGCATCGGCAGCACCATCGGCACCCGTTGCAATCACCTGCCGTGGATCAGCCTTGGTGGCCACCCAGCGAGCGACTTCGGTACCATCCTGCGTCATCACCCATTGCGCAGACCAGCCGCTTACCGAGCGATATACCTTGCCGATCAGCTGAGTATCGTTTTGTTGATAGCGCGCAGTCAGGGGTTCCAAAGCTGCGGCATTCAAATTCCAGACTGAGTTGGTCGCAGCTTGTTCGACACTATTGCCGCTCGGCATCAAAAAGCGTATTCCGCGCTCGAGTCCACGCGTTGCCAACGGCTTGACCACCGACAGTTGTTGCGAAGTAACCAATCTCGGTCCGCGACCGTCATCGATAACGAGCCACAAAATGGGACGGGGTCTCGCACCCGTCCAGTATTTCAAACCGGCCGCGCCGATCAGTGCATCGACGGCTTCCGGATCAAAACTGACGACCAGCACATTCTTGTAAACCGGCATGCCGCTGGCGGAATCGCCATCTTGGCGGGTATCAGATTCCGCCACCATGGTGCTTGCTGTTGGCATCGCACGCCTGACGACGTTATTCCTGGTTGCAGCAGGATTACCAGTGAGCTTCACGATCACCTGCCCCAGCGCTTTTGCAGTTGCGACCCGCTTTGCGTTGTCGCCAATAGTGTCCATGACGGCTTCTCCGCGATAAAGGGCCGGATCGCGCACCGGCTTGATCTTTACAGCCGGCTTTGAGGGGTCAGTCGTGTTCAGCGCATTCGATACAACACCTTTACCCGCAGTCGAGCCAACGGGCCTCGGTTTCGATGAACCGGTGCCCGTCTGTGCGATGGCTGATACGCTGAAAACAGCCGCAAATATCAGGGAAAATAAGGCTATGTGGGTATTGGAGGTCTTTTTCATGGCTACATGTTGCCGCAAGCAGGCAGGGCACGTCCAACTATGCGCTGATAGAATAGGTACTTTCCCAGCGAATTATTTCCCGTGACCGCCCAAACTCCCCTTACTTATCGTGACGCCGGTGTTGATATTGACGCCGGAAATGAAGTGGTTGAACGCATCAAACCCTTGGTGAAACGCACCTTCCGGCCTGAAGTGATGGGCGGTCTGGGCGGCTTTGGTGCCTTGTTCAATTTGTCCGGCAAATACCGCGAGCCGGTGTTGGTCTCCGGCACCGACGGCGTCGGTACCAAACTGAAGCTGGCGCAACAATTAAACCGCCACGACACTATCGGCATTGATCTGGTTGGCATGTGCGTGAACGACGTGCTGGTGCAAGGTGCCGAGCCTTTGTTCTTTCTGGATTATTTCGCGACCGGCAAATTGCATGTCGACACCACGGTTTCCGTCGTCGGCGGCATTGCCACAGGTTGCGAACTGGCCGGCTGTGCATTGATCGGCGGTGAGACTGCCGAAATGCCGGACATGTATCCGCCGGGCGAATATGACCTCGCCGGCTTTACCGTTGGCGCAGTCGAAAAATCCGAATTGCTCGACGGCAATGCCGTACGCGAAGGCGATGTACTGATTGGTATTGCCAGCAGTGGTCCCCACTCCAATGGCTATTCGCTGATCCGGAAGATTTATGATCGTGCCGGTCGCCCTGCCGACCTAGATATCGGTGGCGAAAAATTGATTGACGCGCTGATGGCTCCCACCCGCATTTACGTCAAACCCATTCTGGCGATGCTGAAAGAGCACGCTATTCACGCGATGGCGCATATCACCGGCGGTGGTTTGTCGGAAAACATAATTCGCGTCATTCCCGACGGCCTTGGTTTGGAAATTAAAGCTAGCAGCTGGCCGTTGCCGCCGGTATTCCAATGGTTGCAGAAAGAAGGGCAAGTGCCGAATCATGAAATGTGGCGCACGTTCAACTGCGGCATTGGCTTTGTGCTGGTGATTGCGGCGGATGACATCGAAAGTATTGGTGCTGCATTGGCATCACATGGCCTCGATCACTGGACGATTGGCTCGGTGGTCAAAGCCAGCGGCGACGAACGTACCCACATCACGGAATAAAACGTGACGCTAAATCCATTCCAGAAACTGTCACTGCTTTTTGTAGTGTCGGTTTTTGTTGCTACCTGGATTAACCCGCGCTGGCCGATGGATCAGGCACTACATAGTTCGTTGACTGTCGTTGGCCTAGTATGGCTGGTGTGGCATACGAAAAAATATTCGATGAAGAATCTGGATTTTTTCGCCATTTGTTTCCTGATTGCCATTCACTGCGTCGCTGCCCGCTGGCTTTATTCCAACGTGCCGTATGATGAATGGTGCATATCGCTTTTCAACTGGTCACCGCAGCAGGCCTTCGGTTTTGAACGCAATCATTTTGATCGTCTGATTCATTTTCTTTACGGTATCTGCTTCATGCCGGCGGTCGCGAATTTCATTCGCGTAAAAAATAATATCAGCATGCGTTCTGCTCTAGCGATTGGCCTGATGATCATTATGGTGAGTAGCTTGGTGTACGAATGGGCCGAATGGTTTATCGCGCTAAGCATGTCACCCGATCAAGCCGAAGCTTACAACGGACAACAGGGTGATGTCTGGGACGCACACATGGACATGTTGCTGGCAACACTGGGCGCCGCATCGACAATTCCGTTTTTCAAAAAATAAATGACCTCGACAAAGCCACAACCATTCCGAATTGCCGTACTTGCTTCTGGTCGCGGCAGCAACTTGCAGGCGATACAAGCTGCCTGTGTGAACGGCAAACTTGAATCGAAAATTGTCGGTGTATTTTCAGACAAGCCCGGCTCCGGCGCGATTGCATTTGCCAAACAGCAAGGCATCCATTTTGCGGCAGTAAAGCCCGGCGATTTCAGCTCACGTGAAGCTTACGATGAACACCTATTCAGTCTGATTGAAGCCGTTCAGCCTGATCTCATTGTGTGTGCCGGATATTTGCGTCTCATCTCCGCCAATTCGGTGCAAAAAGTCCTTAACCGCATGATCAATATCCACCCTTCCCTACTGCCGAAATTTCCGGGTTTACGCACGCATGCTCGCGCACTGGAAGCCGGTGAAACATTGCATGGCGCAAGCGTTCATTCTGTCATTCCAGAGTTGGATGCCGGCCACGTGCTGGCACAAGTATGCCTAGACGTTCTGCCTGATGACACGGATGAAATGCTGGAACAACGCGTGTTGGCACGCGAGCATGCGTTGTTGGTCGAAACCATCGTCGCCTTGGAGCACCAAAGGATAAATTTACAATCGCCACCGCAGAAAGCTTTACAGTTGGATCAACATGACGTCTTGCAGGAAGCCACATGAAAACCGTGCTGTTGCTGTTGGCCATTTTCTTATCCGGCGCTTCGCAGGCGGCATTCTCGCTGCCACAAACAAATCCGGCGCCGGCCAGTTACAAACCTAAAGCCTATACCGCCACTTATCAGGTATTCCGGAATGGCAATGCACTAGGCAACGCGACTGTGAAATTCTCCTCCGCGGGAAATGGTCAATGGGAACTTAGCTCCGACACGATAGGCACCGGCATTGCGGCCATCGCGGGCGTCGAAATCTTGGAACGCTCGGTTTTGCGCTGGAATGGTGGCAGGCCAGAAACGATGGATTACAGCTTCAACCAAAAAGCCGGATTCAAGAATAAGCAACGCAGCATCCGGGTAAATGCGCAAAGCAACATCATCGACAGTCGTGACCGTGAAAAAAGTTACACGCTGAAATACCAGGCCGGCGTACTTGATCGTCATGCCGTCACGGTAGCGGTGATGCAGGATCTGGCGCAAGGTAAAAGCGGCGACCTGCTGTATCCGGTCGCCGACCGTGATGAGCTGCAGACCCACCTCTACCGGGTGATCGGAAATGAAAAGATGCAGACGGTCCTGGGCACGTTAAACAGCACCAAAGTACAACGGATTCGGCAAACTCCGAACGGACGAATAACGACTCTGTGGCTTGGAGCCGACCGGCACTTCGTACCACTCCGAATCGAGCAGAAAGAAAGCGATGGCGACGTCATCGAAATGCGGATTACCGGACTACGCTGAAAGAACCCATGACGTTAAGCGCTCTGGATTTCTCCAGAGCGGAAAGGATTTTTCACGGCATCAGGGAGCGCTTGGCAGTGATGCGTTCTTGAGTCTAATTACCCGGCGGGCCAAAACATAGGCGGCTTCCTGAGCTTCCTGCCGCGCACTGGCCTTACCCGAGTTGGTCATCACGGCTACCGAGATGCCATATTCCGGCAACAACACCAGGAACGCGGCAGCTCCTGGCTGCATACCGCCGTGGTGAAATATTTTGGTCGGGTTCTTTTCCCCAAGTAAACGCAACGAAGTGTCAATGCGCCAACCTATGCCGTAGTTTTCCGGATTCATGCTGCCATCCGTCAAGGCTTGGGGCGTCCATAAAGTCTTCTTTGCTTCCTTCGATACAAAATCGTTGCCAAGCAAGGCCGTGCCCAAGCGCGCCAGATCGGAGGGTGTACTAACGAGTCCGCCGCCTGCGATTTTATAGCTCGAATTGATCGGATACGAAGGCGTATAACGTCCACCCTCGGCTTGATAAAAAGCAACGCGGCCGGGCATTGGTGCCCTTGTATCGACTGCAGTATCTGTCATACCGACCGGACGAAAGACTGTCTCATCAAGTAATTGCGCAAAGTTTTTTTGCGATGCGCCTTCCATCTGCCGGGAAAGCAAGGAGTAGCCGAAAGTTGAATACTGGAAGCCGGTGCCGGGTTCAAAACGCAGACTGCGTTCCGCGAACAAAGCAAGCCCATCAGCAACACTTGCGTATTCCTGCGTTGAGTAATTTACATGCCAGCCCATCCACCATTGCGGAATCCATGAATAGTGACGGATACCCGAGCGATGCGAGCCAAGTTGATTCGCGGTCAAGGGCTGCAGTGTCGCAGGCAGGCCAGCTACATAGTTCGAGATTGGCTTGTTGATGTCTATTTTACCGACATCGATTAAGCGCACGAGAGCGACCGCAGTGAGGGGTTTGGCAACACTGCCGGTGCGATAGCGCGACCGCACCGTCGCGAACTGCTTGTCCTCGATATTGGCAAACCCTGTGGCGCCGGCCCATTGCAGCTTTCCGTCATAAGCAATGGCGGCCGACATGGATGGAAGTCCGGCTTTCTGCCGGCTCGCCCGCAAGTCTTGCAACAAATCACGGGAAAGTGCTGGTGACAACCCCGGCGCAGAAACCTGATCGTCACTGTTAATGGGTATTGCCGGCAGACTCTTGTCTGGATAATCCCATCGCCCAAAGAAAACCAGATTAGGACCCAACAGTACGGCGCTCACAAGCAGAAAACGAACCAAATGCCGCAATAGTCGGCGCGGCAAACTGCGAGTTGACGTATTTTGATTCACAACCATTCCAATTGAGCCAGCGAGGAGTCGGAACTATAGCCCTGCGTTTCTCAGGTGGCAGGTGCCATAAGTAAGAAAGGCAGCCTAAGCTGCCTTTTACTAGATTCCATTGGAATTTTCGCTTGTCAGATCAACCCGGCACTCGCCGAATCTTCGCACCCAATCCGCTGAGTTTTTCTTCAATATTTTCGTAACCGCGGTCGATATGATAAATCCGGTCAATCACGGTTTCGCCTTTGGCAACAAGACCTGCCAGCACCAATGATGCCGAAGCACGCAGATCGGTCGCCATGATCGGCGCGCCGGTCAGGGTTTCGACGCCGCGGATAATCGCGGTGTGGCCGTCGATCTGGATATCGGCACCGAGACGCATCAATTCATTCATATGCATGAAACGATTTTCGAAAATCGTCTCCTTGATCACACCGACACCATCGGCCATGCAATTCATCGCGGCAAACTGCGCCTGCATATCGGTCGGAAATGCCGGATACGGTGCGGTCGTCAGATTGACTGCTTTCGGGCGCTTGCCACGCATGTTCAATTCGATGAAATCGGCACCGGTGGTAATTTCGGCACCGGCATCTTCCAACTTCTGCAATACGACATCGAGAATACCGGCGCGGGTTTTTTTGCAGATCACGCGACCGCCGGTCATTGCGCCAGCGATCAGGAATGTACCGGTCTCGATACGATCCGGCATCACGTCGTAATGGCAGCCTCGCAAGCTATCGACACCTTCGATAATCATTTTGGTGGTACCGACACCGTCAATTTTCGCACCCATTGCGATCAAGCAACGCGCCAAATCCACCACTTCGGGTTCTTCGGCGCAGTTTTCCAGCACGGTGGTGCCTTTCGCGAGCACGGCAGCACTCAATACATTTTCGGTGCCGGTGACGGTGACCATATCAAACACATAGCGGCCGCCTTTCAGACGATCACACTTGGCTTTCACGAAACCGTTTTCCACCACGACATCAGCGCCCAAAGCGATCAAGCCGCGAATATGCTGCTCCACTGGGCGCGAACCAATCGCACAACCACCCGGCAATGACACTTCGGCATGGCCGTATTTCGCTAGCAGCGGGCCGAGCACCAGAATCGATGCCCGCATGGTTTTCACCAATTCGTACGGCGCAACGGTATTGATTGGATGGGTCGGATCCACGGTAATCGTGAGCTTTTCATCGATACTCAGCTGGGCCCCCAGCGCGCCGAGCAAACCGACCGTCGTGGTCACGTCATGCAAATGCGGCACATTACCGATCGAGATTGGACTATCGGCCAGCAAGGTGGCACAAAGAATCGGCAACACGGCGTTTTTCGCACCGGAAATTTGCACTTCGCCATTCAACACTTCGCCGCCGGTAACAATAATTTTTGCCATGTGATTTTTCTTCTTGGGTTTATTAAGCAGAAGCCTGAGCTTCCTGCGGGGTGAGTGTGCGAAGGGCGAGCGCGTGAATTTCACCCCCCATCAGGGTTCCCAACGTGGCATAGACCATGCGGTGTCTGGCCAGGGGCAATTTGCCCTGAAAAGCGTCGGCAATCACGATGGCTTCAAAGTGCACGCCGTCTTCGCCCATTACCTGGGCTTGGGCACCGGGCATACCGGCGAGGATTAAGTCTTGTATTTGTTGGGCGTTCATTCGGCTGCTTATGAATAGTGGGGTATTAACAAGTGTTGGCTTACAATAGACGCACATGATACCGCCAACCCTGCTTTGATGAACGCTAATCTGAAGAACGAAGCGCCGAGCGTTAATTCGTTGATCCAATGTGGTCAGCGCGTGCTTTCGGTTGAAATTCAGGCACTGCAGGCCGTACAGGCCCGAATCGGGGCTGAATTCGCCCAAGCCTGCCTTTTGTTGCTCGCCTGCAAGGGCCGCGTCATTTGTACCGGCATGGGTAAATCCGGCCATATCGCCACAAAAATTGCCGCCACCCTGGCATCGACCGGAACACCGGCGTTTTTCGTGCATCCAGGCGAAGCCAGCCATGGTGATCTGGGCATGATTACCGATGCCGACGTCGTGCTGGCCTTGTCGAATTCGGGCGAAACCGAAGAATTGCTGACTATCGTTCCGGTCTTGAAACGCCAGGGCAATGTGTTGATCAGTCTTACCGGCAAGCCGGGTTCAAGCCTTGCTAATGAAGCTGATGTCCATCTGGATGTCAGCGTCCCCGAAGAAGCCTGTCCACTGGGCCTGGCGCCGACCTCCAGCACCACTGCTGCCTTGGTGATGGGCGATGCCCTTGCCGTCAGCCTGCTGGAAGCTCGCGGCTTCACCGCCGATGATTTTGCCCGCTCGCACCCGGCGGGTGCGCTTGGCCGCCGCCTGCTCTTGCATATCAGCGACATCATGCATGCCGGCAGCGAAGTGCCAAGGGTCGGCATCAATGCCAGTGCCAGCGAAGCGCTCGTGGAAATGAGTCGTAAAAGATTGGGAATGACAGCCGTGGTCGATGCAGAAGATCGTCTGCTGGGTGTTTTTACCGACGGCGATTTACGCCGTGCGCTTGACGATGCCCAGGTCGATTTACGCAATACACCGGTCACGCAATTGATGGCGCATTCGCCGAAAACCATTGCCCCCGATGCCCTCGCCGTTGAAGCCGCGCATTTGATGGAGCAATACAAAATTAGTGCGCTGGTTGTGGTCGATGATGAAAAGCACGTCGTCGGTGCCTTGAATATCCACGATTTGCTTCGTGCGCGCGTGGTCTGAACGATGGCACTGGATCTCGCAGAACGGGTAAAACGCGCGAAAGATATTCGTCTCGTGTGTTTCGATGTCGATGGCACACTGACTGACGGCAAACTTTATTTCGATGGCGAAGGTCGCGAAAGCAAAGCCTTCAACGTGCACGATGGCCAGGGCTTGCGATTGCTTGAAGATAACGGCATCGCCGTGGCCTTCATCACCGCCCGTGCCAGTGAATCGGCAAAAGCGCGTGCCCGCGACCTGCGCTTGTCGCATGTCTATATCGGCGTGAAGGACAAAGCGGCCTGCCTGCGCGAATTATGCGAAAAATTGGAAATCACACCGCAACAAGCAGCCTTCATTGGTGACGACCTACCCGATCTGGCGGCAATGAAACTTTGTGCGCTTGCCTGCGTACCGGCGAATGCCCATGCATGGATGTTTGACCATGCCGACTGGGTTATCCCGAAAAATTCCGGCGAAGGTGCTGCTCGTGTCTTGTGTGATTTCGTTCTTGAGTCTCAAAACCTCATGCCCGCCATCCTGAAGAAGTGGGGCGTCATCGCATGAACCGGAATTTATGGACGATCCTGATTGTTGTCTCTGCCGTCCTAACCACGATTGCGGTCTGGAACCTTCGCTCCAAGCCCCAAGTTAAAGCCGAAGGCTCTGCCCGTTCGGACTACGTGCTGCACAACTTTGAAATGACGACGCTCGACGAGCAAGGCAAGGAAGCCTTCACCCTGAAATCGCCGTATCTGGAACGCGACCCGAAAGGCAAGACGCTCAGTATCCTGACACCCAAATTCAGCTTTCCCGACAATAACGGCGGCATGTGGCACGCCGAATCGGGCAATGCCTGGGTCGGGCCTAAAGCCGAAGAAGTTCGCCTTCAAGACAAGGTGGAGATGTTCGGACCCAAAACAGCCAATGGCGACCAGACCCGCTTCAGCGCCCCGCAACTGACCATTTTCCCCAAGAAAAACACTGCCCAAAGCAAGGATGTCGTGACCATTACCCGCGCCGACTCTATACTTCAAGGCCGTGGCCTGCAGGTCGATATGCAAGCCAAACGTTTTCAACTTTTAGCCGATGTCAAAGGACGATATGCGCCTGCTCGCCGTTAGCCTCACCCTACTCGCCGCCACTCTGTCGCTGTCTCCGATGGCACTGGGCAAATCCTCAGACCGCAATCAACCAATGGATGTCCAAGCCGACAATACCGACGCCCTGATGGCAGACGATAGCGATTCCACTCTCAATGGCAATGTCGTGATTACACAGGGCACGCTCGAGATCAAAGCCGATCGTGCGGTTATCCATCGCAGCAAGGGCGATATCGACCGGGTTACGCTGACCGGCGGGCCGGTGGTGATGAAGCAGATCAATGATTCCGGCGAACCGATGAATGCCCAGGCTTCTACGATTGTTTACACCCTGAGTTCGGATTTGATCGTGCTGAAAGGTAACGTCATCATCGATCAGCCCCGTGGCTCCATGCGCGGTGAAAACGTAAAATACGACCTGAAAACCGGACGCCTGAACGGCGGCGGTGATGGCAATCGTGTTTCCATGCGGATACTGCCAAAAAACAAAGCACCCGCAGAAGCCAAACCCTGATGTTGCACGCAAGTGGTCTGCGCAAGCGATATAAATCGCGCGAAGTAGTGCATGATTTCGCACTGGATTTACATCCAGGTGAAGTCGTTGGACTGCTGGGCCCGAACGGCGCCGGTAAAACCACCTGCTTCTATATGATTGTCGGCCTGGTACCGACGGATGCAGGTGAAATACGTTTCAACGACCGCGTTATCACCAGTATGCCGATGCACGAACGCGCACAACTGGGCATCGGCTATTTACCGCAGGAAGCATCGGTGTTCCGCAAACTGACGGTAGCCGAAAATATCATGGCGGTTCTGGAGCTTCGCAAAGAGCTTAGTAGCGCCGAACGGAAAAAAGAACAGGAAAGCCTGCTCGAAGAACTCTATGTCACACATGTGGCAAAACAGCTCGGAGCCAGCCTGTCTGGCGGCGAACGCAGACGAGTCGAAATTGCCCGTGCGCTGGCGGCAAACCCAAGAATGATTTTGCTCGACGAACCATTTGCCGGTGTCGATCCGATTTCCGTCGCCGAGATTCAGAAAATCGTCATCCATTTGAAACAAAGAGGTATCGGCGTACTGATTACCGATCACAATGTGCGCGAAACCCTCGGCATCTGTGACCGCGCCTATATTCTCAATGCCGGTAGCGTCCTCACTCAGGGCACGCCCGCCGAAATTCTGGAGAACGCCGAGGTACGCCGCGTCTATCTTGGCGATACATTCCGGCTATAAAATTACGCCGCGATGCTTCCCGCACAGACGCTGCTTATGCTTAACTGTGCATGATGAAACCCAGCCTGCAAATAAGACAAACGCAATCGCTGACCTTGACGCCCCAGCTGCGTCAGGCCATACGTTTGTTGCTGCTTTCTAGTGTTGAACTGGAAACCGAGATTTCCGAAGCCATTGAGGCAAATCCGCTGCTCGAAGTCATCGATGACTTTGCTTCCGATAGTGATGAAGTTGCCTCTGGAATCGCGGATGAAACACCCTCCGAAAAAAAAGAATCTGCCGAAAGTGAAGGCGAGGCAGAAGTTGCCGTTCTGGAAAACAATGAAGAATTCGACTGGTCTTATGATGAGCCTCGTACGTCGAATGGCAAAAGCGAAGAATACGAAAATGAATTCGGTATCGCCGTGCCCGTGGGCTTGTGCGAGCATCTTTTGTGGCAGTTACGCCTGAGCCACCTGTCGGCTCGCGATGTGGCGATCGGCGAAGTCATTATCGAGGCGATCAATAATGATGGTTATCTGCCCGAGCCGGTGGAATCCATCCAGGAAACACTGCTGCCCGAAGTGCATGCCGATTTGCAGGAAATCAGCACCGTTTTGCAATTAATACATCACTTCGATCCGGTCGGTGTTGGCGCAAGAAATCTATCGCATTGCTTGTCGATCCAGTTGCAGGTCCTGAGCCAGGACACCCCCGGTTTATGCCTGGCAAAAAAAATTGCCCTGGAACATTTGGAAACTCTCGCAAAATCGGGTTCGGAAAAACTGGCCGTGCAACTAAAAGTTTGTCCAGCCGACATGCAGGAATCGCTCGCCCTGCTGAAAAGTCTTGACCCGAAGCCCGGGCTGCAGATTAGTTCGGATGCGCCGGACTACATTGCGCCCGATTGCATTGCCACCAAGCATAAAGGCGTTTGGCAAGTCAGTCATGCCCGTGGTAGCCAGCCACGTATCGGTATCAATCGGCATTACGAGAGCCTGATCGGCAAAGCCAGCCGATCGGACGACACTTACCTGCGCGGACAGTTGCAGGAAGCTCGCTGGCTGATCAAAAGCCTCGATTCGCGGGCAGACACGCTGCTGCGAGTCGCACGCTCTATCGTTCGGCAACAAAGTGGTTTTCTTGAACACGGACCTCAAGCCATGCGCCCCCTGACATTGCGCGAAGTCGCCGAAGAGTTGGGTCTGCATGAATCCACCATATCCCGCGCCACAACCCGCAAATTTCTCCGTACGCCGCGTGGAACCTTCGAATTTCGTTATTTTTTCAGTTCCGGCATCAGCAACAGCGACGGCGGCGGAACTTCCGCGACGGCTATCCAGTCCATGATTCGCAAGCTGATTGATACGGAAAATCCGCGCTCCCCACTCAGCGATGCACGCTTGGCAGAGTTGCTTAAAGCGGAAGGCATTCCGGTAGCCCGCAGAACGGTCGCGAAGTACCGGGAAGCCATTCATATCGGGTGCTCCAGCGAGCGACAACGCTTGGGCTAAAGCGTGCCGGTTAAAACTTTGTGAATTGAAAATAAATCAAAATAATTGACAAGTTCTCACAAATTCTTCTCCACAAACTACGATTTCTGGCGTAGTGTAATCGTTGCAAGCTAAGTTGCTTGTTACTCGACAGGAGGAAGGAATGAAATTAGATATCAATGGCCACCAAGTTGAAGTCACCCCCGCCCTACGCGAATACGCGCAAGAGAAAATAGGACGCCTGTCGAAACACTATGAACACCATCTAGATGCACGCATGATTCTGTCGGTAGAAAAACTCGATCACAAAGCCGAAGCCACTCTCCACACCCCAGGAAAAACCCTGTTTGCCGATGCCGTTGCGCCCGATATGTATGCCGCAATCGATTTACTGGCCGATAAACTGGACCGCATCGTGCTTAAGCAAAAAGAAAAGATGACCAACCACCATCGTGGCGACTCACAGGCCAGATCGGAAACTTTCGGCTAAGCCCGGCAATTACTTCAAGACATTCCCCGACTCGTTCGGGGTTTGTTTTTTATGTGTGCCATATAAGTAGGAGGCCGCTTGCGGGCGACAAGTGTTTTATCCTTTTTTTTTGCAAAATGACTTCGGGCCCAAAGGCCGTCCTACATCAAAGAAATAGCAAACAAGCATTGCCAGCCAGCGACGGCAATGCCAAGCTAAGCGACGAACCCAAGCAGTGCCGATCATGCTCAACCGCATCACTACCCGCGAAGTATTCGAACAACTTCAGGAGCGTCTCAGTCTGCGCTGGATAGCCTCGCCCGACGGCGGCGAACGCGTTCTGGGGCGCAATGAAACCCTCTCGCGCCGTCCTTCCCTGGCCGGTTATTTGAATGTCATCCACCCGAACAAAATCCAGATTATCGGTGCTTCGGAATTACAGTGGCTGGATGGTCTGGATGCCCGTCATCGCTGGGAAACCCTGGAAAAAATCACCGGCTTCAATCCGATGGCTTTGGTGATTACCCAAAACCAGAGTTGCCCGACCGACCTGCGTAGTGCCTGCGAGGAATCCGGCACCCCGCTATGGGTGTCGGCGAAACGCGGGCACGAATTGCACAATCTTCTTCAATATCATCTCGCCCGCTCACTCGCACCCCGCGTCAGCTTGCACGGCGTCTTCATCGAAATTTATTCCATCGGCGTATTGATTACCGGTGAAGCGGGTGCCGGGAAAAGCGAATTGGCACTGGAACTGATTTCACGTGGTCACCGATTGGTCGCCGACGATGCTCCGGAATTCACGTTGATCGCTCCCGATGTTCTGGACGGCACCTGTCCGGAAATGTTGCAAGACATGCTGGAAGTTCGTGGCTTGGGTTTGATGAACATCCGACAGATGTTTGGCGACACTGCGGTCAAGCGAAATAAATATCTACGCTTGATCGTGCACTTGATGAAACTAAGCGACAGCAATTCCGAACATATGTCGCGACTGACCGGTGAGACCGATGCCCGTCAGGTACTAGACCTGAGAGTTCCCGTTTTCAACTTACCGGTGGCGCCTGGCCGCAACCTCGCGGTTCTCACTGAAGCCGCAGTTCGCTTACACTTGCTGCGCAGCAAGGGTGAAGATCCAGCCGCTGCTTTTCTCGCACGCCATACAGCCTTCCTCGAAGCCGGTGGACACGAATGACCTCTGCCAAACCCGTACTAACCGTCGTCAGCGGCTTATCCGGTTCCGGGAAAAGCATCGCGCTACGTACGCTGGAAGATCTGGATTATTACTGCGTTGATAATTTACCGGCGGAACTGCTGCCGGATTTCGTAAAAAATCTGACCCGCGACGACAAACAGCATTTGCGACTTGCCGTCAGTATCGATGTACGCAATCACAGCTCCGATTTAAGCCGAGTCGGTGAATGGCTATCGGCCGTGGGTGCATTGGGTTTTGATTACCGTCTGGTCTATTTCGATACCGCTGATGAAGCACTGATCAAGCGCTACTCCGATACACGACGCAGGCACCCACTCTCGCACGGAGGCATGGCCCTCTCGAATGCCATTGCACAAGAGCGCGAGCGGCTGCGTCCGATTCATGCACTCGCCGATATCGTGATCGATACCAGCGAGATGAATGTGCATCAATTGCGTAAAGCCGTACTCAGTGAACTGGAGTCCGATACTAAACGCCAGGTATCGTTATTGTTTGAATCGTTCGCCTACAAACGTGGCATTCCCGGTGATGCCGATTTTGTTTTCGATGCCCGCTGCCTGCCAAACCCGCATTGGGATGCCGCGTTGCGCCCGCTTTCGGGTCGCGATGCCGCCGTTCGCGATTTTCTTGAGCAACAGTCAACCGTAGTGGAGTTCGTCGACCAGATTTCCGTTTTTCTGGACACTTGGTTGCCGCGTTTTGAATCGGAAACCCGCAGCTATGTGACCATTGCATTCGGCTGTACCGGAGGCAAACACCGCTCGGTTTATCTGGCGGAAAAAATGACCCAGCACTTTCGCCAGAGCGGCCGCGAGAACGTGCTCACTTTTCATCGAGAGCTCGAATAATGTCCGTCGGGGTATTACTGATCGCACACCCCGGCTATGCACAAGCGCTGCTGTCGGCGGCAAGACATATCAATGGCATCCATTCGCTCGATATCGTGGCGCATGACATCCAGCCCGAACTCGATAAGGACGCACAATTAATTTCGGCAAGCGCGGCTTTTCGCAAAGTGGACAGGCCGGCAGGCGTGCTGATTCTGGTCGATAGCCCCGGCGGAACAGCCGACAAGGCTGCCGCACAATTGGCACAATTTGGCACCCCGGCCAGGCGCGTCAGTGGCCTGTCTTTGCCAATGTTGCTTCGGGTAATGCATTATTCGGAACAGGAATTGGATGAACTTGCCCGCACAGCCGCTGCGGGTGGACGAAATGGAGTGGTGATCGATCATGCTTGAACACGAAGTCACAATCTTGAACCCGACCGGCCTGCATGCGCACGCATCGGCGAAACTGGTACAAATACTGGGCTCATTCAAAAGCCAGGTAACGCTCATTGGTAAAGGTCGCGAAGTCAATGCAAAAAGTATCATGGGCGTCATGCTGCTTGCTGCCGGCCCCGGCACCGTGCTCAAAGTGAGAGTCAGCGGCGAAGATGAAATCGAAGCCTTGCGCGTCGTAGAGCAATTTTTTGCCGAGATGTGATTGAGCTTTGCTTTTTGTGGGAGCTGGTTCACCGGCGATTAGAAATTTCCACGTTCATCGAAATACAATCGCAACACATAAACCAATCGCTGCTGAAGCAGCTCCCACAAAAAATCAAAAACAAAACACTGGGCATATCGGTACTATCAGCCGATAATACGCGGGCCAACCAGGGAGGCATCCATGGCCGACGCCATTCGCCACGATAAAACTGCACGCCAACTGCGTCTGTTGTCAGATGCGCTGGATACCGGCCGCCTGGGCCCGGTGCGTCGTTTGGTGAATTCGCTGTCGCCCGCCGAAATCGGAAATCTGCTCGAATCACTTCCTGCTACCAAGCGCGGTGTCGTCTGGGGATTGGTCGATCCCGAAGATGATGGTGAAGTGCTGGTACACGTCGGTGAGGACGTCCGCGAGTCATTACTCGCCGACATGGACCCCGATGAAATCGTGGCCGCTGCCGAGACGCTTGATCTCGACGATCTGGCGGAAATCATCGAAGACCTGCCCGATACGGTTATCGAAGAAGTTTTGAAATCGATGGACCGTGAAAATCGCGAGCGCCTCGAACAAGCCCTGTCGTATCCGTACGACAGCGCTGGCCGCTTGATGAATCCAGATGTGATCACCGTGCGTACCGATGTCACGGTGGATGTCGTATTGCGTTATTTGCGTCTGCGCGGCGAGATCCCCGAGCACACCGATCACCTTTTCGTTGTATCGCGTCGCCATCAATATTTGGGCCGCGTGGCGGTTTCATCCTTATTGATTCACGACCCCCTCACACCGATCAACGAATTGATTGACGACGAACAACCGGCGATTCCGGTGAATACCGATGCGAATCAGGTCGCCACCCAGTTCTCGGATTACGACTGGATTACTGCGCCGGTTGTCGATGAAAACAATATTTTGCTCGGCCGCATCACGATCGATGACGTCGTGGACATCATCCGCGAGCAAGCCGAGCACCAGGCCATGAGTGCGGCCGGTCTTGACGAAGACGAGGATCTATTCTCGCCGGTTCCTCGTGCGGCAAAACGTCGCGCCCTGTGGCTGGGCATCAACTTGCTCACCGCGTTTTTGGCCTCATGGGTCATCGGCCGTTTCGAAGCTACCTTGCAGCAAGTCGTCGCGCTGGCCGTTTTGATGCCAATCGTCGCCAGCATGGGCGGCGTGGCAGGAACGCAGGTGCTAACCCTGATGGTGCGTGGTATTGCACTTGGCCAGGTCGGTGTCGGCAATCTGAGAGCCTTGATTGCCAAAGAGGTATTGGTTGGTGTCGTGAACGGGCTGGTCTGGGCCGTCGTCGTCGGCGTTGTCTGCGCACTTTGGTTTCAGGACGGTAAACTGGGATTGGTCATTGCCGGTGCGATGACCATTAATCTCGTTGCGGCCGCATTGGCCGGTGTTTTGGTGCCGATCACACTCAAACGCATGAACATCGATCCGGCACTCGCCGGTGGCGTTGTTTTGACCACGTTCACCGATGTGATTGGCTTTTTGTCCTTCCTGAGCCTGGGTACGCTGATTTTGTTGAAGTAGGGGCCATTCATGAATCGCCCCTACGAACATTAACAAAGCACCTAGTCTTCACCGCCACTCTGCGAACCTTTTCTCTATCCGGATGCCTCTAATGGGCATACCACAGGAGATGAGCATGGATCGTCGAAATATTTTGAAGAGTCTTGCCGCGCTTTCGGTACTGTCGTGGCTTGCACCGGTCAGTGCAGGAACTACGCCGGTAAGCACGGTGATTAGGCCCTTGAAAAAAGCCAAGGCAGAATGGAAAAAATTACTGCCCCCGGCGTCCTACAACGTTTTATTCGAAGAAGACACCGAACGTTCGGGATCCAGTCCTTTAGACAAGGAGTATCGCGAAGGCACCTATATTTGCCATGCCTGCCACCTGCCCTTGTTTACCAGCAAATCAAAATTCAATAGTGGCACCGGCTGGCCGAGCTTCACCTATCCGATTGAAGGTCGCATTGGCAAAAAAACCGATTACAAACTGGTTTGGCCACGCACCGAATATCACTGCGCACGTTGTGGGGGACATCAGGGCCATTTATTTGACGATGGCCCGAAACCGACGGGGCAACGTTGGTGCAATAACGGTGTGGCATTGAAATTTATTCCAAAAGGCAGTTCGCTGCCTGCATTGAGGGTCTAAAGTGAAAAATATTTTTACCAAGGTACTTGTTTTTCTTGTTGCCAGCCTTGTCTCCAGTATCGGCCTGTCGGCGGTAGTGGTAAGTCTGGATGGCCCGTCAAAATCAAAGCCAGGCATTGAAACCGCCGTGTTCGCCGGCGGTTGTTTCTGGTGCACGGAGTCGGATTTCGACAAGGTGAAGGGCGTGGTTTCAACGACTTCCGGCTACATCGGCGGCAGCGTCAGGAATCCTACCTATGAACAGGTATCGGCGGGCGTCACGGGCCATACTGAAGCGGTTGAAGTAAAGTTCGACACGAAAACAATTAGCTACGCACAACTGCTGAAATACTTCTGGTTAAGTATTGATCCCCTGACCCCGAATCGCCAGTTCTGCGACAGCGGCAGCCAATATCGGAGCGGCATTTTTTACACCAGTGAAAACCAGAAAAAACAGGCGCTGGCCTCGAAAAAATCCCTCGATGACAGCAAGATTTTCAAGCAGCCGATAGTGACTGAAATTACCGCTGCCACGACCTTCTATCCGGCAGAAGACTATCATCAGGATTACCACACCAAGAATCCGATCCGGTACAGCTATTACCGCAATGGCTGCGGTCGAGATGATCGCTTGAAACAGCTGTGGGGCAATAAGAAATAACTGGCGGCTATGTAAAACGTAGGAGCGTCCTTTAGGCGCGACAAA
>JAYUWO010000224.1:0-8565 GCA_043753545.1 Arenimonas sp.
AGTAATCGCCGCTGCGGATTCATCATAATCATTCCGGCTTATAGACTTCCGCACCCTGTTCCAAAAACTCTTTCGATTTTTCCGCCATGCCTTTTTCCAGCGCCTCGGCAGCCTCCAAATCTTGGGCATCAGCATAATCACGCACGTCCTGCGTGATCTTCATCGAACAGAAATGCGGGCCGCACATCGAACAGAAATGCGCGACTTTATGCGCTTCCTTCGGCATGGTTTCATCGTGGTATTCTCGGGCACGGTCTGGATCGAGGCCCAGATTGAACTGGTCTTCCCAGCGAAATTCAAAACGCGCTTTCGACAAGGCGTTATCACGCGCCTGTGCTCCCGGATGGCCTTTCGCCAAATCAGCGGCATGAGCCGCGATTTTATAAGCCATCAAGCCTTCGCGCACGTCGTTCTTGTTCGGCAGACCCAAATGTTCTTTCGGCGTGACATAGCAAAGCATCGCGGTGCCGTACCAACCGATCATCGCAGCGCCAATCGCACTGGTGATATGGTCGTAGCCAGGCGCGATATCGGTGGTTAATGGGCCCAATGTGTAGAACGGCGCTTCGCCGCATTCACGTAATTGCTTGTCCATGTTTTCCTTGATCAATTGCATCGGCACGTGGCCGGGGCCTTCGATCATGGTTTGCACATCGTGTTTCCACGCGATTTTGGTCAACTCGCCGAGGGTTTCCAGTTCGCCGAATTGCGCGGCGTCATTCGCATCGGCAATCGACCCTGGACGCAAACCATCACCGAGCGAAAAACTGACGTCGTAGGCTTTCATGATTTCGCAGATATCTTCGAAATGCGTGTAAAGGAAATTTTCCTTGTGATGCGACAGGCACCATTTCGCCATGATCGAACCACCGCGCGACACGATACCGGTCACGCGTTTTGCAGTGAGTGGTACATAACGCAGCAATACACCGGCATGGATCGTGAAGTAATCGACGCCCTGCTCGGCTTGTTCTATCAAAGTATCGCGGAATAATTCCCAGGTCAGTTCTTCGGCACGACCATCGACTTTTTCAAGCGCCTGATAAATCGGCACGGTACCGATCGGCACCGGCGAATTGCGGATAATCCATTCGCGGGTTTCATGTATGTGCTTGCCGGTAGAAAGATCCATCACGGTGTCGCCACCCCAACGCATTGACCAGACCAGCTTTTCGACTTCTTCGGCGATGCCCGAACTAACAGCCGAATTGCCGATATTCGCGTTGATCTTGACCAGGAAATTGCGGCCAATAATCATCGGCTCGACTTCCGGGTGATTGATGTTGGCCGGAATAATCGCGCGGCCGCAGGCTACTTCCGAACGCACGAATTCCGGCGTAATCAATTTCGGCAAATTCGCGCCGAAGTGTTCGCCGGCATGCTGCTTCAATAAATGTTCTTCGCGGATTGCCTGGATATTCTGGTTTTCGCGAATCGCGATGAATTCCATTTCCGGCGTGATGATGCCGCGACGCGCGTAATGCATTTGCGACACGTTCATGCCGGCCTTCGCCTTGCGCGGCATCGGACGATTGCCGAAACGCACCGCATTCAATTTGGCGTCGTGTTCGCGCGCGCGGCCGAATTCCGAACTCAATCCGGAAAGCAATTCGGTGTCGTTCCTTTCTTCGATCCATTTGGCCCGCAACGGGCTCAAGCCCTGCGCCAGATCAATCGACACATTCGGGTCGGTGTACGGACCGGAATTGTCGTAGACACAAAACGGCGCATTCTTTTCGACGCCGACGATCTTGCGGGTATCGGTCAATTCGATTTCGCGCATCGGTACGCGGATATCGTCGCGCGAACCCTGCACGTAAATTTTCTTGGAGCCGGTGAACGGCTTCGTCACGGATTCGGAAAGTTCCTGCGCCTGGCGCAAGAGTTCGCTGGGTAAAGCATTCATGGCATCGTCCTTTGAGTGATCATCGAAACGGCGATGCCAGAAAAACCCATGGGCGGGTCAGACTTGCGAGCTTCCCTACACCGGCATTAACCGGATCAGGTTCAAAGGGTATTTCTCAGCCAGCAAATCATTAGCCCGGCACCCCCGCTTCAGGCGCTATTTCAACATGAAGAGACCGCAGGTGCCAGCGGAATCGGATATTTACCCGAACTCGTTCAGGCGCTTCAAGGCCAACGCCCACAAGCTATTGCGATGCGCGCTGCGGAAGAAATTGAAGTGCCCAATAAACGGAATGCCGTGTTCTTTTGGCTCGACGACTTCGATTGCGCGGGTTTTGGCGTTCGGATAACGGTCATGTACCGCTTTTACGGCCGCCGGCGTTCCCCAGGTATCGTCGGCGATCTGGAATAAATGCAGATGCCCGACAAAGCGATTGGCGTGTTCGGTGGCGTTGATGCGTGGTTCGTCGAAAATGAATCCCGGTTTTTTTGCCCAATGGGCAAAATCCAATCCCAATGCTGCAGAAGTGTCGGCTTTCATACCGGCCCAACCCGGCCAATAGCCGTAGAGTTTTATCGTGAGTGGTGCAATCAAATACCAGGCCAGGAAATGAAGATAACGCGCCGGTCTTGCCATCAGTCGCCAATAACCCGACAAGGCGGCCACGGTAATCAGGCCATCGATTTTGCCGCTGATTTTTGTCAGTGCCGGCATCCAGCCACCAACACTGTGACCGACGATGAATAATTTTTGATCCGGAACTTTTTCCAGCATCGTATTCACGACAGCAGGGTAATCATGTTCGGCGTAGGCCAAGAATCCGATATCGCGATACTCGCGGATATCACGGGTTTTCGATTGGCCGACACCGCGAAAATCGAAGCTCATCACGTCAAAACCAGCCTCCGCCAGATATTGGCAGAAGCCGGTGTAATAAGTTTGCGACACGGCAGCGGCCGGACCGACGATCACGCTGCGATTTAATTTTTTTTCGGCATTGGCAGGAAAGAAAGTTGCCGCTACATGGTCATTTTCCTGCACCGTGATTTCGATTGGCTGCATGTTTACTCCAGTAAATTAATCGACCATTTTCCCGTTTCGTAGGAGCGTCCTTTAGGCGCGAAAAATCCCGCCATATCTGTCGCGCCTAAAGGACGCTCCTACAAGTGCAATACAAAATCGCGTTCCGAATCTGCCTGTGACAAGGGGGAGGGAGCCAGGCAGGCAGATTCGGTCGCGAAAACTTTTACAAAAAAACCATCAGCCGTATTGCTTCATATCCGGTGATGGCACCTTGAACCATGCGGCGTACAAGGCCGGCAGGAACAATAATGTCAATGCCGTTGCCACCAACAAGCCGCCCATGATCGCGGTCGCCATCGGACCGAAGAACACGCTGCGTGACAACGGAATCATTGCCAATATCGCCGCCAGTGCGGTCAATACAATCGGCCGGAAGCGACGCACGGTGGCGTCGATCACCGCATCGGTCGGTGAATGGCCACTCGCAATATCCTGATCAATCTGGTCGACCAGAATGACCGAGTTGCGCATGATCATGCCGGTCAATGCGATCGTGCCCAGCATTGCCACGAAACCAAACGGCACCTGGAAAATAAGCAGGAACAAGGTGACGCCGATGAAGCCCGGAGGCGCCGTCAGCAAGACCATGAAGGTACGGCGAAAACTCTTCAACTGGATCATCAACAATGTCACGACGACCAGAAGGAATAGCGGCGCACCGGCAGCCACCGATTTCGATCCTTTACCGGAATCTTCGACAGTGCCACCGGTTTCCAGCAAATAGCCGGTCGGTAGTTTTGCGCGAATGGACTCGAGTGTCGGCAGGATTTGCGCCGTTGCTTCCGGAGGCGTGATGTTTTTGTAGATGTCGCCACGCACGGTTACCGTCGGCAAACGATTGCGATGCCAGATGATGCCTTCTTCAAAACCGTATTCCAGCGTACCGATTTGCGACAGCGGAATGGCACGACCGTTGCTGGTCGGAATGGCCAGACTTCCCAGCATCGCCAGACTTTCGCGTTCCTGATTCGGTCCACGCAAAGCGATTTCGATCAACTCGTTGCCCTGGCGGAAAGTACTGATATGAGTACCCGACAGGGAGCCACGCAGAAAGAGCGCGACCTGCGCGGAACTAATGCCGAGCGCGCGGGCACGTTCCTGGTCGATTTTGATGCGAACGACTTTGCTGGGCTCGTCCCAATCCAGATGCACATTGTCGACATTCGGATTGGCACGCACTTTATCGGCAACTTGCTGTGCCAATTCACGCACCTTGTCGATGTGCTCGCCGGAAACGCGGAATTGAATCGGATAGCCGACTGGCGGACCATTTTCCAGACGGCTGATGCGCGCCTGCACATCGGAAAAATCGGTCTTGAATTTTTCGATCAGCCACTTCCTGATTTCTTCGCGCTGTTCATTGCTTTTCGTCGTCAAAACGTATTGGGCAAAATTCGCCTGCGGCAGTTTCTGGTCAAGCGGCAAATAGAAACGCGGTGACCCGGTACCAACATAACCCACGAAATTATCCAGCTCGCTGCGATCCTTGATCATTTTTTCGAAACGCTTGGCCACTACTTCGGTAGCTTCCAGCGATGCACCTTCCGCCAATTCCAGATCAATCATCAATTCAAGCCGTGTCGAAGACGGGAAGAATTGTTGTGGCACGTACTTGAACAGGAACACCGAAAATATGGTTGCCAGAAACGTCACGAGAATCACGCTCTTGCGGTAATTAACGCACCAGGCGACCAGACGGCGGAATTTCTTGTAGAACTTCGTATTGTAAACTTCGTGATGGGTTTGACCATGTGCCAGCGGCTTTGGATCAGCCAGCAGACGATCACCGAGATACGGAATGAAAATAACCGCGACGATCCAGCTCAAGATCAGCGCAATCGTGACGACCTGAAAAATTGAACGTGTATATTCACCCGTGCCCGACTGCGCGGTGGCAATCGGCAGGAAGCCGGCCGCCGTAATAAGTGTGCCGGTCAGCATCGGAAATGCGGTGCTGGTATAGGCAAAGCTGGCAGCCTTGAAGCGATCAAGCCCCTGCTCCATTTTTACTGCCATCATTTCGACGGCAATGATTGCATCGTCGACCAGCAGGCCCAACGACAGAATCAATGCGCCCAATGAGATCTTGTGCAGGCCAATGCCGAAATACGCCATCGCCGCGAATGTCATTGCCAGTACCAGCGGAATGGAAAGGGCAACAACGGCACCTGCGCGTTTACCGAGCGAGAAGAAACTCACCGCCAACACAATTATTACGGCTTCTGCCAACGAGCGCACGAAATCACTGACCGAGCTTGAAACCGCAGCTGGCTGATCGGATACTTTTCGCAGCTCCATGCCAACCGGCAGACTTTCTTTCAGTCGTTCGAAATTGGCATCGAGATTTTTTCCGAGCGAGATAATATCGCCACCCGGACGCATCGAGACCGCTATGCCAATCGCATTCTCACCCATGAAACGCATACGCGGTTGCGCCGGATCGGTAAAGCCGCGCTTGACTTCGGCCACATCGCTCAGACGCAGACTTCTGTCACCGACGCGGATCGGAAAATTCCTGATTTGTTCAACGCTGTCAAAGGCACCATCAACACGAAGCTGGACACGATCACTGCCGGTTTCAAAAAATGATGCGGGCGTCACGGCGTTTTGCTGATCGATCGCCTCCTGCACCAGATTCATCGGAATACCGAGCGTTGCCAGCTTGGTATTGGATAATTCGATCCAGATTTTTTCATCCTGCAAACCGAGCAAATCGACTTTGTTGACGTCTGGAACGCGATGCAGTTCCAACTCGATGCGTTCGGAATAATTTTTCAAAGTGGCGTAGTCGAAACCATCGCCGGAAAGTGCGTAGATATTGCCAAAGGTATCGCCAAATTCATCATTGAAAAACGGCCCGACAACGCCTTCGGGCAAAGTCGATTTTATGTCTCCGGTTTTTTTTCTTACCTGGTAGAAAAGCGCCGGCAACTTGTCGGAAAACATCGAATCCTTCGCCATGAACATCACCAGCGATTCGCCCGGACGCGAATACGAGCGGATAAATTCGTAGCTGCCGGTTTCCATCAATTTCTTTTCGATGCGATCGGTGACCTGCATCGAGACTTCTTCGGCCGTTGCTCCCGGCCACATGGTACGAACCACCATGATCTTGAAGGTAAACGGCGGGTCTTCCGATTGCCCCAGGCGCTGATAGCTAACGATGCCGGCAACCGCCAACACCATCATGATGAAGAGCACCAGTGTGCGGTTATTCAGTGCCCATGCCGAGAGATTGAAATTGGAGGCCATGATTAGTTAGCCGTTTTTTTGTTGGCTATCGTGGCATTGAAGTTTGCGGCCACTTCACGGTTGTTATTGTCTACCGCACGAACTGGCTGACCTTCGCGCAACAAATGAACGCCGGCGATAACGACCCAATCGCTAGTCGTGACGCCGGATAATACCGGCACGCTGGTTTCACCATAGGCGCCAATTTGCACTGGCACCAAATGGACTTGCTGTTCGCGCAAGGATTTTTCCGCAAATGCTTTTTGTGACTCTTCGTCCTTCGTTGTATCTGCAGGCGGCGCAAGTTTTCTCAACACCCACACGGCGGGCTTGCCGTTTAGCGAATGGATAGCCGACAGCGGCAAACTCATCTTGCTATCGGTTTCGTCTTGCACGTACACGCGGGCACTTTGTCCGACTTCGGCTTTTACACCATCGGCCTTGAAACTTACCTTCGCTGCGAAAGTGCGGGCTAACGGATCGGCGGACGGAGAAATTTCACGCAGAGTAGCCGGAAATATTTTTCCTGGCGCAGCCCACAACTCGACCTGCATTTTGCGGCCGGGTTGGAACTGCGAAACAAATTGTTCGGAAACACTGATGGAAATTTCGCGAGCACCGTCAGTTGCCAAGACGAAAATCGTTTGGCCTGCCGCCACAACTTGGCCTGCTTCCGCCATGCGCTGGGCAATGACGCCAGCTTTAGGGGCGCGCAAAATCGCGTAGCCGGTTTGATTACTGGAAACATTGGCATTGGCTCGGGCCTGTTTTACCCGGGCAGCGGCAGCTTGATACGCAGATTGACGGGTCTCGTATAAAGAACGGCTCACCACCTGTTTGTCGACCAGAGCCTTGTAGCGTTCAAGCTCGGACTTCGCCAAGGCCAGATCCGACTGTGCCGAGGCCAATGCCGCCTGGGCTGACTGTGCTTGAAGATTCACGTCACTGGAATCCAGCTGGGCCAAGGCCTGTCCAGCCTTGACGGCCGTACCCACATCGACGAAGCGTTTGGCTATTTTTCCACTGATCCTGAACGACAGTTGCGGCTCTTCAAGCGCGCGCACCTCGCCGGAATAGACGCTGGCCGAGGCAATTCCTGCTCCCGGCTGAACCACCAGTGCCGGACGTGCCGGTTCGGCGAGAGGTTCGTCTTTGCAGGCTGTCAGCAGCAATAACGAGGAAATCAGGGCAATGCTGCCAGCGATCTGGTGCAATTTCATTGGGGGTCTCTATTACTGAACTTCTCGGTATAGTATCTTTAGTTTACCAATCAGTACAATAACTATTTACAATTACCTTCATGAATCTAGTTCCCCGCCCCAATGCCCCAGGTCGACCCAAAGACTTGGAAAAACGCGCCGCCATTCTGGAAGCCGCCAAGAACCTGTTTCCGGCCAAGGGCTATGACGCCGTCAGCATGGACTCCATTGCGCAGGCTGCCGGGGTCTCGAAACTGACGCTTTATAGCCATTTCACCGACAAGGACACTTTGTTTGGCGCCGCCGTCGAAGAATTCTGCGAACACCAGCTACCGCACCAGGCGTTCGAATTACATCCGGAATTGAGTTTGCGTGAAGCTTTGTTGCTGATCGCCAAAGGCTTCCTTGATTTGACGATGGATGAATGCGCGATCCAGCTTTTTCGCATCATGGCTGCCCAGGCCGCCCAAAACACCAAGCTCGCCGAGATCTTTTTTGCCGTTGGCCCGCGCCGCACTTTGAAAGACATGGAAATGTTTTTGAGCCAGCGCGGTGAAACCGGCGATCTCGATATTCCCAATCCGAGCAAGGCTGCCGAACATTTCTTTGTACTGCTCAAAGGGGTTCGACACATGCGCGTGATGGTGGGCGTCGCACCGTTGCCCTCGGCAGAAGAACGGCGGTTACATGCCGAAGAAGTGGTCACCGTATTTATCCGTGCTTACGGACGGCGCAACCCCGACGGCACTTTAAGCATCCGTTGATGAAATCTCGGGAATATACCGGTAGCGTGACTCTGGTCCCGATGACTTCCGGCACTGAGTGCTGGTGTTGTAATACGGCATTATTTTCACCAGCCAAGCCGCTTCGAGCGTAAAATAACGCTCTTTGCGCATTAAGGACAAATGGGTATGTCGTCAGTGAATTTTGAACAAGCCAGATTCGCAATGGTAGAGCAGCAGGTTCGCCCCTGGGACGTGCTCGATCCGCGCGTGCTCGATGTGCTGCACAAACTGCAACGCGAAGATTTTGTCACTGCCGAACATCGCAATCTTGCCTATACCGACATCGCGCTGCCGCTCGCCCACGACGAAGTCATGATGAAGCCGGTACTCGAAGGCCGTTTGTTGCAGGCTCTGGACATCA
>JAYUWO010000225.1:0-8551 GCA_043753545.1 Arenimonas sp.
TCGGACGAAACTAGTGGCGAACCATTCGAATAGGCAATCGCCTGCACGCGCCCCGGCTTTAGCGCGGCCATTTGACCGACCAATTTTGCGCCCATGGAATGCCCCAACAGACACCAGGACTGACCCGGTCTTTCACGTTCGAGTAATTGCCACAGCGCATCGGCTGCCGTGCCTGAGAATGAACTCCGCTGGCTATAACCGTAGCCCGGCAAATCAATGGCCATGACCGAATGCCCGGCCTTCGCGAGCGCAGGCGCCAATTCGCGAAACGAGAACGTAGAACCCGCAAATCCATGTACCAGCAGCACCGGACAGCCCGTCGATTTTTCTTCGCGCCATTCGCGGACATGCAAACGGACACCGTCGACCAGGATATAACGCGAATTGTTAAATGCCGGTGGAGCCACGTTTGTTGCAACAGTAATTGCAAACCCCTGCTTTGCAGAAGCGAATATAAAAACAAGCAGCGCTAGATATCGAAAGGCTTTCATGGGCCAAGTAAAACAAATCTCTCGTTAGTTTGTCGTGACTTCAAAACAAGTGTGACATGACTTTCGGCATGGAAGCCACCGTCAATAACGTGACGATGGTCATTAGTACTTAGGCCACGCGAAAAACAATTTGCAACCGTACAAACTGATCGTGCATCAAAACCTATACCAACCCATCAAGGAGATTTTTTATGAACGCCTACGTTAACGCTGACAATGTCGCAAGTTTGCGTCTGCCGGTGTCGTATGGCGCCGCACGCCGGAATGAACTCAATGGCAAACCTTTGAAAGCCGATGCCATTGTCCATTTCAATGCACTGTTGCGCACACTCTATCGCAAAGCAGAATCTGTCAATCCCGACTCGCTGGTCAGTCTAGCTCGCCGCCTGCAAAAATTGCCGGTCGAAAAAGTTGCCGAGATGATTGCCGAACGCATTTCGCGCGCAGAAACACTGCGCCGCATGACCGTCGACAAGGATTGGATCGTTGATTCCAAATTGCGGGTACGCGCACGCTTGTTGCTGACCTACCTTGATAAGCATGAAGATCTGATTCCGGACAGCCGCGAATTATTTGGCCATCTCGACGATGCCTTGATGATTGAACTGAGCTGGCCGACTTTCAAAAATGCCGTTGACGAATATCGGGAATTTGCCGCTTATCGCGAAGACAATCCTTGCGAGTCTCCGCTGACTGCATGGCAAAACCATGTTGTTTATGAAGCAGCCTGGAGACGTCAAGCCGATTCTCGCCGCGACCATAGTTATGTTTCGCCCATGAACACGCGACTGTTCCGGGTATTGTAGTTTTACCAGTCGTCTAGACGTGGGGATGCGCTTTTACTCTCCGGCCATCCCCGCGTTTTTTATCACGGTATGGGTT
This sequence comes from Arenimonas sp., assembly GCA_043753545.1. Classification (GTDB taxonomy): domain Bacteria; phylum Pseudomonadota; class Gammaproteobacteria; order Xanthomonadales; family Xanthomonadaceae; genus Arenimonas. The sequence goes on from JAYUWO010000225.1 coordinate 1,374, forward strand.
GATCCATTAAAACTTAACGTGCAGCCTGGCAATTCAAAGAATGAAATGCGTAAAGCGCCTTAAAAATCACCGGAGAAACACCTAAAAAAAACCGGCTCTAAATGCCGGTTTTCTATTTTGATGATCAAAAGACTCAGGCAAACGGATCTCGCAGGATAATCGTTGCGTCGCGGTCCGGGCCGGTCGATACGATTGCCAGCGGGCAACCCGATAACTCTTCCAGCGAACGCAGATAGGCACGGGCGGCGGGCGGCAGTTTTTCCCATTCGGTGACGCCGGCGGTGGATTCATTCCAACCCGGGAATTCCAGATAGACCGGTTCACATTGGTCCCAGCCCTGCGCATCCAGCGGTGCGTATTCGCTTTGCTTGCCGTGGTATTTGTAGGCGATGCACATTTTCAGCGACGGCATGCCGTCGAGAATATCGAGCTTGGTAATGCACAGACCGGAAATGCCGTTGATCGCCACAGCGCGTTTCAGCGCGACGATATCGATCCAGCCGCAACGACGTGGACGGCCGGTAGTCGCGCCGAATTCCTGACCGCGTTTGCGAATATCTTCGCCAGTTTCATCATGCAATTCGGTCGGGAAAGGGCCGCCGCCGACGCGGGTAGCATAGGCCTTCGCAATACCGAGCACATAATCGATTGAATCGGCGCCGACGCCGGTACCAGCGAGCGCACCACCGACGGTGGTGTTCGACGAAGTGACGTAGGGATAGGTGCCATGATCGATGTCGAGCAGCGAACCTTGCGCGCCTTCGAACATGACTTTCTTGCCTTGCTTGCGCAGGTCATGCAGAAGGCCTGCGATATCGGTTTTCATCGGCTCGACGTATTCGCCGAAGGCCAATGCTTCGTCGTAAGTCTGCTGGAAATCAACCGCATCGACGCCAAGATATTTCGTCAGCACGAAGTTGTGATAATCGAGCGCAGCATGCAATTTCTCGGCAAGCTCAACTGGATATTTCAGATCGGCAACGCGGATCCCGCGGCGCGCGACTTTGTCTTCATACGCCGGACCAATACCGCGACCGGTTGTGCCGATCGCCTTGCCGCCAGCCGCTTTTTCGCGAGCCTGGTCGAGTGCAATGTGGTAAGGCATGATCAGCGGTGTTGCCGGGCTGATTTTCAAACGCGAACGCACATCGACGCCGGTGGCTTCGAGTTCGGCAATTTCTTTTTTCAGTGCGGCGGGCGACAACACGACGCCGTTGCCGATCAGGCAGAGTGTGTCGGCACGCAAAATGCCGGAGGGGATCAAGTGCAGAACGGTTTTTTTACCGTTGATCACCAGTGTGTGGCCGGCATTATGGCCGCCTTGAAAGCGCACCACGGCGCCAATTTTCTCGGTGAGCAAATCGACGATCTTGCCTTTGCCTTCATCGCCCCATTGAGCGCCCAATACCACAACTGACTGACCCATAAAAATCTCCAGAACTGAAACCCAGACACAGAAAAAGCCGGTGGATGGCCCCCGGCTTTGTGAAATTATCCTTTAATTTGTCGGCTTTTGCAGGTTTTATTTTGTGCGTGTCAGCTGCCGCGAATAAAATACAGCCCTATCAGGCCTGCAATCACCATAACCCCGCCGACGGTGCTGAGCTGACGCTCCGGCTGGGGCAATAATTGCGCCACCATGCGCTTCCAGGCTTTAGGGGCTGCGAATAACACCAGCCCCTCAAGAATCAGTACCAGAGCCAGCGCGGCCAGTAGATCCGACCATTGCATCCCGATTAGCGCTGATTACCGAAGTATTTCAGGAATTCGGAATCCGGATCGAGCACCATCACGGTTTTACCGTCCGCCAGACTAGCGCGGTAGGCTTCCAAGCTACGGTGGAAAGCATAGAAATCGGCATCCTGATTGTAGGCGCCGGCCGAAACTTCGGCGGCAACAGCATCGCCCTCACCACGAAGCAGCTGCGCGGCAAGTTCGGCATTGGCTAAAATCACCTGACGATCGCGCTCGGCTTCCGAACGAATTTTCTGCGCGGCTTCGTCACCTTCGGCGCGGGTACGGTTGGCCACTTCGCCACGATCTTTGCGCATGCGGTCATAAACTGAATCAAGCACCGACATACTCCCCGCTGCTGCAGCCGAATCCGGGTAATCAATGCGTTTGATCCGCACATCGACAATTTCAATGCCCAATGTCTGCGCATTCAAGTTGATGGTCTTGATCATTTCACGCGTGATATCGGTACGATTACCCTGCGTGAGATCTTTCAAAGTGCTTGAGTTCACGACGTTGCGCAGACCATCAACCACCATCGGGCGTAAACGATCATTTGCCGAAGCCATATCACCGCGAATTGCGCGGTAATAAGCGCCCTCGTCCTTGATGCGCCAGTTGACGAAAAAATCCACCAGCAGATTGATTTGTTCGGACGTCAAATAAGGCTCATCCAATTCGGTCATCGTCAAAATACGGCGATCGTATTTTTTGACCGTTTCCACCAAAGGCATCTTGAAATGCAGACCTGGCTTCATGCCGGTGCGCACCACTTTACCGAGATTCAGCACGATCGCGGTTTCATTTTCTCTGACGGTGTAAAGGCTGCTCATGATGATGAACAGACCAATAGCCGCACCGACAAACCACTTAGTCATCTTGTCCATTAACGATTACCTCCGGTTTCGCCACGATCACTTCTCGCGTCGCGACCGCTTGTCGTATTGGCTGCATCGCCACTTCGGCGTGCGCTTTCGATGACCTGAGTGGTCGGGATCTGAACTGGGGCAGCGTTCGCGGGTGCCGAGCTGCCATTCAGCGGCAGATAAAGAATATTGTTATTCCGGCCCGACAATACTTTTTGATTGGTACTCAATACTTCCTGCATGGTTTCGAGATACAAACGCTTGCGGGTGACTTCGGGTGCCTTACGATATTGTTCAAGCAAAAGCACAAACCGCTTCGCGTCACCTTGTGCCCTGGCAATTCGCTCGGCGCGATAACCTTCGGCCTGGGCCTTGATTTTTGCAGCCTGACCGCCGGCTTCCGGCAAGATCTGGTTGCGATAGGCGCGCGCATCATTTTGCTTGGCTTCGTTGTTTTGCTGGGCGCGGGTAACGTCGTCAAACGCTTCTTTCACTTCAAGTGGCGGACGCGCATTGGGCAAACCCAGTTGCGTGACATATAACCCGGTCTTGTATTTCTGCAATGACAATTGCAATTGCTTTAGCGCCGCAGCCGACATGGTGGTGCGGGATTTCAAAATATCGTCCAACTCACTTTTGCCCAGGGCTTCGCGAATCGCACTTTCCGCCGCTTGTTGCAGCAGGTCGCGCGGTTCAGCTGCACCGAACAAGTATTGTTTAGCATCGCTGATTTGGTACTGCACGTTGTAGGAAATCTGGACGATGTTCTGGTCACGTGTGAGCACGGCCATTTCACCGGTCACTGGCGTAATTTCGGTGGCTTCCACGATGCTGACGGTTTCAATCGGCCAGGGTAGTTTGAAATTCGCGCCAGGCTCCATGATCCGATCAAAGGCACCAAAACGCAGCACGACACCACGTTGACGTTCGTCAATCAAATTGAAGCAGCTAAACAGGACAAAAACGCCGAGCAAGCCGAGAATGATCGGCACAAGGCCCGGTCCTGACGAACCACCGCGACCATTGAAACCGTCTTTGACTCGATTCAACAAGTCTTCTACCGGATTACCGCTATTTTTGGGGCTACCGCTGCCTTTACCGGGCGTATTCCAGGCCATGCCTACTCCGTTCGCTGCGGTCTTAGCCGCATTTCTATGTGATTAAGGATTGTAATTGGGGTCAACAAGGCCAACAAGCAAGGCCTCTTGCAAAAAATGTCCGCCGGGCTCGACTGCCATGCGTTCTGCCTGGGCCTGTGGCATATCAATTTCGAGCTGCCAGCCATGTTCGTCGCTCTGCTCGGACGTAATCGCACCAGCTGCGTAAAGACGGGAATACACTCGACCTTGGTCCGGCGGAAGCTGCAATGTGGTTTGGAAGCGCTGCTGGGCGAATCGGGTACCGAGAGCCTGACGCAATAGCTCGACACCATCATCGGTCTTGGCAGAGAGCCAAAATCTTTCATGGCCCTGACCGGGAATATCGTGACGGGCTTGCGTGTCTTCCAGTCGATCAATTTTGTTGTAAACCAGTATTTGCGGAATATCGCCGGCGCCGATGTCGGCCAACACGGCATCCACTTGTTCGATTCGCTCATCACGTAATGGATCGGCGGCATCGACCACATGCAGCAAAAGATCGGCATCACGGGCTTCGGACAAGGTCGAACGGAATGCGGCAATCAAATCATGCGGAAGATCGCGAACGAATCCGACGGTATCCGACAGCACAAGACTCGAACCACCGGCAATATCCAGACGGCGGACCGTTGGGTCCAAGGTCGCGAATAATTTATCTGCGACGTAAACACCGGAGCCCGAGAGAGAGTTGAACAATGTCGATTTGCCGGCGTTGGTATAACCGACCAGCGCTACCCTTGGAATAGCATTTCGTAAACGGGCGCGGCGCATCTGAGTACGCTGAACTTCGACTTTTTCCAGACGTGATTGCAGAATCTCGACGCGTTTCTGAAGCAAACGTCGATCAGTTTCCAATTGGGTTTCACCGGGACCGCGCAGACCAATCGAACCGCCGCGCTGGCGCTCAAGATGGGTCCAACCACGAATCAATCGTGTCGCCATGTGTTTTAGCTGGGCGAGTTCGACTTGCAACTTGCCTTCATGAGATGCGGCACGTTGCGCAAAGATATCCAGAATCAAACCGCTTCGATCCACCACGCGGCGTCCGAGATCTCTCTCAAGATTCTTCTCCTGACCCGGCGTCAACGCGTGATTGACCAACACCAAATCGGCACCGGTTGCTTCACAGGCGTCCTTTACTTCAATCAGTTTGCCGCTGCCAATGTAGTGCGAAGGGCTGGCGCGCTCGATGCGGGCATCGATCGTACCGACCACAGTGGCGCCGGCCGATCGGGCAAGCTCAATAAATTCTTCCAGCAAAGTGGGATCTTGATGACCCGGACGATATGGCTGAATCAGTAATGCGTTCTCACCCTTGCGGGTACGTTCAAACATGGATGCGGTCGACCCTGGAATTAACTAACAATGGAATCCTGCAGCTCATCGTCGACGACTTCACCGCCGCCGGGGCCGATACGCACATTGCGCGCAGGCACCACGGTCGAGATGGCATGTTTGTAAACCATTTGGCTGACGGTGTTACGCAACAAGACGACAAATTGATCGAAACTTTCGATCGTGCCTTGCAGCTTGATGCCGTTAACGAGGTAAATGGCAACCGGCACGCGTTCGCGGCGCAGCGCATTCAGGAACGGATCTTGCAGTGATTGTGACTTGGTCATAAAGGACTCCTTTCTTATTGTGATCACGCACATTTGCGTGGTTTGCGACCAACGGTCCTGGGTCGCGAGGGTCTAGTTTAACGCCATCAGCCGTTATCAGCGAGTGATGAAAAGCGACAACGCTGCCTGCAATTCCTTCTCCTCTATCTGGGGGTCAAACCGGCGTAAATCAAGCTCGCCGCGAAACCAGGTCAATTGCCGCTTGGCCAATTGCCGGGTCGCAGCGACGGCCTCTTCCCGAAATTGTTCCGAAGTGGTTTCGCCTGCCAAATGCCGCCAGGCCTGACGATAACCCACGGCGCGCATTGATGGCACTTCCATGTTTAGCTCAGGCCTTGCCATCAGGTTCCGCATTTCCGTCAAGAATCCTTGTTCCAGCATGATGTCGAAACGCCGCGCGATTCGTTCATGCAAGACGGCACGATCTTTCGGAGCGATACACACGCGCAATACACGGTACGGGAATTTTTTCCGGACGCTGTTTTGTTGCCATTCGGTAATCGGCTTTCCGGTTTGCCGGAAAACTTCCAGTGCGCGGGTAATCCGCTGCACGTCATTCGGTTTGATTCTGGTACCAGCAGCTTCATCGACGTGTTTCAATTTTTCATGCATGGCAGGCCAACCCACCAGCGCGGCCTGAGCCTGAATTTCGGCGCGAATTTCTTCATCTGCAGCCGGCATATCCGACAAGCCGTCCAGCAAGGCCCGAAAATACAGCCCGGTTCCGCCAACAAGCAGGGGAATTTTATTCTGCCGACTTACCTGCTCCATCAATGGCAAAGCTTCTTTTGCAAAGTCGGCGGCATTATAAGTTTGCGAGGGTTCGCGGATATCGATCAGGTGATGTCGAATCCCCTGTCTTTCTTCGATGCCGGGCTTGGCCGAACCAATATCCATGCCTCGGTATACGAGGGCCGAGTCGACACTGATAATTTCGGTTTGCAGGCATTGAGCCCACTCAATGGCCAGCGCGGTTTTCCCGGAGGCGGTCGGTCCCATCAAGGCAATGGCGAGAGGTCGCGTATCTATCATTCGAATATTTTACAGGTTCGGCTTGGCATTCACTTGCATGGCCCGTGCACCACGCTATGATTCGGCCATGAACAAATTTAAATCTTTCGGTTTTCTCTTCGTTTTTCTGGTCCCCGTCACCCTTCCGACGTCCGCCTGGCTTGCCGCGCAAACTGGCTGGTACAACTTGATGGCCTGGTATCCCCTGTTCTTCTTGTTCGTGATGATACCGATGACCGATTACGCGCTCGGCCATGATCCGGCCAATATCGCGCAAGCCGATGAGCGGAAGGTCAGCCAACAAATCTGGTTCAAGATGCTGACTATGCTTGCCCTGCCAGTTCATTGCGCGACTTTGGTGTGGTCGGGATTCTGGTTCGCCAATCACGACCTTAATCCCGTCGGCATATTTGGCTGGCTGTTTTCACAAGGCATCGTCGGCAGCATTCTCGCCATCAATACCGCACACGAATTAATCCATAAAGATGAAAAAATCGAAAAAGCTTTCGGTGGGATTTTGCTTACCACCGTGAGTTATTACGGATTCAAAATCGAACATCTGCGCGGCCATCATGTGCATGTATCTACGCCCGAAGATGCTTCCAGTGCGCGCTTCGGCCAAAGCGTCTGGGCATTCCTGCCGGAAGCCTTATTTCGCAATACGAAAAATGCGTGGACTCTCGAAGCAGAACGCCTTCAGAAACTCGGAATGCCCGTTTTGCACTGGCGAAATGAAATGATTGGCTGGACAGTGCTGTGGATTACTTTCTGTGTTGCGTTTTATTTAATGCTCGGCTGGATTGGCC
>JAYUWO010000226.1:0-8536 GCA_043753545.1 Arenimonas sp.
GTCGGGCCTAGAAGGCCCTCCTACGAATCAGCTAAACAATCGTTTTAACCAAGCCGCAAACTGGTTGATTTCCGAATCGAAGTTGCCGCTAACTGCCAGATAAATCAGATACAAAAAAAAGGCAAGCGTACCGACCGACACCAGGCGATCCCAGAATCCGCCGAATTTCGTGTTGCGTGATTTTGGATCCGAATTTTTCATGACAATGCCGCCTCCAGCAGCTTTCTAATTTGTTTTTGGGTGACGGCAGCCAGTGCTTCATTGTATGTATTGGCATCTTCGTTCATATACGTAGATTGCGACAATTCCAGTTGCACGGTTTCGATATTTTTCGCCGCATCGCAATAGTGCCGGGTGATGTAACCACCCTTGAAGCGGCCATTGCTGATCCAGCTATATTGCGACTGCGCTGCCAATGCCTTTTCAATATTAAATTGTGTTTTTTCGCTGCAACTGGCGCCAGCCACCGTACCGATATTGAAATCGGGCAACTTGCCCTCGAATAAAAACGGTACTTGCGAACGGATCGAGTGACCTTCCCACAACAAGACTCGCCCATGCTCGGCATGCAGACGATCAATTTGTTCTTTCAGAGTCTGATGATATGGCCGCCAGTAGTGTTCGATACGTGACTTTATTTCATGCTCGCTGGGCCAATGGCCTTCGAGATAGACCGGCTCGTCGCTGAATTGCCGTGTCGGACACAAACCGGTGGTGTTTTGGCCCGGATACAAACTGACATCGTCTGGCGAACGGTTGAGGTCAATGACATAACGGGAATATTTCGGCCGGAGTATCGTGGCACCCATGGCTATGGCGAAGGCGTACAACCGGCTCACATACCAATCGGTATCCGGTGCCGAACGCGCGCTCGGCTGCATGCGAGCCTGCAAATCTTCGGGTATTTCACTGCCGTCGTGCGGCAGGCTGATCAGCAAAGGGCTGATGCCGGCATGTAAGGTACAAATATCGTTTTGCATCATGATGTAAACCTGTTGATGGAATACGGTGCCGGATCGATTATCGGTGCCCGGCGACATAGTAAGTCGGCCAGCAAATGGCCGGTGACCGTTGACATACTGACCCCCAGCATCCCGTGACCCGTTGCCAGCCAGGCATTTTTGTAATTCGGTGTGGCGCCAAGGATCGGCAAATCATCCCAGGTCATGGGACGCCATCCGTACCATTCTTCAATTTTCAGCGGCCCGACTGGCTCATGCAAATACTCACCAGCCCCACGTTCAAGTGCATCGAGGCGACGGCGGTTTAAACGATCGTCATAACCGGAAAATTCCATCGTGCTGCCGAGACGATAACCACTTCCCCAGGTGGTCACGCAAACGCTGCGTTCTTTCAAGACGATCGGACGCTTTGGTGCAAGACTTGGCCGCGTGTAGGTAATCGAGTAGCCCTTGCCTGGCTGCACCGGCAAATCGAGATTGATCGCGCGCATCATTTTCGATGACCACGGCCCCAGGGCAAACAGATAATCGCCGGCCTGATATTCCCCGCGCGATGTCGTTATTTTTTGCAATTTATCATGGCCGGTTTCAATACCCAGCACTTCACACTGTTCGATAATCTCGCCGCCGAGTTGCCTAACCACTCTCGCCAGCTCCGCCGTCAACAGGTCCGGACGCAAATGGGCATCGCCGGGATAATGTATTGCGCCTGCCATGCCGGGTTTCAATGCGGGCTCGTCGCTGGCGAGTTCACCCGCCGAGAGAATTTTCGGTTCCAGTCCGAATTCACGCACCGCTTCGGCTTCTTTCGTTGCTTTTTCAAACTCGGCCACGGACTTGTAAACATTGTGCATGCCGGTTGCAGCGAATTCACAGTGGAGGCCTTCCTGTTTAACCAAGCTTTCCAGAAGTCGGCGCGAGTGATGCAACAACTCCATTTTTGCCAGCGAGCTGGCATGCCAGTCTTTTTTATTGCAACGCTGTGCGAATTTCAGCAGCCATAAAATCAAACCCGGATCGAGTGTCGGTTTGACATAAAACGGCGCGTCGGGCATCAGCATCCATTTCATGGCTTTGGTGACCATGCCGGGAGCCGCAAGTGGCGGAATATGACTCGGTGTAATCGTGCCGCAATTGCCAAATGATGTTGCGGCACCCACCGTGTCTCGCTCTAGGATACAGACGCTTCGACCCGCTTTCAGCAGGTAATACGCACTGGACAGGCCAATCACGCCGCCACCCAGTATCAAGACATCCGGCATATTTTTCTGCATGTCCGGATTTTAACTTCAATGCAGCTTTTTTGCTCGTCTCAACGACGCATCGGCGGCAATGTCCAATAAGTCAAAGCTCGCCACAACCATTCCATCGGGCCATATTGGAAATAGCGCAACCACAGATGGCTGAAAATAATTTGCGCGATGAAAACCGACATTACGAACAATGCCAGTTCGGCACGACCCCATTGTTGCCACATGCCCAGTCCATAGCCGTAAAACACCAGGCTTCCGATCAGTGATTGCGTCAGGTAGTTGGTCAGGGCCATTTTTCCCGCCGGAGCGAGCAGTCCAACTATTCTGCTACCCAAAACATATGACATCGTATAAGCGATGGTGCTGAGGTAAAACAGGCTCAATGGCAAATTGCCCATCATCATCAAGGCCTGTTCAATCATGCCATTCGGCTCCATCGCACCATGACCATGAAACATACTCGCCAAACCAATAAAAGCGACGGCCAACGCGCCACAACCCAGCATCGCCTTCAGAAAAAAGGCACGATTGGCATGCAAATCCAACAAACGACCCGAACGCATGATCGCCGCACCGATCAAAAAAATACCGAAAGCACTGATGAAAACGAATGGCTCGAATGCGAGCAAATGCAGGAAATCCCATCCCCGTTGCTGGACGACTTCAAGATAGCTTCCATTGGAATAGATTTTTGCGACTTCAGCGGCGGTCTGCGCACTTTCAGCCGAATGCTCGGTCATTTTTTCCAGAGCTTCCTTGGGCGCAAAGCTCAGCAAAATGCCCATCAGCAAGCACAGGAATGCGGGCGCCACATACATGCCGGTGCCGATCAAGCTAGAAGCACGAACCGAAGTAAGCGGAAGCCACATTAGAACGAGTGCGACCAGTGCGTAGGAATGCAGGATATCTCCCGACCATAGCAAAGCAATATGTAGCAATCCGAAAACCAGCAAAGCGCAAGTCCTGCGTAAATAAATAGCCTCGAACGGGCGACCATCCAGCTTTGCCTGCGTTTGCATAACGACAAAACCCATGCCAAACAACATGGAGAACAAAACCCAGAATTTACCGGAAACGAAAATCTCAGTCAGTCTGGCAACGACATAATCCGACCCAGTCGTGCCCACGGGTATGCCCATGCCAAATTCCTGGAACGGGCGATTGAAGTACTCGATATTCATCAAAAAAATACCGAGTAAGGCGAAGCCTCTTAATACATCGAGGACTTCGATACGGGCTAATTTTTTCAATGGGGTCGCAGCAGGTGCTTCCGAAGTCACTACGCTGCTATCCATGCCGCATTCTCCTGCTTGTGAAGTTTTAGTGCTGAACGCCGCCGTCACCGTGCACGTGGCCATGCTCGAGTTCTTCTGCAGTCGCTTCGCGAACAGACACGATTTCGGTTTCAAATTCGAGTGTCATACCCGCCATCGGATGATTCAAATCAACGTCCACTACACTGATACCCACTTTCAATACCGTCATTGGCCGCGGGCCCATTTCAGTCGGCAATACCACTTGCATGCCGGGTGCGAGCTTGGCGCCTTTGAATAATTTACGTGGAATGCGTTGATTCAAACCATCGCGGCGTTCGCCGTAAGCTTGCTCGGGAGAAATGGTAATCGAGAATTTTTCGCCGGCTTCGCGACCCATCATCGCTTCTTCAAGACCGGGAATAATATTGCCGTGACCGATCAGGATCGCCATGGCATCGCGATCATGCGAACTTTCCATTTGTGGCAACCCAGGCTGGGAAACCGAGTAATGGAAATGCACGACGGAATTTTTCTCAATTTTCATTTTTAACCCTAATTTATCAACGTGATTGTCCCTGTTGAGGCATAGTGGCCCTCAATTCGGACGCGCATTATCCCCAGACGATGACTTTATTGCCAGCAAAATCGCGGTTTTTAGCTATCTCATTGGCACTTTTGATGTGCCTGGTGAGTGCATGTGCAACCTCCCAAACTTCGCAAAAATCCCCGGATGGCTCGCAGGTCCATCGCCTCGATGATGCTGACAGCACAGAAATCCGTGATTTAAGCCTGATAAGCAACGAAGTCATATTTCGTGCCATCAGCTTGGTCGGTACGCCTTATCGATATGGTGGTACCAACCCCGATACCGGCTTTGATTGCAGCGGCTTGATTGGTTTTGTTTTTAATGAAGCCGCGGGTTTGCGCCTGCCCCGCACCACTCGCGAATTGATCGATATTGATGCAAGAACCATCGACCGCTCCGACCTTCAGGCGGGCGACCTGGTCTATTTCAACTCGCGCGGCGGCCGGGTTAGCCACATCGGCATATACGTCGGTGAAAATCGGTTTGTGCATGCACCTAGCTCCGGTGGGGTGGTGCGGATCGACAAGCTGGACACGCCGTATTGGACTAAATTTTACGTCGGCGCCAAGCGTTTATTAATGTAGATTTCTGAATCAATCGGCAAAAACCGTTTAATAATCCACATTTAGCTGGCTAATGCTCGAGTCATGGTGCATACTTCGCCCCGTTTGCTGCTCCGGGTTCGTTGTCCCCTTGGCTGGCCGGCGGTCCTCAGGACCGAACAAGCCACCTCTCCCGTACGTTTCGTCGCGCAAACCGCCTAGTCTGATTTCATTCCAAGGCGAAATATTAAGCTCCGAGCACGGTTTCAGGGAAAGCTCCGGGTACAACGGAGTTACACATGTCTTTTGAAACGCTTGGGCTATCGCCCGCGCTGCTGCGCGCGCTGTCCGAAAGTAATTACACCACTGCCACGCCGATCCAGGCCGAAGCTATCCCCCTTATTCTTGCTGGCCGCGATTTACTCGGCGGCGCACAAACCGGTACTGGTAAAACGGCCGCGTTTGCTTTGCCGATGCTTCAACGCATCAGCGAACTGACCACACCACGTCAATCACGTCGTCCACGCGCATTGATTCTTACCCCAACCCGCGAACTGGCCGTGCAAGTGCACGACAGTATTCGCAAGTACGGCAAATATCTGCGCATGCCTTCGACCGTCGTTTACGGTGGTGCCGGCATGAGCCCGCAAATCGATGCATTGCGTCGTGGCGTTGATATTCTGGTCGCAACACCAGGTCGCCTGATCGATCACATCGAACAAGGCACGCTGCAATTGGGCGACGTCCAAATGTTGGTGCTCGATGAAGCCGATCGCATGCTGGATATGGGCTTCCTGCCCGCCATCCGTCGCGTGCTGACTTACTTACCGAAAGTACGTCAAACCTTGTTGTTCTCGGCGACGTTCGAAGACCAAATCAAGAAGCTCGCGATCGATTTCCTGAAAAATCCAAGCCAGGTTCAAGTCTCGGCACAAAATGCCGTTGCTTCCTCGGTCAGCCATCGCGCGCATCCGGTTGATACCGGTCGTAAACGCGACTTGTTGACGCAAATGCTGGCAGAACGTTACCAGGAACAAATCCTGGTATTCGGTAAAACCAAGCATGGTTGCAACCGTCTTGCCGAACATCTCGAAAAAGCCGGTATTCGTTCCGTGGCAATTCACGGCAACAAATCGCAGGCCCAGCGTTTGAAAGCATTGAATGATTTCAAATCCGGCAAAGCTCGCGTTCTGGTTGCTACCGACGTCGCTGCGCGTGGTCTCGATATTCCGCAATTGCCAGTCGTGATCAATTACGACTTGCCGATGGTCGCCGAAGATTACATTCACCGCATTGGTCGTACCGGCCGCGCCGGTGCCAGCGGTGAAGCGATTTCTTTGGTCGCTCCGGAAGAAGCACAATTATTGCGCGCGATTCACCGCGTATTGAAAGCCGATATCGAAATGATTACCGTGCCGGGCTTCGAAGCCAGCCGTGCGATTCGCATGGGTAATGATTCCGGTCGTCCTGCCAACAGCAGTCCACGTCCAGGCGGTGATCGCGCTCCGCAAAAGCGTGGCCGTCGTCCACACGCTGCACCGGGTAAAACCGGTCAGCCGTCATCGCATGCCCACGCCGGTCCGAAAAAGCACGGCGCCGGCAATGGTCCTAAGCGTCGTGATCCATCGGCACAACGCGGCTGATCCTTGCCCGGGACACGCTCCACCGACCCGGGAAACACATGATTCTGTAACAGTTTGAGTTGCTTATGCACTCGAGGCCGACTTGAATAAAGTCGGCCTTTTTTAATTGTTGCGAAGGATTTCCCGGGTCGGTGGGGCGTGACCCGGGCTACGCGTGATAAATTAGTTTCATGCAAAAAATAATTATCGAAAAACCCGGACATTACGATGTTCTGAAACTAGTCGAGTTTGAAAAGCCCGAACTGAAATCCAATCAAGTGTTAATCAAGGTGCACGCTGCCGGCTTGAATTATGCCGACGGCATTATCCGCATGGGCTTGTACGAATCGGCCAAGCGTCTTCATGGCTATCCGATTACACCGGGATTTGAAATTGCCGGTGAAGTGATCGAGACACATCCCGATGTTACAGATTACAAAATCGGCGACAAAGTCATCGGTGTGACTTTGTTCGGCGGCTACACCAGCCATATCGCTCTAGACACAACGCGACTGTTTCGCTTGCCGGTAAATCTTTCTTTTGAACAAGCTGCCGCATTGCCGACAGTATTTTTAACCGCGTGGTTTATGGCGCATCGGCAAATTAATCCAAATGACGGTGATGTTTGGCTAGTCCACTCCGCCGCCGGTGGCGTGGGTTCCGCTCTGGTTCAATTAGGCAAGCTCGCAGGTATCCGCGTGGTCGGCGTGATTGGTTCTGCGCATAAGCGAGAGGCCTGTCTCGCAATGGGCGCCGATGCCGTGATCGTCAAGAACGAACAGGATTTATGGCAAGAGGCAGAACGACTCGCACCCAAAGGTTTCGATGCCATTTTCGATGCGAACGGCGTCAGCACGCTTGGTGAAAGCTATAAGCATCTCGCACCGATGGGCAAACTTTGCGTTTACGGTTTTGCCAGCATGTTGCCGAATAATGGCCGATTGAATTGGTTGAAACTTGCCCTGGATTGGTTGAGAACACCGCGATTCAATCCGATGAAAATGACCCAGGAAAATCGCAGCGTACTGGCCGCCAATTTAAGCTTTCTATCCGAACACGCGACGATGTTGCGGGAAGGCATGCTGTGGTTGCTGGAACGTTTCGCCGATGGCCGATTGAAACCATTACCGGTCGAAATATTCGATCTTGCCGATGCAGGAAAAGCGCAGGCCCGGATTGAATCGGGCATGACCGTCGGCAAAATTGTGTTGGTGCCGAAGCGTTCGTAGGGGCGATTCATGAATCGCCCCTACGAAAATCAAAACGGTTTTGCAATCACTAAATAGATCGCACCGAGTGCCAACAGAATGGGCAATTCGTTATACCAACGCAGCGCGGTGCTCGACATCAACTTGCCGCCTACAACCGATTTTTTCAGCATCACGCCAGTCGCGATGAAATACGCGAACAATAATCCGACCAGTAAAAGTTTGGCGTGCAACCAACCGCCCTGAATCTTGAAATGCATCCAAAGCGCCATGCCGAATACGAAGGCAATGGCAAACATGATGTGGCCGAAACGGTATAAGCGCATGCCCATTAACACCAGACGCTCCTGTACTGTCGCCTGACCTGCGCATTCGTTGATATTCAGCAGTATGCGAGGCAGGTAAAACACCGATGCCAGCCATGCGACCACAAACAGCAAATGTAGCGATTTAACCCAGAAATAGGCCATATGAAGCTCTCCGAAGCGTTTAAGTAACTTGTCACATGATGCCACAAGCGCAAATGGAGCCGCGGCTCCACCCATAAGAGAGTAAACTATGCGCCGCGTTCTATCGCATTGGGCGACTCGAACGAAACTGTGAGTACACCATGTCTGAAGCGCCAATATCCCTATTTTCCGATTTGAACTTGAGCGAGCCGCTGATGCGGATTCTCAAGGAAATCGGCTACGAATCTCCCTCCCCTATCCAAGCATCCTGCATCCCGTTAATCCTTGCAGGCGGCGACATCATCGGCCAGGCGCAAACAGGTACCGGCAAGACCGCCGCCTTTGCTCTGCCAATCTTGAACAAGATCAATATTCAACAGACCAAACCGCAAGCTTTGGTATTGGCACCAACCCGCGAACTCGCTATCCAGGTTGCCGAAGCATTCCAGAAGTATGCCAGCCATATGCCGGGCTTCCATGTGCTGCCGATTTACGGCGGCCAAAGTTATGGCCCGCAATTGTCTGCACTGCGTCGTGGCGTACACGTCGTTGTCGGCACGCCAGGCCGCGTGATCGACCATCTGGACAAAAACACGCTGGATCTTTCAAACATCAAAACCTTGGTACTTGATGAAGCCGATGAAATGCTGCGTATGGG
>JAYUWO010000227.1:0-25457 GCA_043753545.1 Arenimonas sp.
GCACAGGTTTTGTAATTACTGCCATCGCTTGTACAAGTGACGGAATAATTACCGTCACCCCAATTGCCGTTTCCGTTTCCGCTTTCGTTAGCATCGCGAAATTCTGCACGGCAGCCATTGCGTACCCATACGTAACCCGAGCGTGAACCCCAGTCACGACCTTCATCGCAACGATTTTTGGAAATTCTTCGAGACAGTTCGGCCTGGCCGCGGAAACCGGTGCGGCATTCGCGGTATTGGTTGTTATTGCTTTCGCAAGTCACGCGGCGGGTATCGTCACCGTTATTGTCGTCCCAGCCACCGCCACCGCTAACTTCCGAAAAGCGGGCGCGGCAGCCTGCATTTACCCAAATAACCTCTCGGCGCTGCCCCCAATTTCGACCTTCTACACAGCGGCTATTCGAAATTTGCTGGGTGAGCACGGCACGGCCTCGAAATGGCGTGCGACATTCCTGATAGCGATTGCTGATGCTTGAGCAGATCACACTTCTCGCGTTCCAGTCATTGTCTGGCCTCCATGGACCCTGCTGGCTGCCGCCCAACGATGTAGCAATATCGTTTTTGATGCGGCTGAACGTCCAACCAGATTCGATGGAGTCAAGATAAAACTCGAGCTGGTCATCCGGAATGCTGCGTCCGCCTGATTGTTCGTAATATTCTTTTTCAATTACCCGAACCTGTTCCGGATAGGACAAGTTCCGCATGTTTTCGGGGGCATATGCTTTGGAGCTGACTTGCGCTTGTAGGGTGGAAGGCAGGGCGAACGCCCCGGCCAAAAAACACAAAATTAGAATTAATCTGATCATTGGAAGGCTCTTTTGTGGAATGCTCAGTTAGCTTAAGCCTTGATACAGACAAATCAACGGTTTTAAGCCAAGGTCGAAAACTTGGTTCATTGAATATTTAGTTTGCCCGCGCGACAGCAAAACCTTAAAATGTAAGGCTTTCCGGCGTCCATCGCCTAGCTTGTTCTGGAGTTTTCATGCGTAGCCATTTTTGCGGTCTTGTGACAGAGGCCATGATCGGTCAGTCGGTGACTTTATGCGGTTGGGCCGATGTTGCCCGTAATCTTGGAGGTGTCTGCTTTATTGACCTGCGTGACCATGAAGGCATCGTGCAAGTAGTGGCCGAGCCCGACAATCCGGCATTCGCGACCGCTGCCGAAGTGGGTTACGAATATTGCCTTCGAGTTACCGGTACCGTGCGTGCGCGCCATTCGGTCAATGACAAAATCAAGACCGGCCAAGTGGAAGTGGTAGCCGAGAAAATCGAGATTTTGAATAAATCCGATCCGCTGCCTTTCTACAACCACGAAAACCCCGGCGAAGATATTCGTCTGCGCTATCGCTATCTCGATCTGCGTCGCCCGGAAATGCAGAAAATGATGCGCAAACGTATTGCATTGGTGCAGGCGCTTCGTCGTTTTCTCGATGCCCGTGGTTTCCAGGATATCGAAACACCGATCCTGACCAAGGCGACGCCTGAAGGTGCCCGCGATTATCTGGTGCCGTCGCGCGTGCATGCGGGCCAGTTCTTCGCGCTTCCGCAATCACCGCAATTGTTCAAGCAATTGCTGATGATGGCTGGCATGGATCGTTATTATCAAATCGCCCGTTGTTTCCGCGATGAGGATCTTCGCGCCGATCGCCAGCCGGAATTCACCCAGCTCGATATGGAATTCGCGTTCATCACCGAACGCGATATCCAGGACTTCGTCGAAGACATGATTCGCCAGGTATTCAAGGAAGTGCAGGACGTTGAATTGGCCAGCCCATTTCCGCGCATGACCTATGCCGAAACGATGCGTCGATATGGCTCCGACAAGCCGGATCTGCGAATTGATTTGGAATTGGTGGATATCGCCGAGCTCGTAAAGAACTGCGAATTCAAAGTGTTCACCGATTGGGCCAATCATGAAGAAGGCCGCGTAGCAGCCTTGCGCGTGCCTGCCGGTGGTAGTTTGTCTCGCAAGCAAATCGATGATCTGGGTGCCTATTGTGCGAAATACGGCGCCAAGGGTTTGGCCTATATGAAAGTCGAGGATTTAAGCAAAGGTCGCGAGGGCGTCAATTCCCCGATTTCGAAATTCCTTGATGACGCAACACTGCAAAATATTCTCTCGAGCACGAATGCACAGTCGGGCGATATTATTTTCTTCGGCGCCGGTACTTGGAAAACTGTCTGCGACTTCATGGGTGCCTTGCGCCTGAAAGTCGCGAAAGATTTGAAACAGGTGAAAGACATCTGGGCACCGATGTGGGTAACGGATTTCCCGATGTTCGAATGGGACGACGAAGAGAAACGCTACGCCGCCTTGCATCATCCGTTTACGGCACCAAAAGTCGACGATGTCAATGATTTGATAGCCAATGCGAAAACTGCCGTAAGTCGCGGTTACGACATGGTATTGAACGGTAACGAAATCGGTGGTGGCTCGGTCCGTATCCATCGTTCGGATATGCAAAGCACGGTGTTTGATTTGCTCGGTATTTCGAAGGAAGAAGCACAGGCCAAATTTGGCTTCCTGCTTGAAGCGTTGAAATACGGCGCGCCGCCGCATGGTGGTATTGCCTTTGGTATCGATCGTGTTTCTGCCTTGATGGCGGGCACCGAATCCATTCGGGACGTAATTGCCTTTCCGAAAACCGCCTCGGCGCAATGTCTGCTCACGAGTGCACCATCGCAAATCCCGGACAAGCAATTAGCCGAATTGCACGTTAAAGTACGCGAACCAAAATAAAAATATCCGTAGGGGCGATTCATGAATCGCCCCTACGATTTCAAGCAAGGGGAAAGCTGCGCATGGCGGTACCGGTGATCTTGCTACACGGCGTATGGATGCGCAGCCCCGCATTGTTGATGCTATCTAGCCGTTTGCGTGCACGTGGTTTCGCGCCAGTCCGTTTCGATTACGCCAGCCTGTTTCGTTCTCCGGCCAAATCCATGGAAAAGCTGGCGATGAAGCTCTACAGCTTCGGCAATGGTCCAGTGCATCTGGTGGGACATAGCCTCGGTGGTTTGATGGCCGTAGAAACCTTGAATCAATATCAAAAACTACCGCTGGGACGTGTGGTGTGTTTAGGCTCCCCCTTGGCGGGTAGCTCAACCGCTAGGCTGCTGCATCAAAAGCACCTGAGTTTTATGACTGGTAAATGCGGGCCGCTGTTGCGGGGCGGCTTGCTACGCGTTCCAGATGAGCGAGAGGTCGGCATGATTGCCGGCGCAAAAGGCCGTGGTCTGGGGCAAGTCATCCGTAAATTCGATGGCCTGCACGATGGTACCGTAGCCGTCTGGGAAACAAGGATTCCGGGCCTGACCGAACACTTGGTTGTGCCGGTCTCGCATACCGGTCTGGTGTTCTCGCAAGTCGTGGCCGATCACACGGCCAACTTTCTTGAAAATGGCCGCTTCGAACGCTGAAGATAGCCTCGGACTATATCGGGCTATAATTGCCCATTGTTTTCAATACACTCATTAAAGACGGAAATCCAGTATGGGCAGAGGGCCATCCATCGCAGGTCGCAAGGGCGTGCAAGACGCCAAGCGCGGTCAAATTTTTACCAAACTCATTCGTGAAATCAGCGTTGCAGCACGCAATGGCGGTGGTGACCCGAAAACCAATTCGCGCTTGCGTTTGGCCATGGATAAATCCCTTGCCATGAATATGAGCAAGGACGTGATCGAACGTGCGATCAAGAAAGCCACTGGCGAATTGGACGGCATCAACTACGAAGAAATCCGCTATGAAGGTTATGCGCCCGGCGGTATTGCGGTGTTGGTGGATTGCCTGACCGAAAATAAATTGCGAACCGTTGCCGAAGTGCGTCACGCATTCAGCAAATGCGGCGGCAATATGGGCACCGAAGGTTCGGTCGCTTTCATGTTCAAAAAACTTGGTGTGATTACGTTCGAGCCCGGCAGTGACGAAGACAAGATTACCGAAATCGCCATTGATGCCGGTGCCGACGATGTGGTTGCGTATCCCGACGACGGCTACATCGATGTTATTACTTCGCCCGACAGTTTCGAAGCGGTGAAAACTGCGATGGATGCTGCGTCACTGAAATACATCGAAGCGGAAGTCACCATGCGTGCGGATAACGATATCGGCGTAGAAGGTGACACTGCGAAGCAAGTGGTGAAGATGCTCAACATGCTCGAAGATCTGGATGATGTTCAGAATGTCTACTCGAATGCCGAATTGGGTGAAGATGCTTATTCGTAAGCCGAGTCACTCTGCATGACCCGCATCCTCGGTATTGATCCGGGTTCGCAACGCACCGGCGTCGGCATTATCGATTCCGATGCAACCGGCCGCTGCGTGCACGTGTTTCATGCTCCGATTGTGTTGTTAGGGGCTGATGATTTTCCGAAGCGCTTGAAAATCCTGCTCGACGAGTTGGGCGCGATCATCGAAAAGTACAAGCCCGAAGAAGTTGCCATCGAAAAAGTATTCATGGCAAAAAACCCCGATTCTGCATTGAAGCTCGGGCAGGCCCGTGGTGCTGCGATGTGTGCAGCCGTGATGCGGGATTTGCCGGTGCATGAATACGCAGCAAAAGAAATTAAACTGGCCGTGGTCGGCAAGGGCAGTGCGGATAAAGTGCAGGTTCAGCACATGGTCGGCGTGATGCTGAATTTGCAGGGAAAATTGCAGGCCGATGCTGCTGATGCATTGGGTGTTGCACTCACGCATGCACATTTGCGTGCTGCGGTGAAACGTGTCGGCGTCACTGCGCAACAATTATGGAGACGTAAATGAGGCTTTCCCTTCTCCCGGTGGGAGAAGGTGGCGCGAAGCGCCGGATGAGGGTGAAATCACGCCGGATTTCTAATCGATATCCCGCGTGATTTGACCCTCTCCCCCAGCCCCTCTCCCAGTGGGAGAGGGGCGCCATACAACAATATTTTTGGTGCCTCGCAACAAACAGGAAGTAACAAATGATCGGAAGACTCAAAGGAATCCTGATTCACAAACAACCACCCTGGCTGGTGATTGATGTGCAAGGTGTCGGCTATGAGCTCGAAGCGCCGATGTCCACTTTTTATGATTTGCCGGAAATGGGGCGTGAAGTTTCGTTATTCACCCATTACGCGGTGAAAGAAGATTCCGTCAACCTTTACGGTTTCATGCGCGAACACGAACGTCGTTTATTTCGCGAAGTACAAAAAGTGTCGGGAATTGGCGCAAAAATCGCCTTGGCCATTCTGTCAGGTTCCAGTGTTGATGAATTTGCACGTTTGGTGCAAAGCGGCGATGTGACGGCTTTATGTCGGATTCCGGGAATTGGCAAGAAAACCGCTGAACGCATTGTGGTGGAGTTGCGCGACCGCGCCGCAGATTTAATAAGTGGTTCATTGCTTTTTTCAGGCGGCAAAGACATTCCGGCCGATCCTGTCAGCGAGGCCAGCAATGCCTTGCAACAGCTCGGTTACAAGCCGGCCGAGATCAGCAAAATGGTTAAAGTCGCAGAAACTGGCGATTCGGCGGAAGATATCATCCGAAAAGCGTTAAAATCCGCCCTTCGTAGCTAGGGCCTTCTGGAAAAAAATCAATGTCACAAGCTGCAGATGGGCATGGCTCAAAAAAACTGGCACCTCTGGTCATGGGTGCTATTGGTGTGGTCTTCGGTGATATTGGCACCAGCCCGCTATACACATTAAAAGAAGCCTTTGGTCATGCGTATGGCTTGCAGCCCAATGAAGCCAATGTGCTCGGCATCTTGAGTCTGGTGTTTTGGGCGATGCTGCTGGTCGTGACCATCAAATACGTCATGGTCGTGATGCGCGCCGACAATCGGGGCGAGGGCGGCATTCTTGCCTTGATGACCGTGGTAAAGCGCAGCTTGCCGATTGCCTCGCCGATGACTTACACCGTTGGCATATTAAGTGTTTTAGGCACGGCGTTTTTTTTCGGTGATGCGGTGATTACACCGGCCATGTCAGTGCTTTCGGCAGTTGAAGGCCTGGAAGTCGCTACGCCAGCTTTCAAACCTTATGTGGTCCCCATTGCGATTGCTGCCCTGTTGGTCTTGTTCGCCATGCAGCGAAAGGGCACCGATAAAGTAGGCAAAATGTTCGGCCCGGTGATGATTGTTTGGTTTGTCGTATTGGGGATACTGGGTTTCGTACAAATTATTAAAAACCCTTCCATATTGATGGCAATGAGCCCGCATTATGCCGTCAATTTTTTTATTGAACACGGCACCATGGCCTGGTTGGCCCTTGGCGCGGTGGTATTGGCAGTGACAGGGGGCGAAGCCTTGTATGCCGATATGGGACATTTTGGCCGCATTCCCATTCGTTATGCCTGGATGTTTTTCGTGATGCCTTGCTTGTTGCTGAATTATTTCGGCCAAGGTGCTTTGGTACTGGCGAATCCAGAAACGGTGGCTAATCCGTTTTATCACATGGTGCCGGATATTTTGCTGTATCCCGCCATTGGCTTGGCTATGCTGGCGACAGTGATTGCATCGCAAGCGGTCATTTCCGGTGCATTTTCACTTGCTCGGCAGGCCGTGCAATTGGGCTACTTGCCAAGGCTGCAGCTTATTCACACTTCGCATGAAACCATCGGTCAAGTTTATGTGCCTTGGGTCAATCGCATCTTGTTAGTCGTGGTCATGATTTTGGTAGTGAGTTTTGGTAGTTCCAGTAAGTTGGCTGCGGCTTACGGCGTGTCGGTGACCGGCGCGATGTTGATTGATACTGTCCTGCTGATTATTTTAGCTTCAGCACGTTGGCGTTGGCCGGGCTGGGCGATCTTCCTGGTCGGTGGTGCTTACATTATTATCGATACCGCATTGTTCAGCTCCAATGCTGTCAAGTTTTTCCATGGCGCCTGGGTGCCCTTCGCGATTACAGCGGTTGTTTTCACGATAATGCGGACATGGCGACGTGGCCGGGATCTAGTGCGAGAGCAAGTGAACAGGGACAGCTTGAGAATTGAGCATTTCGTGCAAAGCGTGATGGTCGATCCACCGGTGCGTGTCAGCGGCACGGCCATTTTCATGACGCCTTCAAACGACTACATGCCGCCGGCGCTGCTGCATAATTTGAAACACAATAAAGTGCTGCACGAGCGCAATGTTTTCCTATCCGTTGAAACACTGAGTGTGCCGCGTGCCGATGATAACGAGCGGGTCACCCATAGCGATCTCGGGCACGGCTTTGCACGTCTGACTTTGCGTTACGGCTACATGGAAGATCCGGATGTGCCTAAAGCACTGAAGCGCTGGTCCATTCCTGGCCCGGCGTTTGATCCGATGGACACCACTTTCTTCGCTAGCCGCGAGACGCTTATGGCGAGCAAGGATCAGGGTATGGCCTTGTGGCGCGACAAGTTGTTTCTCGTCATGTCGCGCAATGCCACCTCGGCCACCGAATTCTTCGGTATTCCCGGCGACCGGCTGGTCGAATTGGGTACAAAGGTAACGATTTAAATGAATGACCGCGTTATCTCTACCGGCGCAACACGTGAAGATGATATTGCCGAAGCCAGTATCCGTCCTAAAAAACTCGACGAATATCTCGGTCAGGAAGCCGTACGCGAGCAGATGAAAATTTTCATCGAAGCTTCAAAACGTCGCGGTGATTCGCTCGATCACGTATTGATTTTCGGGCCGCCGGGTCTGGGAAAAACCACCCTCAGTCATGTCATCGCCAACGAGATGGGCGTTAATATCCGCTCCACCTCGGGACCAGTGATTGAACGTGCCGGCGATTTGGCGGCGTTGCTGACCAATCTGCAACCTCATGATGTCTTGTTCATCGATGAAATTCATCGTTTGTCGCCAGTCGTAGAAGAAGTGTTGTATCCGGCGATGGAAGATTTCCAGATCGATATCATGATCGGTGAAGGCCCCGCCGCACGTTCGATTAAACTGGATTTGCCACCCTTCACCTTGATTGGCGCAACCACGCGTGCCGGTCTGCTAACCGGACCTTTGCGTGACCGTTTCGGTATCGTGCAACGCCTGGCTTTTTATACCAATGAAGAGCTGACAAGAATTGTGCGTCGCTCGTCGACTATCCTGAATATTGATTGCGATGCCGAGGGAGCTGCGGAAATTGCCTGTCGTTCGCGCGGGACCCCGCGAATCGCGAATCGCTTATTGCGTCGCGTGCGTGATTACGCACAAGTCAAAGGCAGCGGACACATCGATGCCGCGATTGCCCAGGCTGCCATGCAAATGCTCAAAGTCGATCCGGAAGGTTTTGATGAAATCGATCGCACTATGCTGCGTTTGATCATCGATAATTTCGACGGCGGCCCGGTCGGTATCGAATCGCTTGCTGCGGCATTATCGGAAGAGCGCGGCACGCTGGAAGATGTCATCGAGCCCTTCCTGATCCAGCAAGGCTTCATTATCCGGACGGCACGTGGCCGCATGGCGACCCACAAAGCCTATATTCATCTCGGGCTGAAGGCGCCCAGGCGTCCGGCCTCGGAAGTATTTGCCATTGAGCCAGATTCAGAATGACGGCTACACGCGTACCGTTCGGCAAGTTTTTGGCGGCAGGGAAAGCACATCGATGACGTTCAGCTTACCTATAAGAGTGTACTGGGAAGATACCGATGCTGGCGGCGTGGTGTATCACGCACGCTACCTGCATTTCTTCGAGCGCGCACGGACCGAATGGTTGCGTAGCGCCGGGGTCTCGCAACTCCACATGCGGCAGGAACAGGATGTCATTTTGGTAGTCAAGGACGTTTATCTGGATATTTTGCGGCCCGCCCGAATGGACGATGCACTCGCTGCAACGGTCACCATTTCCGAGATCGGTCGCGCCAGTTTCGTGGTGCATCAGGAACTGTGGCGCGGTTCCGATTGTCTGAGCAAGGCCGACGTGAAAGTTGCCTGTCTGCGCTCGAGTAGTTTCAAACCATGTGGTTTGCCCAATGATGTCAGTCAGGCGCTTGTCAATGCGCAACAAAAATTAGAAAAGCAGGAGAGTGTATGAGTGTTTTTAACGTGATTTTGCAGATGGCGGCAGCCCCTGCGCAGGCATTGCCGGTCGAGCCACTGCAACAAGTCGCCGAAGCCGCCGTTGCCAGTCCCGGTTTGAATTATTGGGAGCTGATCGCCAACGCCAGCCTGCCGGTGCAAATCATTATTGCTTTGCTGGTGGTCGCGTCAATTTTTAGCTGGGTGATCATCTTTTCCAAAATGCGTGTGTACGCCCGCGCCAATCGCGCTGCGGATGATTTTGAAGGGCGCTTCTGGTCCGGTGCCGAATTGACGCAACTTTATCGCGAAGCCACCGATCGTAATCATAATGTTTCCGGACTTGAAGCTATTTTCGAATCGGGCTTTCGTGAATTTTCGCGATTGCGTCAAAAGAAAAGCGTCGATGCCCGTGTGCAGCTCGAAGGCGCACAGCGCGCCATGCGTGCCACACTCGCTCGCGAAGTCGATGCGCTCGAACACAATCTCGAAATGCTGGCAAACGTCGGTTCAACCGCACCTTACGTTGGTTTGGTCGGCACCGTGTTCGGCATCATGGTGACATTCCACGGTATTGTCGTGAACAAGCAAAATACTATCGATGCAGTGGCACCGGGCATTTCTGAAGCGCTGCTGGCGACTGCGATAGGTTTGTTCGTGGCCATTCCCGCGGTCTGGGCCTACAACCGTTACGCCACCCGCGTCGAGCGATTGAGTGTGAGATACGAAAGTTTTGCCGAAGAATTTTCATCGATCCTGCAAAGACAGACGCATGTTGATTGATGTAGGAGCGACGGAAGTCGCGATAAATCCCTCATTAACCCTGATTCTCAAATCAGGACGTTAAGGAACTCGCCATGAGCACCGCATTCTCCACCCGCCACCGCAAGCGTCACAAATTGAAGGCCGAAATCAATGTCGTGCCCTATATCGATGTGATGTTGGTGCTGCTGATTATTTTCATGGCGACGGCACCTTTGTTGAATCTAGGCGTTGATGTCGATTTGCCCGATTCCAATGCGAAGGCTATCAATACGGATAAAAAGCCGATCATCGTATCGGTCGATGTGAACGGCGAATACAAAATAAAAATTGGTGATGGCCCGAGTGAATCTGTTAATGCCGCGACACTAGCAGCACGCGTCGAACAACTAACGCAAACCAATAAAGACCTGACCGTGTTTGTCGCCGGCGACAATGACGCTAGTTACAGCGCGGTATATGGCGCGATGGTGTTGCTGCAACATGCGAAAGTCGCGCGGGTAGGCATGATGAGCAAGCCGGAGAGCGGAAAGTAATGCAGCAAAGTAATGACACCCTGATAGGTTTCATTATCGCCATCGGCTTGCATGCCCTGGTGTTGCTGATGTTTATTTTAAGCGGACTGATTTCCACCACGGTGGTATCACCAGAATCGAAAGGCGAGCCGGTACAGGCAAGCGTGATGATTAGTGCAGCGGATATCAAACGCGCGCAGAAATCGATACAGGAATCTGAAGCTGCGCCACCGCCAAAACCTGCAGAAGCTGTTCAGTCAGTGCCGGAGCCAAGCCCGCAAACAGCGGAAACACCGCAGCAAAATCAGGCGCAGGCACCAGTGATAGATCCAGACTCGGTCGATCAGGACCGCATCAACAAACTGGCAATACAGGAATCGGAAGAAAAGATTCTTGCCGAACAGGAAGCACGCCGTCGTCAGGCGCAAATTGATTTGACCGACGATGTCCTGAAGCAAGAGCAGGCAGAAAACAAACAGCGTCTTCGCCAACAATGGCTTCAGCAGCGGGAAGCGATTCGGCTGGCACAGAAAGCGGCTGCCAGCAGAACGCGCATGGAAGAACAGCGTCTGCAGCAACTGCAAGACATACAACAATCGGAACCGGTTCGCGCGCCACCAGGCCCGCCCCAGGCAACGAGCGGCAAGCCCAATGCCGATAATAATGATCAATTGCGGGCCCGTTATGCTGCCGCGATCAAAGCTACAATCGATAGTAACTGGAGGCATGATTCCGCTCAGCCACTTGAACGCTGTCAAATTGAATTTACGCAACTTATAGGCGGCGAGGTAATTGATGTCATTTTTATCAACTGCCCCTTTTCACCTGCAGGCCGTGCAAGCGTAGACCGCGCAGTTCGTTTAACTCCGCTACCTTACGCTGGATTTGAACCTGTGTTTGCACGTCGACAAGCACTTACACTTTGTTATCCCCGCGACCAATGCGAGAAATAAACCCATGAAAAACTTCCTCCGAACACTGATGTGTCTTTGCTTCTTTATCGTAGCGCCTTTGTCAGCACAGGTCCTCGATCTGGGCATGATTTCAGGTAACGAAGGTTCCTTGCCGATTGCCGTGGTGCCCATGGCCTATCAGGGAAATATGACCGCACCGGAAATCCAGGTATCTGATGTTATCCGTGCCGACTTGAATCGATCGGGACAATTCCGTTCGATGCCGGAAGCGAACTTGATTGCACGTCCTGTGCGCGGTAGCGAAGTACGCTTCAATGACTGGCGTCTTGCCAAGCAGGATTTCCTCGTCGTGGGTCGTGTGATTGATGATTCCCAAGGTCTTTTTCGTGTCGAATATGAACTTTACGATGTTGCGAAACAGCAGCGCCTGCTCGGTTTGTCGCTCACCAGTCGCGCAAAAGGTTTGCGTGACGTGTCGCACCAGATTGCCGATCAAATCTACGAAAAAATTCTCGGTGTACGAGGAGCCTTCTGGACACGTATTGCCTATGTCACCGCCAATGGCGTCGGAAAAAATATCAAATATTCACTGATGGTGGCCGATTCGGACGGCATGAATCCGCAAACCGTCGTCACCTATTCGGAACCCTTGTTGTCACCCTCATGGAGCCCGGATGGCCGCAAGCTGGCTTATGTCAGCTTCGAGCGTGGCAATTCGACCATTTATGTTCAAGAGTTGAACACGGGTGCACGTGATGTGCTGGCCAGTTTCAAGGGCATCAATGGTGCTCCTGCTTTTTCGCCTGACGGCCGTCGGATGGCGATGACCTTGTCGAAGTCTGGCAATCCGGAAATTTACGTCATGGATCTGGCCAGCCGCAGCCTGACTCAAGTGACTAATCATTATTCGATTGATACCGAAGCCGTCTGGACAGCTGATGGGCAATCGCTGATCTTTACCTCGGACCGCGGCGGACGGCCGCAGCTGTATCAGGTTTCTGCAAAAGGTGGTGAACCTCGCCGTCTCAGCTTCTCCGGCGATTCCAATGCCAAAGCCAGCGTGTCCTATGACGGCAAGCGAATTGCATCGGCACAGGGGAAGGGTAGTGTTTATCGTGTCAGCGTATTGGATGTGGTTTCGGGAAGCTGGCAATCGCTTTCACCCGGCAACCTGGACGAATCCCCCAGTTTCGCACCGAATGCCAGCATGCTGCTTTACGCCAACAAGGAAGGTCGCCGCGGTGTTCTTTACGCTGTCTCGGCCGATGGCCGGGTCCGCCAACGCATTGTCCTCGCCGATGGCGATGTGCGTGAGCCTGCTTGGGGTCCATTCAGGCAAAAATGACAAAAACACGATTAAACTAAACATCAAACTGAATATCATTCAACAACGCAGCATCAACGTCCACGATAAGGGGATTTAGCATGAAAACCACCTCCCGCGTTTTAGTAGCAATGGCTGTCTGTCTGGCCATGGTTGCCTGCACCAAGAAAGTAAAAACCGAGGATTCCGGAAATAACAACAATAATGCAAGTACTGATAACGGTGCTCAAACCAATCCCATGACCGGAGACGGCATGTACGGTCCGGAAGATCTGGATACTGATTCCTGCCTGCGCCAGCGAGTGGTTTACTTCGACTTCGATCAGGACAATCTGAAGCCCGAGTTTCAGGCGGCCATCGCATGCCATGCCAAATATCTGCGTGATCGCCCAAGTGCCCGCATGACACTTGAAGGCCACGCCGATGAGCGCGGTACCCGTGAATACAATCTGGCTCTGGGTGAACGTCGCGGCAATGCCGTTTCGGCAGCCGTGCAGGGCAGCGGTGGTTCCGGTTCGCAAATCACGGTGACCAGTCTGGGTGAGGAACGTCCCACCTGTCTGGATTCAACCGATGATTGCTGGTCGAAAAACCGTCGCGTTGAAATTAGCTACTCAAGCAAATAAACATGAAACTACTTTCGACATCTCGCGTCTGCATGCTACTGGTGGCCTTATTCGCCACCAGTAGTGCCTGGGCACAAAAGCAAAGTTTGGCCGAGCGCGTTGCTGCTCTCGAACAGAAATCCGCTTCGCAAAACCAAGGGGCCGGGCAGGCCAATGTTGAATTGTTGAACCGGCTCACGCAGATACAGGCAGAAATGAAGGCGCTGCGTGACCAGGTTGAAACCCTGCAAAATGAAAACAACCAGCTCAAGGAACGCAATCGGGTTCAATACATGGATCTCGATTCACGAATTGCCCGATTTGAAAACGGTGGTGCGGCGAGTTCGTCACCGGCATCGGTGCCAAGCAGGCCGGCCGTGAGCAAGCCAGTCACCACCAAGCCCGTTCCTGCAGCAGGCAACTACTCTGGATCGGCCGATCCGGCCGGCGAAGAAGCCGCCTATGGCATTGCTTTTGAAGCCTTGAAGCAAAAGGACTATGTCGAGTCAGCGCGCTTATTCAAAGGCTTCATCGATAATTATCCGCAAGCACAACTCGCCCCAAATGCCTGGTATTGGCTCGGTGAAAGTTATTACGTGACACAGAATTACGAAATTGCCCTGCAAAGCTTTGAGGGCCTGTTGTCGCAATTCCCGGACTCCAGCAAAGTGCCCGATGGCATGTTGAAAATGGGCTATTGTCAGGCACAACTGGGCCAGAAAGACCGCGCTCGCAATACCTTCAACGAAGTTCTGCGCCTGTATCCAATGAGTGACGCCGCACGCTTTGCCCAAAGCCAGTTGCGTGCCATGAATCTCGGACAATAAACATTGTGGAAGCAGGTGCCCAAGACCGTCTTAAGCTGACGGAGATATTCTTATCGGTGCAGGGTGAGGCGCGCAGTGTGGGCTGGCCTACCGTGTTCGTTCGCCTTACCGGTTGTCCGTTGCGTTGTCAGTATTGCGATACCGCATACGCCTTCCACGGCGGCGAGTGGTGGAATATCGACGACATACTCTCCGAAGTTGCCAATCATGGCGCACGCCATGTCTGCGTTACCGGCGGCGAACCGCTATCGCAAAAGCGCTGCATCAGCTTGCTGAAAAAACTATGCGATGCCGGTTACGAAGTTTCACTTGAAACCTCCGGTGCCATTGATATTAGCGAAGTAGACCCTCGCGTTAGCAGGGTGGTGGATTTGAAAACGCCGGATTCCAAAGAGCAGCATCGTAATCGCCTGGAAAATATTCCCTTGTTGACAGCGCACGATCAGGTGAAGTTTGTGATTTGCAGCACGATCGATTACGAGTGGGCGAAGTCGATGTTGGTGGAGCATCAATTGACCGATCGTTGCGAAGTGTTGTTTTCCCCGAGTTATACCGAAATAAAACCACGCGATCTGGCCGAATGGTTATTGGCAGACAAGCTGCCGGTGCGGTTTCAAATGCAATTGCACAAGCAATTATGGGGCGAAGAAACGGGCCGGTGAGTTGTAGGGTGCCGCCTATGGCGCACCATCTGCACTACGTGATGGGTATCGGTGCATGACACGCGCACCCAACGACTGATAAATAACGATAAAATATCGCGATGAATATTAAAAAAGCAGTGATATTGGTCTCGGGTGGCATGGACTCCGCCGTCACCATGGCGATTGCGAAAGAGCAGGGCTTCGTCTGTTATGCACTGAGTGTCAGCTATGGCCAGCGCCATGGTGCAGAGCTCGATGCCGCCAATGAACTTGCAAAAACGCAAGGCGCGGCCGAACATAAAACGGTCGTCGTGGACCTTCGCAGCATAGGCGGCTCCGCACTCACATCAGACATCGCCGTGCCGGAGTCGGCAAGCGAAGGCATTCCGATTACCTATGTGCCGGCCCGCAATACCATCATGTTGTCGATAGCGCTAGGCTGGGCCGAAGTGTTGGGTGCAAACGATATTTTTTGCGGTATCAATGCGGTGGATTATTCGGGTTATCCCGATTGTCGCCCCGAATTTCTCGCGGCTTTCCAGAACCTGGCCAATCTTGCAACCAAGGCAGGTGTTGAAGGTGCCGGGTTACGACTACATGCGCCCTTGATTGCGATGAGCAAGGCCGATATTGCGAAGGAAGGAATCCGCCTTGGCGTGGATTTTTCACGCACGGTCTCTTGTTACCAGGCTGACGATCAGGGCAGGGCTTGTGGCCGTTGCGATGCCTGCCGTCTGCGCGCTGCAGGGTTTGATGAAGCCGGAATAGCCGACCCAACACGTTATGTCTAGCGCTATCTACAAGGGTGTCAGGCTTTAGAGTAATTATTACTTGCTCTACAGCCCGTATTTGCCTAAAATTCGCGCTCTTGTTTGCACCGCCGCAGTTTGGCGCATTCTTGCAGACACAGATTCAAGTGCTTCAAGCACCGTTTGTATTAAGTGGGTCGTTAGCTCAGTCGGTAGAGCAGAAGACTTTTAATCTTTTGGTCGAAGGTTCGAATCCTTCACGACCCACCACTTTATTTGTTTCAGCGGCATTCAGAAAATTATTCAAGTAGCGCCTTCAACTCCCAAGCGTTACGTTCGTGTTTGGTGATGCGTCTGGCGGACAAGTCCTGCGTGGCCGTGTCAGTGGTGAGTTCGGCTAAACCGTGTACTTGGCGTGATGATTGCGCAGCGACGGCTTGATCCTGCACCAGTTGGCTCACCATCTCGCGCCAATCCGGGACTTCGGCTTCTTCGCGAATATTCGACAGCGACATCAATTGGCTAATGGCGGTTGGCGCCGGACGCCGGACTTCCGAGTACGCGCACCCGCATCGCCATTTCTTCCATGGCGATTTCCAGATCCTTGTATTGCAGCACGAACATCGGGCGCAGAGATGCTGCGAATGGCCCGGTAATATTCCAGGCGAATGCCCTGGTTTTCATCGCGAGCATAGCCGTATCCGCCATCGCGAATATCAGGGCCTCGGCAATTCTTAGCCGGTCAGTACTTCTTACTATGCTTTCTACCGTGCTAGACATGATTCAGTCCTCTGCTCTGCAACTTGTATTGTTCCGCTTCATGAACTCGTGAATTTTCATGACGGAGAGCTCCCAAGAATGTGACAATAGCGTTCGCTATCAATTCCCGATGGATTAGCGCGCAGTTATCAAGATACTCCGCTTTTTTTGAATGACAAGCCGCTCTGCAGGGGCGCTCACGAATATCGCTTTCACAATCATGACTCCCATCGAATCCCAAAAACCAGCAAAGCCCGATTTCACCAGGGCGATGAGTCGCGATCAATCGCGACTCCATGGCTTGTGGACGAAATATGTCGGCAAGCAGGACGCTGGACTGTTGGCGTCATTTGAAACGGCCTATCGAAAATCAACGGAAGAAAAAGCAAGGCGTGCACAACAAGCGCCAATCCCAAACTTCGATGATGACCTGCCCGTCGCGCGCGAAGCCGAAAAAATAATCGAGTTGATCCGGAATCATCAAGTGGTCGTGCTCGCCGGTGAAACCGGTTCGGGTAAGACAACGCAGTTGCCCAAGCTTTGTTTGGCAGCTGGACGAGGTCAAGCGGGGATGATTGGCTGCACGCAACCAAGACGCATCGCCGCGCGCGCAGTGGCCCGGCGTGTTGCCGAAGAGTTAAATGTGCCGATGGGTTCAGCCGTGGGCTATCAGGTTCGTTTCACCGAACAAGTAAGCGAAAACACTTACATCAAATTCATGACCGACGGAATTTTGCTGGCCGAAATCCATTCGGATAAATGGTTGTCGCGTTACGACACCCTGATTATCGATGAAGCACACGAACGTAGTTTAAATATCGATTTCCTGCTGGGCTATTTGCGTAATCTGGTGCAGAAACGTCCTGATCTGAAAATCATCATTACGTCGGCCACCATTGATACCGAACGTTTTTCAAAGCATTTCCACGATGCTCCGGTGGTCAATGTAGAAGGCCGCAGTTATCCAGTTGAAACGCGTTATCGCCCGATTGGCGAGTCATCGGTTTTGTCGGATGAAAACGAAGATGCATTACAGGCCAGGGAAGATATTTCGGTCAGCGATGCCATCCTTCGTGCTGCCGATGAAATAACCCGTGAAGATCCTCTAGGCGATGTGCTGGTATTTCTTCCGGGCGAACGGGAAATTCGCGATGCCCATTTATTGCTGGAGCGAAAAAAATATCGCAACACCGAAATCCTGCCGCTTTATGCACGCCTATCGGTGAAGGATCAGGATCGAGTGTTTAATCCCGGACCGCGACGAAGAATTGTGCTGACGACCAATGTCGCCGAAACATCGCTCACGGTGCCGCGAATTCGCTATGTGATTGATCCCGGTTTCGCCCGCATTAAACGCTACAGCCCGAGACAGAAACTCGATCGCCTGCATATCGAAGCGATCTCGCAGGCCAGTGCCAATCAGCGGCAAGGCCGTTGCGGACGTATCGCGTCGGGTATTTGTTATCGACTCTATTCGGAAGCCGATTTTCAATCGCGTTCCTTCTATACCGATCCTGAAATCCTGCGTGCTTCGTTGTCCGGCGTAATCTTGCGGATGTTGAGTCTTGGCCTCGGTAGGCTGGAAGACTTTCCTTTTATCGATGCACCGGATGCAAAAGCGATTGCCGATGGTTGGCAACAACTGACCGAACTGGGTGCGGTCGACAAACAAAGGCATCTGACCGAAATAGGTCGCCAGATGGCGAAGTGGCCGATCGACGTCAAATTGGCCCGCATGTTGATTGCCGCGAAACAGCATGGATGCCTGCGTGAAGTCATGGTCATCGCCGCCTACTTAAGTATCCAGGATCCTAAAGAACGACCGGCAGATGCACGTGAAGCGGCGGATCGTGCGCATGCCGAATTCCTCGACCCGCAGTCGGAATTCGTCGGAATCCTCAAACTGTGGGATGCCTACAAAACCGCGCATGAAGATCTGACGCAGTCAAAATTGCGCGGATGGTGCGAAAAGAAATTCCTCGGCTTTTTACGCATGCGTGAATGGCGTGAACTGCACCGCCAGTTATTGCTGAGCGCAGAACAATTAGGCTGGGAACAAAATACCGAAGCCGCAGAATATTCGATGCTGCATCGCGCATTGATAGCGGGCTTGCCGGGTAATATCGGACATAAATCGGAAAAAGGGCTTTACGATGCGCCGCGCCAGCGCAAATTCAGTTTGTTTCCTGGTTCTTCTATTTCGAAATCGCCACCCGCCTGGGTGTTGGCGGCGAATATTCTCGATACCCAGAAAATCTGGGGTTTGACGCTTGGAAAAATCGAGCCCGAATGGGTGATTGCCGAACTGAATCATTTACTTGCCCGCAAACATTTCGATCCACACTGGTCGCGCGCGCAGGGCAGGGTCATCGGTTATGAACAAATCAGTTTGTTCGGCATGTTGCTGGCAGCTAAAAAGCCAATGCATTACGGCGGTTTGTATCCGGAAGAATCGCGTGAAATTTTCGTCAGGCAGGCTTTATTGACGGGTGAAATCAATACGCGTTCGCCGCTTGTGCAGAGAAATTTGAATACCCTGGCCAAAGCCATCGAGGAAGAAGCGAAACAACGACGTGCAGGCATCGTCGTGGATGAAGACTGGCAGACACGCTGGTATCTTGATCGTCTGCCCCCTGAAATTAATAGTGCCCAGGGTTTCGATGCCTGGTATCACAAACTTCCGGCCGACAAGAAAAAATCACTGGAATGGTGCTTGTCGGATTTGTTGCCTAATGGCGACAAGGAAAGCGATCTTTTCCCGAAATATTTCGCCGTCGGGGATGCAAGACTGTCGCTGCATTATCGTTTCGAACCCGGCAGCGAAGACGATGGTGTCACGCTGGATGTGCCTCTGCATTTATTGATGGCGCTCGACAGCGCCAGACTGGGTTGGCTGGTGCCGGGTTTGATCGAAGAAAAAGCCACAGCCTTGATCCGCAGTCTGCCAAAAAATCTTCGCAGAAATTATGTGCCAGCTCCTGATTTTGCCCGTGCCTTCGTGCAAGCCTATCCAGCACCGACTGCCGATTCGATCCACGGCGAGCTAGCCAGATTTTTGACCCGTACCACCGGCGCACCTGTACAGGCTCTGGATTTTGATGTCGACAGTATCGACAAACATTTGCAGATGAATTTGCGCGTCGCCGAGAAGAAAGAGAAAGCCAATCCGGTGATTCTTGCGCAATCACGCGATTTATCGGAATTGAAAAAGCGCTTTGGTCCGCAGGCTGAAAAAGCCTTTGCACAACACGCCGGCGAACGTTTATTGCAGGACGGTTTGAAGACTTTTCCGGAGACGGCGATTCCACTGCAAGTTCCCGGCGCTGCCGGTGTGCTGGCGTATCCAGCCTTGGTGGATGACGGCGACAGCGTAGCGCTTCGTGTTTTCGCCGATAAGGAGCAAGCACAAGCCGAACATCTGCAAGGTGTGCGTCGTTGTATCGAATTGGCCTTGGTCGACAAGATTAAACAGGCGCGTAAACAACTCCCGGTTTCGCCGAAACTCGGCTTGCTTTACGCCGCCATCGAAAGTTCGGAAAGACTGCGCGAAGATATTGTCGGCGCTGCCCTGAAAGCTCTTCTCGCAAGCGATGTTGGTTATATTCGCGACAAATCGCAATTTGATTCGCATGTGCAAATCGTAAGCCGCGACCTATTCCCAGAAGCGGTAAAAAACCTGACGCTCGCCGAAACCATTTTGGCCAGTTATGCGCAGATAAAACCAAAGCTCGAGTCCAATCTGATGGGCTGGGCCACTGCCAATCTGGATGACCTGAAATCGCATCTTCGCAGTTTGGTGCATGCGGGCTTTCTACGTGAAACCGCAGCACTGGGGCTGAAAGAATTTCCGCGGTATCTAAAAGCAATTGCTTTGCGGGCAGAACGTGCGCTGGCAGATCCGGTAAAAGACCAAGCGCGGATGCTCGAGTTGAAAACGTTTACCGATGCGCTGAATCGCGCGCAAGAAAAAGACCGGATGAAAAATCCGGCCTGGCAACAATTTCGTTGGGATTGTGAAGAACTGCGTGTGCAGGTGTTTGCACAGGAACTTGGCACTCAGCGCCCGGTATCTGCCAAGCGCCTTGCCAAACAACTCGAATCGCTTATTGAATCCGTTTGACTTTCGCGACGGAGTTGTAGCCTTCGACTTGTAAGCGCCACCCGCCTATCAGGCCCGGGCTGATGCTGACTTTAGGGTTCGACATGGTTTTGATGCCGCTTAGTTCGCCGCCGGTCACTTGCCAAATTTGTCCGTTTTCCAGTTTCAGGATAGTGCCGCCACCGAAGCCCTTGAAATCGCCGATGATATTGCTGGAGATGTCGTCACGAGATGCAGAGTCCTCAAAACCGATACGTTTACGGTCATCGGCGGCGCGATCATACATGCCGGTGGAACCCGTTGGCTGGTTGTTACGAATCCAGGCGTTGAGCGCGGCTAATTCTTCCGGACTCAGTTTTTCCAGACCGGCTGCCTTAAATTGACTTGAAGACATTTGCTCTTCAACACTGGAGAATTCTTTCGCTATTGCCGAGGTGGCAATTAAGGAAAATGCACAGACGAATGCAATAAAAATGCGTGGCATGGTGGCTCCCGAGTGTTTATGTTTGTACTATCGAAGGCCCAAGTTTACACAATCTATGCAGGGTTCCGCTTGAATTTATCGTCCGCCAGGGTGCACAGACTCAGTGATTGGCTGGAGCAGGCAAAAACCGCTGCCGAGCGGGGAGATCCGCTCTGGCAGGCTTTTCAGGCGCTTGCGCAATCCTTGCCGGGCGACGCCGCTGAACAAGAGACGATTCCGCTGCTGGAGAGTTTGCTGGCCCTGAAAGTCGGACCGGACGTGTTGCTTGCCGCTGCCTTGGCAAAATGGCCGGCCCTGCAAGCCGCCATCAATCCAAAACAGGAAGGCCTTGTTCGTCTGCAGCCGCTGCTCGATGGCATCAAGGCCGCCGAACAAGTCTGGAGTCTGCACGCGCAGCGGGAAAACCCGGGTAATTCCGAAGGCCTGCGCCGCTTGTTATTGGCATTGGTGCGTGACTTGCGCGTGGTGCCGATATTGCTGGCCATGCAGTTGCAGCGTTTACGGCAGGCGGGCAAATACACCGAACAGGAACGTCGCGCTCTGGCGCAATTGACGGCCGATATCCATTCGCCGCTGGCTAATCGCTTGGGCATCTGGCAATTGAAGTGGGAACTGGAAGATCTGGCCTTTCGTTATTTGCAGCCGGAGACCTACCAGAAGATTGCAAAACTGCTCGACGAAAAACGTACGGGTCGCGAAAAATTTATCGAGCAGGTCAAGCAGAAAATGCGGGATGCCTTGCTGGAAGCCGGCATCGAAGCCGACATCGCCGGGCGGCCAAAACATATCTACAGCATCTGGAAAAAGATGCAGCGCAAGAATGTTCCCTTTAGCGAGCTATACGATATTCGAGCGATTCGCGTTCTGGTAAAAGATATTCCAAGTTGCTACACCGTGCTCGGCGTGGTGCATCAATTGTGGCCGTCGATTCCATCGGAATACGACGATTACATCGCACATCCGAAAGGCAATGATTACCGGTCTCTGCACACCGCCGTGCACGGGCCCGACAACCGCACGCTGGAAATCCAGATTCGCACGCCGGAAATGCACGAACATGCCGAGCTCGGTGTTGCCGCACATTGGCGATACAAGGAAGGCGGTTCGAGCGACGCCAGTTTTGAACGCAAAGTAGCTTGGATGCGGCAATTGCTTGAGCAGCGCGACAACAACGAGGCGCATGATTTACTGGCAGGCTTCAGCACCGAATTGATGGAAGATCGGGTGTATCTGCTCACGCCGAAAGGGGAGGTGTTCGATTTGACGCATGGCGCGACGGTGCTGGATTTTGCCTATCACGTGCATACCGAAGTCGGCCATCGTTGTCGTGGTGCAAAAGTGAATGGCCGAATCGTGACACTGGATTTCAAACCGAGCAGTGGCGACCGTATTGAAATCATCACCAGCAAGGTATCCGAGCCGCGACGCGACTGGCTGATGAGCTCGAATGGGTTTCTGGTTAGCGGTCGGGCCCGCGATAAAGTCCGTGCCTGGTTTCATAAAATCGACCGAGCCAGAAATCTGCAGGCGGGCCGCGATATTCTGGAAAAAGAATTGCGCCGGGTAGCATTATTGAATGCCGATCTTGCACCGATCCTCGAGAAATTCCGTTTGCCGAACACCGAGGAACTTTATCTGTCGCTGGCCTTGGGCGATGTCGGTCCGAATCAGGTTAGTCGGGCGTTGCACGAGCATTTGCAAACCAGCAAATTGCCCGAAGTCGTCAAGACCGCACCAAAGAAATATGCGATCAAGAAAAATGTCGGCCAGTTTACGGTGGAAGGCGTCGGCAACTTATTGACGCAACTGGCGCGCTGCTGCCAACCGGTACCCGGCGATGAGATTACTGGATACCTGACGCAGGGTCGCGGCGTCAGTATTCACCGAGCTTCCTGCGCATCACTGAGACGCTTGATGAGTCTGCATGAAGACCGCTGTCTGCCGGTCAATTGGGGTCAGTCGGACAAATCCCGTTACATGGTCAATGTGGTGGTACGAGCGTTCGACCGGAAATGGCTGCTGAAAGACATCACCAATATCATCGGTCAGAACGAAGTACAGATTCAGGGCGTCGACTCGAAGATTGATGCCAGCCACGGCATGGCCGAAATCAATTTCCTGCTGAAAGTGACCGATTTCGAACAGCTTAGTGATTTGCTGGGAAGATTGAATGCCGTGCCGGGAATTCAGGAAGCAAGAAGACTGGGTTGATATCCACCGTAGGTCGGGCCCTGGCCCGGCATTGTCGATGTCGCAATCTGTAAGGTGCATCCGGCCATCTCTCGGTACAAATATCATCGCAACCTTTATGAAGCTGTCGGGCCAGGGCCCGACCTACGAAAGCTGTTAGATTCATTGCGTGAGGATTGGGTGCGTTATTGCTCAGTCGCCCGCAAGCGGACTGCTACAAAGCATCGCGTGAATCTCTTTGGTCGCCGCCTGCTCCGAAAAATATTGCTCTGCAACCCCGTAGCCATTTTTTGATAGCGAATTCCACAGCGATTCGTTTTCATACAAGTCCAGAATTTTAGCGGCAAAGTTTTCAGCATCATCGGCAATCAGGACGGATGTCTGATCTGTCAAACACATTCCGTCCGCAGCGACCGTCGTGGCAATCGTCGGCAGGCCCGAAGCTATAGCCTGGCTGATTTTCCCTTTTGCGCCTGCGCCGTAACGTAGCGGGGCGATATTGATCCGTGACAGGTCGATTTGATTTTCAATATCGGCCACATGGCCAAGAAAAACCACGTTCATGTTGGCGGATATTTTTTTCAAATTTTCAGGTGCCGACGCTCCCGCAATATTCAGAATAACATCGGGGCGTTTAGCATGGATGATCGGCCAGGCGGTTTCGAGAAACCATTGCAGGCCGTCTTGGTTTGGCGGGTGGCGGAAATTTCCGGCAAACAACAGGTTGCTGCGATCGGAAAAATTCAGCGTAGCGACACGTAGCGGATGAATGTTGGAAATTCGACGAATGGTTTTCCCGTAAAAGTCTGCTGCCAGTGCTGCGCGTTCTGTCTCGCTGACTACCCATGTCTCATCGCATTTGTCGATCAAGGCATATTCTTTTTCTTTCGTGATTTGCGCCTGCTTCATCATCGATGCGGATTTTGAAATGTCCGCTTCCTGCGACTCGCGTACATGGTGCAGATCAACAGTATCAAAGATCAGTTTCGCCGCCGGCGCGGCAGTTCTCAGCGTGTCGTAAACAGTGGACATCAGGCTGACACGACAAACGATAATAAAATCAAACTGTTCAGCGTTTTGCTTAAGCCAATCAAATACGCTTTTTATCCATGGCCGGTAATAACAAGCGATGCCATGTTGTTGCAGTCGTAAGGTATAGCCGGCATCAAAGCACAGGTCTGCCGGCAGGAAGTGCAGGTCACAGTTTTCATTTTGCAAACACTTCATCAGATGAAACAGACGCAATGAGCCAGAGTCTGCGTCGATGCGGGGTGTGTGTTCGTCCAGCACCAGGATTTTTTTTCTGTTTGACTGAAATGCCTGCGCCCGGTTTTCTTCGCCCGTCATTGGACGGGGCGGGTAGCTAGCTAACGTCTGCTGCCATCGCTCGAAAAATTTTTCCTGATGCGGAGTCTGGAAGGCTTTCATCCCACTTTCGAGACTCGTTCCGGAAGTAGCGCCTTCCTGATGCACGACATTCGAAAATGGCGTGTAACGAATTTTCAATCCCGTTGCACGAACGCGCATCGCCAAATCGGTGTCTTCAAAATAGCCGGGGGCGAAATGTGTGTCAAAGCCGTTCAATTGTGCGAAGACATTTTTCCGAATGGCCAATGTTGCACCGGAGACATAATCGACTTCACGTACATAATTGAAACGCGCATTGTCGGCTTGTTCGAATCGACCGATATTGCAGACACTGCCGTCCTTGAAAACGGCACCACCGGCTTCCTGCAACAAACCGTTAGGATAAAGCAATTTTGCGCCTGCGATGCCGGTATCGGGGAATTGTTCAAATAAATTCAACAAGGCTTCAAGCCAGCCAGCCTGAACCACGGTATCGTTATTCAGGAATACCAGCATCTTGCCGCGTGCTTCCGATGCGCCTTTATTGCTGGCGAGCACATAACCGCTTTGCTCTGCCATACGAAATAAATGCAATCCTTTCAAGCCGGATAAAAATGCATGGCTGCCATCGGTGGAGGCGTCATCGACGACGATGATTTCGAAGGCAATTTCATTGCGATGTGAAAGCAGGCTCGCTAGGCAGGATTGGGTCAGTTCAAGATGATTGTGTACCGGAATAATCAGGCTAACTTCGGGGTGGTCGCAAGCAAAGTCTGCGTAACTCAGGCCGGCAATTTCCGGCGCGTTGGGGAAAGACAGTTCAGACTTCGGCTGCGGCAGTTTTAGTCTGGGCGACAGCATGGCCAGGCTGGCTTTCAGGCCGCGAACACGCAGGCTACGCAAGCCGCGTTGCAGCAAGCTTCGGGTCCGGCGAAAGTGGTAGAGAAATCTATTATTCATTTAATGTGAATTAGTTCGGGAATTTATTGTCCAAATGGGTCAAGAAAAATTCAGACTCACTCCCCAGCCTGATAAACTTCCGGAAACCAACATTATCCATGTCCGTGACCCTAAACGCTCCCTCCGAAGAAACCCCTGCCCCCCGTTCCCGATTCAAGACCTGGTTTTGGCGTATCAGCCTGCTGGTTCTGGGTCTGACCATCGGTATTGGCGGTCCCTATCTCTGGCAACTGGATAAACAGGTTCGCGAAGAGTTCGCGCAACTGCAGTGGCAGGTGCCGACCCGAATTTTTGCCCGCCCGCTATTTTTGGCCGAGGGTGTCCGGTTGA
>JAYUWO010000228.1:0-8513 GCA_043753545.1 Arenimonas sp.
ATTCCCGAAATTGCCAAACAACTGAAAGTGCGCCACATTTTGGAAGGCTCGGTGCGCAAGGCGGGCTCAACGGTTCGAATCACCGCACAGCTTATTGACACGCAAACCGATCGACATTTGTGGTCTGAAACTTTCGATCGACCCTTAACGGCGGATAACGTCTTTACCATTCAAGATGAAATCGCAAATGCCATTGTGAAAGCACTTGGACAATCGATGATGGTTGGCTCTGACGCAAAATTAAAAGTAGCGCCGATGACAGACAATCTCAGTGCCTACGAGCTTTTTCTGCAGGCGCGCCCAATGTTTGCAGCCCGCTACGATCTCGACAAGGCAGATGCCTTGCTCACACGCGCCATCGAGCAGGACCCGAACTTTGCCGCTGCCTGGGAAATACGGGCAGCGCTGCAATTTTTAATGGTGGACTACGGGTACTCTTCTGCCAAGCTCGTCGAGGTGGAACAGCGCTCGCTTGAATTTGCCAACCGCGCACTGGCCATCAATCCCAATAGCGCAACGGCGATTGCTGTAATTGCACAATTGAAAAGAAATGCGGCTGATGAACTGAGAGCGCGCGGTGATTTCACCGCCATCATCGCTGGTTACAAACGCGCGCTGGCGATTGATCCTAATAATACCAGCGCGTTGAACTGGCTCGGCAATGCGTATCGAACTCTGGGTGACATGA
This sequence comes from Arenimonas sp., assembly GCA_043753545.1. Taxonomy (GTDB): domain Bacteria; phylum Pseudomonadota; class Gammaproteobacteria; order Xanthomonadales; family Xanthomonadaceae; genus Arenimonas. The sequence goes on from JAYUWO010000228.1 coordinate 689, forward strand.
CTTCGGCGCGGGCGATGTACAGCCGCTGCGCAGACATTGACCCGTTCTACGTTCCCTGCCTCGGTAATCAAATAGGTGCGCTCAGTGACTTGCGTCGTGATGCCGAGGCCCTAGCGGTTTATCGCAAAGCCCTTGATGCAGGCATGTCGAACATTCAAATAAATCTTGGCTTGTTGGCTAAACACGGCTTGGAAAATGAGTTTAAGCTCCATAGTGGCAGGACTGACGTGCTTTTTGGTTGGCGCCGCCACAGCGAGCTCTACGAGGCTTACCGCAACCCTGATAAAGACCATCAAGAATTGATTGCCGATATACGCAGCTTCAATCAGAAGTCCGGAAAAATGACCGACGTTGATCTCGCTCTGTTGCTGATTCCCATCGGTGCCAACGAGACAATGAGTGACTCCAACATCATGTGGAACCCAACACTTAGCCGCTATCGCCAAACGGCAGCCTTCAAAACGCAAATCAGGGGTTCCGGCGTTCTGGACTATTGGCGTAAACAGGGTTTTCCGCCGCAGTGCAAACCTGTCGGCAATGATGATTTTGAGTGCAAATGACATGAACTTCATCACTGAACTCAAACGCCGCCACAGGATTTATCTCGCTGCTTTTGTAGGAGGGCCTTCTAGGCCCGAAAAATCTGCCAAATTGTCGGTCGGGCCTAGAAGGCCCTCCTGCGATTATTTCAACGAGATTTTTGAATGATGAACTTCATCGCCGAACTCAAACGCCGCAACGTGATCCGCATGGCCGGTTTGTATCTGGTCGGTGCGTGGTTGATCACACAAGTTGCCGCCACTTTACTGCCGGTATTCGAAGCGCCCAGCTGGGTGATGAAAACCATTGTCGGAATTCTTGCGTTAGGTTTTATACCCGCAATGGTGTTTGCCTGGGTTTTCGAATTAACGCCGGATGGCTTGAAGCGCGATTCGGAAATTCCCGAAGCACAATCGATCGCACCGCAAACCGCTCGCAAGATGGAACGCAGCATTCTGGTGTTGTTCGCGATTGCCCTGGCGTTTTTCGGCTTCGATAAATTCTATCTGGCACCAGAGCGCGAAGCAGCCTTGGTAGCCATCACAACACAAACATTGATCAAGCAGGAAGCGATCAAAGATAAAAAAGAAAACGAAAATTCCATCGCCGTGTTGCCGTTTGTCAATATGAGCGGCAAGGCCGATGAAGACTACTTCTCGGACGGCATGACCGAAGAGTTACTGAACGTGTTGGCGAAGGTGCCCCAGCTCAAGGTGGTTGCGCGCACCTCGGTATTCCAATTCAAGGGCAAGAGTGGCGATGTGCGTGAGATTGGCAACAAGCTCGGCGTTGCCCATATTCTGGAAGGCAGTGTGCGTCGCGATGGCCAACAGGTGCGAATTACCGCGCAACTGGTGCGCGTCTCCGATGGCTTTCATATCTGGTCGGAAACCTATGATCGCGAGCTCAAAAGTGTGTTCGCCTTGCAAGACGAGATTGCATTACGTATCGGTGAATCGCTGACGAAATCGCTGGTAGTGGCTGGCTCAACGCCGGTTCGGGAAGCAGTAGATCCTGCCGCCTATGACGAATTCCTGAAGGGTCGTTCCCTGCTTCGCCAGCGTACGGACCTGCCGATGGCGATCCGGCATTTTCAGAAAGCGACGGCTCTGGCGCCCGATTTTGCCGCTGCGTGGTCGTCGTTGTCGCTCACCTATGATGTTCTGTATTTTTGGGAGCCGATGAGCCGTCAAGAAGCCATTGCGGCGCTAGCGCAGGCAGCCGTTGCGGCGGAACAGGCAGGCACACTTGATCCGAATTCGGCCGCCAGCGAACACGCGCTGGCCAATGTTGCGCGAGCGAAATTCCGTTATACCGAAGCCGAACGCCACTATGTGCGCGCCCTGAAACTGGATCCGAGTTATCCGGATGCGCGCGAAGATTACTCGGAGTTGCTGTATCAGGTGGGGCGCATGGAGGATTCGGCACGCATGTGCAGGGAACTTGTGGTTCTGGATCCTTACTTTTCGGTAGGCTGGATGCGCTTGCACGCGGCGGCGATTGCCCTGGATGCACGCGCCGAAGTGGAGCGGGCGTTGCGGCGCTTGCAAGCCATCGCCCCGAAAAACTTTGTCAGCAGACTAGGTGCCCTCGACTATGCCCTGGCCTATGGCCGCGTCGACGAAGCACGTGCGGCGCTGGCCCAAATGCGTGTGCAGTATCCAGAAGATAGCAAGCTCGTGCAGCTGCTATTGCCGTGGGCGCTGGGCGAAACGGAAGTGTCTGCGCCAATCCTCCAGGCGGCATTCAAGGAATTACCATCGGGTGAACCCTCGGTTTACCTGATCGCTCGTCAGGATGTTGTGGGTTACAACGCGTATATCGACAGCGTTGGGCCGATCGGCCAGATGTACTACTTCGGCGATGTCTATCGCAGCAAACCCATGGGCCAGGCAATGCTGCGCGACCCGCGTAGCAAGGCGAAACTGCTTGAATTCGGTTTCGTCACTTACTGGCGCGAAAACGGTTGGCCGCAAGGTTGCAGGCCACTGGGAAGCAGCGATTTCGAATGCGGGCTGGATTTCACCAAGGCGGTCAAATGAACTTCATCAGCGAACTCAAACGCCGCAACGTGATCCGCATGGCCGGGTTGTATTTGGTTGGTGCCTGGCTGATCACGCAAGTTGCCGCCACTTTATTGCCGGTTTTCGAAGCGCCCGGCTGGGTGATGAAAACCATTGTCGGCATTCTGGCGATCGGTTTTGTTCCCGCGATGGTATTTGCATGGGTATTCGAACTCACGCCGGAGGGTTTGAAGCGTGACGCCGAAGTAACACCGGAACAATCCATCGCGCCACAAACCGCGCGCAAGATGGAACGTACGATCATCGTGTTGTTCGCTTTGGCCTTGGGGTTTTTTGCGTTCGATAAATTCGTGCTGGCACCGAAACGCGAAGCGGCTGCCATCAGCGCGACCAGTGTAAAAGTAAAAGCGCAAACGCTGGCGGAAATAAAAACAAGCGTCAGTGAAAAATCCATCGCCGTGTTGCCGTTCGTCAATATGAGTGCCGACAAGGACAATGAATATTTTTCCGATGGTATATCCGAAGAAATCCTCAATGCCCTGACCAAGGTCGATGACCTGAAAGTCGCCGGCCGCACGTCGTCGTTTTTCTTCAAGGGCAAGAATGAAAATCTGACCAAGATCGGCGAAACACTCGGTGTGGCGCACGTGCTGGAAGGTTCGGTGCGCAAGCAAGGCGAAAAAGTCCGTATCACCGCGCAATTGATTCGCACCCGGGACGGTTTTCATCTCTGGTCGGAAACCTACGACGGCGATTTGAAGGATGTTTTTGCCTTGCAGGAAAATATTGCCCAGGCCATCACCGGCAAACTGCAGGTAATTTTGCAGGGCAATCAAAAAACAAGCCTGGTGAAAACCGGTACTTCCAACACCGAAGCTTATTCCCTGTATTTGCAAGCCACCGCGATATTCAACCGTCGCGAAGGTGCGCGTTTTGCCGACGGCATCGAGATGCTTAATAAAGCGATTGCCCTCGACCCTGGCTATGCCCGCGCCCATTCGCGCTTGGCCGCATTACATAGCGTCAATGCAAGTTACGCCAGCGGTTCGGCATTCTCGAAAGCGTTGCCGCTGATTGAATTTCATGCGCGTCGCGCCACCGAACTGGACCCTTCTCTGGCTGAACCCTTTGCATCACTGGGTAGTGCATACGGTGCGCGGCGCAGGTTTCTGGAATCAGACCAAGCGTTTTCACGAGCGATAAAGCTCGACCCCAACGATGTCACCGCGAATTTCTGGCTCGCAACGCAGTTAATCAATACCGGCTACATGCGTGAAGGCACGGCAGCGCTAGACCGAACCTTGGCAGTGGATCCATTGCTGCCCAATGCCTTGCTCTGGCGAGCGCGTATGTATGTATTCGATGGCGATCTTGAAAATGGTGAACGACTATTGCGTTTGGCAGTCGAGGGCGGCCATGTGTTTGTTGGAATCGGCCAGACGCGGCTGGATATCGCGCGTGGCGACAAAGTAGCCGCCATCAACTCCATGACCAAGGGATTGGCAGGCTACTTCACCAGTGGATTTCCGCCCGAGGCGGCAGCCTTGTTCTCGAAAGCGATTTATGGCGATGCCGAAGCCAAGAAGAAAACGATGGCTTTGATCAATGACTATTTGGCCACAAAACCCGAATACATTGCCGGCGTAGTGCCCTATGTATTGATGCGATCAGGCGAAGTGGGAATGGGCCTCAAGATTGCACAAGACAAGCCAACAACCAATGATTCAATGGCGATTTCCGAAATGTTTCGCCGCAATTCCGAAGTAAAAGGTGTGCCGGAATTTCCCGAATTCGCCCGACGCAGCGGCCTGGCCGCGCTATGGGATGCCAAAGGGCCACCGGATTATTGCCGCAAGAATGATAAGGGTGATTACGTCTGTGAATAATTTATCCATTGTTCGTATTGTTGTTTTTTGTAGGAGGGCCTTCTAGGCCCGAAAAATCTGTCCAATTCTCGCTCGGGCCTAGAAGGCCCTCCTACGGTAATTTCAACGAGATGCTTAATTCATGAATTTTATTTCCGAACTTATACGCCGCAATGTCATCCGCATCTCACGGAGAACAGACCAGTGAAACACCTTTACCAGGGATTTGCCGCGACCCTTTTTTTCTGCTGTGCCGGAATCGCCACCGCAGACCAACGTGCAGCGTCACCCGGTTGCCCCGATCTCTCGTCGTTGCAAGCAAGCGCTAAATCCAACATCGACAAGAATCCCGAACAGATCGCAGCTGACAAGCTCGTCGCCGAGGCACAAGCAATCACGCGCGCCATGTCGGATGTGACTGTCACGAAAGCGATGTCGCTGTACGAACAGGCGATTCAAATCGATCCAAAAAATGCTCAGGCACACCTCCTGCTCGCGCGCGCGCACATTTCCTCGCAACGCTATCTAAGTGTGAAAAAACAAGATGCCCACGCCCGCGCATGGAAGCATTTGGCCAAAGGCCGTGAACTCGATCCTTCCAACATCGACGGCTTATACCTGTTGGTCGATCAGGTCTTCCTGTCCAACAACGATTACTACTGTGCGAAACGGATCTTCGACACCGCGCTCAAGCTGGACCCGAACAAGGCATTGACCCATTACTGGTATTCGGAATTGCTCGCCGGCATCGGCGAGTTCGACCTTGCGTTCGAGCACACGGACAAGGCGCTGGCGCTTGCCGATGCCGATACCCGTGACTACTTGTTGAGGAATACTGGCAGGCAGCGCTACATGGCAGGACAGCACGATTGGGTCCTGCGTCATTACGAAAACTACCTGACAACAAAACCAAACTACTCCTTGGCCCACTTCTACCGAAGCCTCGCATACGGCGCGAAAGGCGAATTCGAGGCTGCCTTGGTCGAAGCCCAAAAAGCACAGCCCGATGCCCCCAAGGGCGATGCCGGTGGCATCGGCATGTTGGCATTGGCCTATGCCAATGCAGGCCAGAAAGACAAGGCGCGCGAGTTATTAAATGAATTGTTGAATCGCGACGCACGCGGCGAACATGTCGTCGAGTACCGGATCGCGGCGGTATACGAAGTGCTGGGTGAGAGAGATCTCGCGCTGCAGTGGCTGGGCAAAGAGATCGATGACCGGAGCGGCCTGTTTTCCTGGATGGTCTGGCTCAAACACGACCCCGTTTGGAAGTCGACGCGACAAGATCATCGCTTCAAAGCGATGCTGCAGCGAGCAGGCTGGTAATGCCCGCAGTCCCGCCCAGCCAATCCTGTAGGACATCCGCTCGATGACTTTTCTCGCCGAACTCAAACGCCGCAACGTGATCCGCATGGCTGGCTTGTATCTGGTCGGTGCGTGGCTGGTCACGCAAGTCGCGGCCACCTTGTTTCCGGTCTTCGATGCATCGTCATGGGCGATGAAAGCGGTTGTCACACTACTGGCGATCGGATTTATTCCCGCGATGGTGTTTGCCTGGGTATTCGAATTAACACCGGAGGGTTTGAAGCGCGATGCCGAAGTAACACCAGATCAATCGATCGCGCCGCAAACCGCGCGCAAGATGGAACGTTTGATTATCGTTTTGTTTGCGTTGGCCTTGACGTTTTTCGCGTTCGATAAATTTATTCTTGCACCGAAACGCGAAGCGGCTCTGGTCGAAACTACCAGTAAAACCGTCGCTGCAAAAACCGTTGCCGGTATCGACGCCGAGAAGAACAAAATCAATCCGCGTTCGATTGCCGTGCTGCCGTTTAGCAATATGTCGGGCGATGTAGCGAACGAGTATTTTTCCGACGGCATTAGCGAAGAAATATTGAACGTGCTGGCGAGTACCCCGGAACTGCAAGTCGCGGCACGCACCTCGTCGTTTTCGTTCAAGGGAAAGTCGCTGGAAGTCCCCGAGATTGCGAAGGCGTTGAAAGTCCGCATGGTGCTGGAAGGCAGCGTTCGCAAGCAGGGCGACAAGGTCCGCATCACCGCGCAATTGATTGACGCGAGTAATGGGTTTCATTTGTGGTCGCAAACCTATGATCGTGATTTGAAGGACATCTTCGCCATCCAGGACGAAATCGCCAAGGCGATTGGCGAACAACTGAAAGTGAAAATGACCGGCATCTCGAAGCCGGGTGAGTCGGCTTCCGGCACCAAAAATCTGGAGGCCTACGATCTGTATTTGCGTGGCATGGCGCTGTGGCATACGCGCCGCGAAAAAGCGCTATGGGCTTCCATTGACATGTTTGAACACGCTGCTGCGCTTGATCCCTTGTTTGCACAAGCCTATGCGGGTCAGGCCTTGGCGTACGCTGTCGTCAGTGACTACAGCAACCGTATTACCAAAGATGAAAGTCTTGAACGCGGCCGTGATGCTGCGGAGCGAGCATTAGCCTTGGATGCCAGCCTACCCGAGCCATATGCCGCATTGGCGCAAATCGCTGTAATCGATCTGCGCAGGGAAACCGCAGCAGCTCTGATCAATCGAGCCATTGCGCTGCGACCCTCGTTTGCCACCGCCCACCAATGGCGCGGTACGCAATTGATGTCGCGAGGCTTGCTCGTCGAAGCTCTAGCTTCGCTTGAGCAAGCCTCTGCACTGGATCCACGCTCGCGCGTGGTGGCTGAAAACCATAGTATCGTTTTGCGAACACTCGGCCGGGACGAAGAAGCCAAAGTCCGTTGCCTGCAAGCGCTTGCCTTTGCGCCCGACTATGGCGCATGCCTTGGAGACATCGCGATGGCCGAGCTATCGATGGGGCAGTTGGCCGAAGCACGCGCAACACTCGAGAAACAGGCGGCAATCGACAATCCCGGTGCCAGTGCACAGGGTGGCGAATTGTTCAATGCACTCAGTGGTCAATCGAGCAAAAGAGATTTTGCACTTCGGTTGGCAGCATTGGGTTTTAACAGCAAGTTTGATCCGGCCAGCAACAACCTGATTGAAGATTACGACCTGCCTTCCGTGCTCTTGCTACTGGGTGAAAAGGAAATCACGCTCGCCTATCTCGAAAAATTTGCGGCGTTAAAGGGAAATTATGTGGATTGGGCAATCATGATGCCAGCGATGGACCCGATTCGGTGTGAGCCTCGATTTATTGCCATTGTGAAGAAAGTGAAAACTACCGACCCACATTTCGCTAAAGTTTGCAGTGAAAAGAAATGAGGAATTTCATGCGCGAATCTGCTTCCGTAGGAGGGCCTTCTAGGCCCGAAAGACCTATCAAATCATCCCTCGGGCTGGTCGGGCCTAGAAGGCCCTCCTACGGTGAGTTCAACGAGATTCTAAAAAAATGAATTTTATTAGCGAACTCAAACGCCGCA
>JAYUWO010000229.1:0-2770 GCA_043753545.1 Arenimonas sp.
CTGCACGCGACAGGCTTCGATTTCCGGCTGCGTGACCAGATGTTCGTAATGCACATCGAGAATGCGGCCCGGCGCTATGTCATGCCAGTGCTTCATCAGACGCGAATAATTGCGGTAATGATTCGCGCATTCCAGCATGTCGTAGCTGTAGGCGTAATGGTGATGGGCGAACAGTTCTTTCATGTTCGAGAAGCAGGCATCCATCGGATGCCGGCGAAGATTGATGATTTTGGCGTGCGGAATCGCTTTTAAAATCAAGCCGGCATACAGATAATTCAGCGGCATCTTGTCGCTATAGAATTTTCGGCCTTCGATCAGGCGGCGGGTTTTTTCGAGATAGCGATTGCCGACCAGATGGAAATCGATTTTCGATATCAGTTCGCCAAATTCAGGATGCAGTTGTACCGGTAGCGGCGTATCGGCCGCCCATTGCAATTGCATTTTGAAATCGGTCAACTCGCCACAGGCGGTAATTTGCGGATGGTTACCGATGATGCGCTCCAACAATGTCGTGCCGGTGCGCGGCATCCCGACTACAAAAATCGGCGTGACTTCTTGAGGTACTTTGGTCGGCACTTCGAGAAAATTATCGCTGGTCGCCTTGATCAGGTTGTCGAAACACAGGTTTTCCCGTTCGATACCGAAATTCAATGCAGAACGACGATGTTTCATGCCTTCCGCCAATGCCAGCCAGGCATCACCGGTGTCATTGATCGCATCAAGTTCCTTGAAGATGCCGTAATGCAGATAGGTTTTGTCATCCAGAGTGAGGTTCGGTTGCGTCAGTACTTCACGCATGCGCGCAACGCGGAGGGCATTGCCTTCTTTGCTGCCAAATTGCGCGCGCATCCAATGGGCGTGCCCGTGCAACCGGTTTTTCGAGATGGATGACTCGCTGGCCGAAATCGCGTTTTCCACCGGACCGGTAAAACTCAGGATGATGCTCAGAATATGATTGGCGAACCAGCCATTCGTGCCTTCGGCATGCGCACGCTGCACAAACCGCAGCGCCATCGGCTGGTCTTCCAGCGAGCTGTATTGACGCCCGACATCGAGCAAGACATCTCGATTGGCGGGATGGTTGATATCGATATTGGCCAATACGCTATGGCCAAGATAAGTTTCGCCGACCATCAGGCAGGCATTGCTGATTGCCAAAATATCGCGAGCCTGCAAACCGGCAGCACGTTTACAGGCCTGAAAGGCATTGAAGGTCGCCAGCCGGGGACGTCGAAGATTCTGATAACACGATGACAACAGGCAATAGACCATGGCCTGTTCGGGTTCCTGCAACAGCAGTTGTTCGCAACTGGCCTTTGCAGATTCGAATTGTTTGGCATTGAACTGTTCGTTGGCCTGTTGCCAGAGATTGATATCCACTTACACCGGTCGCTTGTTGGGTCAGGACGACACCATAAAGCAAATGGAGAGGCCGGGGAACCAAGCTTTCGTTATGGCCAGGCAGGGCTGTGTTTTTATCTGGTTTCCGTCATACAAATGACCTGATAAATGCAGTAGGATTGACGGCGAAAACGTTGTCGGGAAAGCGTCCGGTGAAATATGCGTGACGCGATATCAGAGATTCGTACTTCTATTAGAAGTGCGCAACAAGCAAAACAGGGGCGGTAAATGAAAACGAACAAATTAAAGGTCCGCCACGCGGGCTTACGCCAGCAACTGGCCGCAGCCATCTTGCTCGGTTTATCGGCGCATGTCGCCATGGCGGGCGATACCTGTGAACTGACCGGCGGCGGCAATGGCGGTGCGGTCTCCACCGGGACTTTTTCTTTGGCCTGCGGCTTGAATGCCAATGCCAGCGGTAATTTCAGCACGGCGATCGGTGCCTATAGCAGTGCCACCGGTGATTCGACCGCGACGGGTTATCAAAGTGATGCATCAGGTAACTCAACCGCTACCGGACGCAACAGTCTGGCCTATTCGGGTTCGGTAGCCGTAGGTGAAAACAGTTTCGCCGGATTTGACTCGAACGCCACCGGCAACAATAGTTTTGCGATTTACAGCTCGGTTGCCAACGGTTCGGGAAGTTTTGCCAGCTACAGCTCGACGGCAACAGGCGTCAACAGTACGGCTGCTAATTACTCCAACGCCACCGGCATTGGCAGTTATGCCAACAACAATTCGAATGCTAGCGGCACTTACAGCACGGCACTCAATAATTCGAATGCCAGTGGCGCAAGTAGCTATGCCAATAACGGTTCGAATGCCAGCGGCGCATTTAGCTCGGCAAACAATTACTCGACCGCGACCGGCAATGGCAGTTACACCAATAACAGCTCAAATGCCGTCGGTGCTTACAGCACAGCCAACAATGGCTCGGTTGCCATGGGCAATTACAGTACCGCGACTGGAAACTACAGCGTAGCGGCAGGTAATGGCAGCAGCGCCACCGGCAATTACAGCACCGCGATAGGTGCCTATGCCAATGCGAGCGGTACCTATGCCACCGCAATGGGTGCTTACAGCTTTGCCAATGCTTATTCCACCGCAGTCGGCGGATATAGCTTGGCCGTCAACAATTCGACCGCGACCGGTTACTACAGCACGGCAGCTTTTGATTCGACCGCGACCGGCAATAACAGCACCGCATTGTTCGACTCGACGGCCAATGGTAGCGGCGCTCAGGCTTTCTATTCATCGACCGCCACCGGCAGCGGCAGTTTTGCCTACGGGGCTTCAACAGCGGCAGGCAACAACAGTTTTGCACTCTACAGTTCAAATGCCGTTGGTTACAGTAGTTCGGCGGCCTATG
>JAYUWO010000230.1:0-25334 GCA_043753545.1 Arenimonas sp.
GCGGCATCTTCGGTTTTCGGCGGTTCGTACTGTCGCACGCCGCGCTCTTGCGAACGGGCTTCGCGGGTCACCTTTTCAACGGCACCGAGCATGGCACCGCTATCGTGGAAGCTGTGTTTGAACGCACAAACGCCTACCGAAGCACGCAAGCGAAGCGGATGGCCCTGCACCTGAAACGCATGCTGCACCAGACTGGTTCGGCATTGTTGCGCCATCGCCATCAAGGCCATGTCATCGGGTTGCGAGGCATACACCAGATAACTGCCATCGCCAAAGCGGCCGATCGGGCAATCGACGGCCTGCTCAGAAATCACGCGGATTGCGTCTTGCTGCATTTGTTCAAATGCGGCAATACCGAAACGCTCGCGCAAACTGCTTAAGCCTTCCATTTCAAGCAGGAAGATGCCGCCTTTTATGTCGTTGCTGCGCTGCAGATGCTGGCTGATCAAGGCAAGCAGATCCTGGCGATCGTAAAGTCCGGTTTGCCAATCTTTTCCGCTGCGTTTTTGCTGGCGACTTTCCATCGCACGATGTCGCCGTACGCGGTTTTGCACGGCAGAAATCAGGTGCCGGGGGCGAATGGGTTTGCTTAGGAAATCGTCACCACCGGCATCGATGGCATCGAACTGGCGATCTTCATCGTGCTCACCGGACAGGAAAACAATCGGCGTGTGCATGAAGGCTTCCTGCTCGCGAATCAAACTGGTGAGCTCGATACCGTTGGCGCCCGGCATGTTGAGATCCATCAGCAATAAGTCGGGCTGGAATTGTTCAAGGGCCGGCATGACCTCCATTGCATCGAGAACGACCAGGGTTTCCATGCCGGTATTACGCAAAATGCCTTCTGCAAAAAGTGCCTGCGAGCGATCGTCTTCGACAATAAGAATGCGATAAGGGCTTTCCGACCCGGGCTCCAGCATGACGCGCAGGCGCTTGATCACGTCGGCCGCCGTCTTGGCCCCGACAATCAAGGCATCCACGCCGGCACGCCGTGCCGACAAACGAAGGCTAATGTCATCGGCCTCCGACAAGGCCACCAGCCGCATCTTGCGACCCTGTTTTTGTCTAAGTCCGCGTACATCGTTGCCCAAACCTTCAAGCTCATTGCCAAATTCGGCATCGACAATGGCGAGGTCGGCCGGCAAGGCATTCAAAAGCTCCTTCAGCTCCTCGATGTCTTCCACCAATTCGACATCCAGCCCCTGCGCTTCGAAACATTGATCAAGCGCCAATGACAATGGCCCATGTGCGGTCAAATGATAAATACGGAATTCCGAAGGTACCGGCAATTGCATGGATTCCGCCGATTTGTCAGGCTTGCTGCCTGCGGTCACTTTGTCGGCCAATGCAGGAGGAGCAGGCGTGCTGGATTTTGTCGAAATTCCGCCGGCAAGCGATGAGGGAAACGCGCCGCCCATCATGGAAGTTGACGTTGCCTGCACCGGTTGACGCGGCATTTCTTCCGGCGTTCTTTTGAAAACATGATTGGCTATCGGCGGGCTGGAAGCGACCGTGCCATGATATTTGGCGCCGGGAGACCATGGGTCTTTTTCTTCTTCGGCGACCACAGGACGCTGGGTTCTTGATCGCGAATCCGTATCTACCGCAACCGCAGGGGGGGCATCCCCGCCCCATAGCCGCCAATACGCCATCGGAGGAATCTCGAAGCGGCCAGTGGAATGATCACTTCCGGCACCTTTGCGGCTGGTAAACATTTCCTGGACATCGTCCGGCATGGTGGGCAGCACTGCACGCAAGGCATCCATCAAATTATGCAGACGTTCGCCGACGGTGGGATCGGGCAATTCCTGTTGTTCAATCGTGATATCGAGCAAGCCGGCCATCGCTTTCAAGGATTCGGCAGGCTCCAGCAAATCCTGCTCCAGGCAGGCACGCGCCAATGCATGGGCATCGCCTTGCATCACGGCCAGACCATTGATGTCCCAGCCATCCTGCAAGAATCGCTGCAAACGTTTGCCCATGACTTCGACGCGCTTGGGAATGATGCGCAGTAATGCGGAGTTTGGTTCGGCGATGACTGCCGTTTCTTGTTGATTCATTACCGCCCCCCTGTGAACAGGGATTATGCCCCGCTTTTACTTGAGCTGTCACAGTGCCATGTAGCACGGTTCAGCGAAAGAGTAACGTAGCGTTGTCATTTACAGGCCATCAATGTGAAGGTGCCGTCATGCGGGTGCCGCGTATTTTTCTGACGATAAAACGCACTAGCCACGCGACCACCAAAGCCATGGTAAGTAAAGTACCGAAAACCAGACTCAATGCAAGCCAAGGGTGTGCAAAAGCAAGGCCGATTCCACCCGCGACCACGACGTCTTCTGTCAGCGATGCACCGATATTCGATACCGGCTCGGGCGAGGCATTTATCGCGACGCGTGTTGACGCTTTCACGCCATGGGCAAGCAAGGCAACGGCACCGCCGGCAAGCATTGCACCCGCGCCTAATTGTCCGTCACCGGATAAAGTCGCGGCCGCCAGGAATGCCCCCACCGGAACCCGCAAGACGGTTTGCAGCAAATCCCAACCTGAATCCACGCCGGGAATTTTATCGGCAAAGAACTCGACGACTGTCAGAGCACTCGCCGTTCCCAGAACCCAGGGCGAAGTCGTGACCTGTAACGCTAACGGAAGCTCTACCCAACCCGCCAAACCGGCCAGACCCACCCCCAGCACGGTGAGATAGGCGCGCACACCGGCCAGACAAGCCAGTGCCAGCCCAAGGGCATACAAATGAGCTTCGGTCATCTTCAACACTCCTGATCGGGAAGCAGCTGGGGAGATTATAGCCACAAGAAAACTGCATGCGTGCTGAGCATTTCAGCGCGTTTTGGGACTTTTTTCCTTTATCGAAATGGCCGTGAAAGGTATCCTAGCCCGATGAGTACGCCCAACCCCAACCCTCAACGCTTCATGATTGTGCCGAAGAAGACCCCGTGGCGTGGCTGGTCGGCGATGATGGCGATTCTCTGGCTGCTCAGTCTGGCAGGCGCCTGGTATCTGGCAAGCTCGCGGGCTGCTTCCAACCAAGCGGCGCCCGGCCGCAGTCTTAGCAGCGATCAACGCGAATTGCTGGAAGAAAACGAAGCCCAGCTCAAGCAAGCCAAGCAACAATTGGCCACGCTCCGTCGCTCCGAACAAATCAGTCGCAACGCGAATTTCGAATTGCAATCGACCCTGTCGGATCGTGACGAGGAAATTGAAGGCCTGCGCGCCGATGTCGCGTTTTACGAACGACTGGTGGGTGCTACCGCCCAAAGGCGCGGCTTGAATGTGCACGATATCCAGTTCGAACCGGAAGCCGGCGGCACCTGGCGCTTCACCGCCACCGTCACGCAAAATCTGAATCGAGGTGCGATCAGCCAGGGCAACATGAAATTCTCGGTCGAAGGCATCAGCGTCGGCCGATTGAAGACCGTGCCATGGGAAAATCTCGTGCAGAAATCGGACATGAATGGCAAAGCCTATTCATTTCGCTATTTTCAGGAGCTGGAGGGAAGCGTGCTGCTTCCGTCCGGTTTTACCCCCCAACGCGTAAAAGTGGTTTTGCGCGGCAACAACGGCCAGGCCGATCGAGTGTTCCCATGGAACGCTAAAAAAGTTCAGGAGAATCAGTAAATGTTCGGCATGGATAATAAAAGCGCACGCAACGGAACCAACACTGTCGAAACCCTGATCGGCCCACGCGTGGTGATTCGCGGCGATGTGCAATTCTCCGGCGGTTTGTATGTCGAGGGTAAAATCATCGGCAAGATCATCGCCGATGAAGGCAGTGCCGCCGTACTGACCATTTCCGAACAGGGCCTGATCGAAGGCGAAGTACACGTTCCCGTCGTTGTCATCGCCGGCAGCCTGCATGGCGATATCCACGCCAGCGAACGCGTCGAGCTTTCACCAACGGCAAAAATACAGGGCAATGTATTTTACAAAGTGGTCGAAATGGCCGGAGGCGCCACACTGACCGGACGTTTGATCCATGCAGATGCGCCGATGTCGGAACTCATCGAAAAAGCCTGATCATTCACGCTTGTTTCACTCTTGTTATTTGGCAATAGAGCGCATACTTCTTAGATATGAATATTCAAACCTACCAAACCATGGATGCGCCCTTGCTTTTCAGCGAAGCGGCGGCAAAAAAAGTCGCCAGCCTGATTCAGGAAGAAGGTAATCCTGAACTCAAATTGCGGGTCTATATCAGCGGTGGCGGTTGTTCGGGTTTTCAATACGGTTTTGAATTCGACGAGAGCCAAAGCGAGGACGATCTTGCCCTGCAACGCGATGGCGTTACCCTTCTGGTCGACCCTCTGAGTCTGCAATATTTGATGGGTGCCGAGGTGGATTACCGCGAAAGCCTGCAAGGCTCGCAATTTGTCATTCGCAATCCGAATGCAAAAACCACCTGCGGTTGCGGCAGCAGTTTTTCAGTCTGATTAATGCTGCCTGCGCCCAAGCAATTCGCGTTTCAACATCCCGGCCTGGATCGCGGCGAACACATTCGGGAAAACAACGAGACGCTCGATCAGCTGTGGCCGCAGGCCAACATCATCATCGTCGATTTACAGGGCAATGCCCGCTTTCATGATGATTCGCCGGAACTGGCTTTTTTATCCGGCAACGATCTTTTTGTCCTGCGTCCGGCGTGCACTAGCTACCTTGGGCAGGCCGATGATCAGCACTGGTTTGCACTGCGCGCGGAATCCATCGAGCAAGTACCGTTACATGCGATCGATTTACGCACCGCCGCCGCCAGCTGGCCACATCTGCAAGCCTCGATTTTCGCCCAGGCGCGTGCACTACTTTACTGGCAGGAACGCAATCATTTTTGTGGAGCCTGCGGTAACGCCCTGACTCTCGTGCGCGGCGGCTTCATGGCAAAGTGCGAAAGCTGTGGCAGCGAACATTATCCACGTACTGATGCCGCGGTGATCATGGCGGTTACCGACGGTGAAAAAATCCTGCTCGGTCGTCAAGCCGGTTGGCCAGAAAATCGCTGGTCGGTGTTGGCGGGATTTTTGGAGCCCGGCGAATCACTGGAACAAACGGTAATCCGCGAAGTGTTTGAAGAAGCCGGCGTTCGGGTTGATCGTGCCGAATATGCCGCATCGCAGCCCTGGCCGTTCCCGGCATCTCTTATGCTCGGCTTTCATGCTTACGCCAAACCGCAGGAAGCGAAAGCCGGCGACGAACTTGAACAAGCACAGTGGTTTAGTGCAGCACAATTGCGTGACGGCATCGCCAGCGGCACTATCGGCATTTCCCCGCGCCTATCCATTTCGCGCTGGTTGATTGAAGAATGGTGCGCGCGCATGGGCGTCAGCCTTTCTTGATTTTATGGAGCTGGTTTTGTGGGAGCTGATTTGCCAGCGATGTAATGCTTCAGATTAGCGTGCGCTGAAAATTCTAATCGCTGGTAAACCAGCTCCCACAAAAACATGGACTCGATCTCGCTTACATAAACAACGAAATGCCAACGAACCCCCGCTTGGCGCTACAATGATTTATCCAACAGCGGTGGCGTTCATGGCCTTAACCTTGATAGCGGTAGTACTTGCTTTAGTCATGGGGCATATTGTTCCCGGGCTAATGGCGCTGCGTCGTTATGGCTGGTTTGTTTCCTGGTTGAGCCTGCTAGGCAAAATTTTTCGTGGTGAAACCCTTTGGCAAGGTCGTTTCGGCGCCCTGATTGCCATCGGCATCCCCGTCATCATCGCGGCTCTCATCCAGTATTTTTTATCGGGACTCTGGTACGGCTTGCCGGGCTTTGTTTTTGCCTTGTTCATACTGATTTACACCTGGGGCCCGCGCGACCTGGATCTGGATGTCGACAAAGTGGTCGATGCAAGCGATGTTGAATCTCGCCGGCAGGCCGCCCTAGCCTTGTTTCCGGAAGGCGATGAGCCCGTATTGGAAGGGGCCAATCTTGTCGAAGCGGTGTTCCGTTGTGCACTTTGGCGCTGGTTCGGCGTTTTGTTCTGGTTCTTGTTGCTCGGTGCCGCCGGTGCCCTGCTATATCGCCTGACCAGCTTGAGTGCACAAGGCGAAGCCCGGAAAAACATCCCGGAAAAACAAAGCGAAGCGGCCGCATTTTTTACCAACCTGCTCAACTGGCCCGTGGCCCATCTGATGACCTTCGGAATGGCCTTGGCTGCCAACTTCGATACCGTCTTGTCGGCTTGGCGCGAATGGTACAAACAAGGCGGCGCACGGCTGGATATCGGTTTTCTCGGTGCTGCCGCACGCGCCAGTGTGGACTGCGAGCTGGCGGAAGAAGATGCCTATGCCATCGACGGCCCGGCCCAAGCACCGGCCCTGCTCGAATTGCGCGACGCCATGAGCCTGGTGTGGCGGATTTTATTGTTGTGGCTGGCCGTCTTGTCGATTTTTGTATTGGCAGGTTTCGTGAACTGACCGGTTTATTTGCCCTGCTGTTCGAATTTTTGCAAAAACTGGATTAGCTGATTTCGCTGTCCGGTACTCAGAAGGCGAAGTAAGGGCACCAATCGGTTGATTATTCGCGGCATATTCCTCAAGGCTGCCTGCGTGTTGCCGAGCTTGATCTGATCCAGCAGTAAATCAATTTGTACAGGCTCATCCGGCAAAACCGCTATCGCTATGTCGGGCTTGGCGGCGACGATAGTCACCTGCTGCTTTGCGGGTGGTTCGGGGGAAGACTTGCCCTGCTCCTCTAATTTTGCCTCGCATAGCATCAAAGCATCTTCGGCATTAATACCGTTTTGGACATCGGGGGCCATAACCGCTGCGCTCAAGGCAATCGGCAGCAACTGCCCTTGAATCTGTGGAGGCTGGGCGATTACCTCTGCCCGCAAACGGTCAACCATTCCTTGTATGCCGACCAGCTGCCCTGCGGGAAATGACAGGGCGAAACCACCGAGCCCGATGCGGGCGGCGGTATCTTCATTGCGAATATGTGCCCGCAGAAGTTGAGCGACGTGCAGGATCAATGCTTCGGCCTGCTGTTTGCCTTGCCGAAGAAAAATCGATCGGAACTCGTCAATTTCCAGTTTCACCAAGGTCAATTCGTTCTGATGGCGACGCGCATAGGAAATATCCTGTTGCAGTCGGTCCAGAAAACCGGCCTTATTGGACAATCCTGTGAGCAAATCCATGCTCACCTGTGCCTGTAACTGCCGAGTGATTCGCTGATAGTTGGCATGGGCTCTGGCTCGAGCAAGCATGTCCAGACTGGTAAACGGCTTAGTGATGAAATCGGTCGCGCCCATGTCCAGGGCTTTTTTGCGGGCAGCTTCATCGTTGTCCGCACCAGTTACCACAAGCACTGGCATGCTCTGTAAACCTGGCTCGGCAGAGTTGCGGATACGCTCCAGAAATTCGTATCCGTCACAACGCGGCATCGTCAAATCGGTAAAAACGAGTTGGATTGTCGTATCTGCCATGAGCTGATCCCAGGCGTCGAGTCCATCTTCTGCGACGATCACATCGAATTCTGCCGATAACATTTTAACGGCAGCCTTTTGCATCAGCCGGGAATCGTCCACGAATAGGATGCGTGTTTTAGTGCTTGGCTCACTGTTCATGAGAACCCCGGCGTGTGCTGACAATGTCCCCTGTCCCGAGCTTAACCTCGCGGAGCGGCAAATAGCCAGCGCGTGCGGACGCAATCGGCATTCGTGTCGTTCGTGGGTCGGCCGCTTGAATCTAATCGAATCTGCTGAAGCCCAGGGTCGACTGGAAAATCATGTTGAGCACGAACAAGGCAAGCGCAATACCGATGCAAATCCAGGCCCATAATTTTGCTTTCTCCGAGGAATCTTTCGCGCCCTGGTAATCACCACCGGCCAATCGCTGATTCACCTGCAACGAGAAAACCACCGCCACGATGCCGAACGGAATACAGCAGAAAAAGAAACTCACGACTGCCGCTACGATCGACAGCACAAGATGGTTCGGCACCTCGAAGACGGGTATTTGCGGAGTGCCTACACTGGCACTGTCGGACGAGGCATAGGGATTGTCCGATTCGAAACTGGTCGGCAGCGACGGCGGTTCAATGGATGTCGGTTCTGACATCGGTAGCGGCGCACTATCAACTCTGCTGCTGAGTGGCTCGCCGCAGAATTCGCACTCGCTTGCGACTGCGGAACACTCCGCTTGGCAGTTCTGACACCTCATTCCATTCAACCTGTCGGTGCCAATAAATAGAACGGATACCAGGGTAAATTACGCAGCACTGCAAACATCGGCACGGCGATTACCCAGGGCCATGGATTCGCCAGCGGCTTGATTATGAATTCAAGTGCAGCCGGCAGCGGCCGATATAAACGCCACATCAATAAAGTCACCAGTGGAACCGACACGATAAAGAAAGCATTCATGCGAAAGGCGCGATACAGATCGAAATGTACCAGCGCATGCATGGCCCGGGTCAGTCCGCAACCGGGACAATTAAGCCCGGTCATGGCCTTGAAGATACAGGGCAAAAATGGATTGTCAGCCACATTGGGGTCGTAGGTGCGAAGCAGGTAAATCCCGGACAACATCATCATCGCCAGGGGTAAAGCCCACCACCACACCTGCACTCGCATTTACCGGCCCGCTTCGATTTGCTTGCGCAGGTTTTCCAGCGCTTCCGGATTCATCATGTCCATGCCATTCACCATCAGCGAGAACACCAGCAATACCGAGAAAATGATCGCCAGCGCCGTGGTGACCCAGCACCATGTCTTGGCCGCTTTGGAAGCGGCCAGCGCACCGGTAACATCACCGATTTCAAAATGCTTGTTTACCCGCATGGCGTAAACAATCGCGGCAATGCCCGAAGGCAGGCCCAATGGCAAACAGCAACAGGTCAGCATGGTAACCAGTGTGGCAATAACAGTCGACACAATGGCCCAGGCCATATGGTTGGGAATAGGTTCGCTTGGGCGTGTCGATTGCGCCGCGCTTTCGTAGGGATTGGCGGGTGGCGGCATCGGAGCCGACGCTTGCGCAGTAAATGGAGGTGGCGCCGGACTTGGCGGTAGCGCCGCCGGTTCGAGAGATAGCGTCGACTCACTCGTTTGAACTTGTGTCTCGACAAAATCATGGCCGCAGAAATCGCAAACCTGTGCTTGATCGGAACATTCGGCGCTGCAATTAGGACATTTCATATTGTGTTCCCCTGTTTTCTTGATTATGCCCGATTGCCACGCATGGTTTTCACTTTTGCTTCCAGTAGTTCCGCCGTGGCTTCGGTTCCCGATATCGGCGGCCCTGCTTCGACTTCGATGTTTGCACGGATGCGTCGCGGTACGCGCAAACGGCCGAACTTGGAATCGCGTTTGCTAAACATGCTGGTCCACATGCCTTTCAATGCCACCGGCACTACCGGTACTTGACGACGGGCCAGAATTTTTTCGACACCGGATTTGAATTCGGCAATCTCGCCATCGGTGGTCAGCTTTCCTTCCGGAAAAATGCCGACGATTTCGCCTTCCGACAATGCCTTGTCGACCTCATCGAATGCTTTCTGCATCAATTCGGGATCTTCTTTCATACCGGCGATCGGTATGGCGCGCGCGGTTTTGAAGAACCAACTGGCCACGGGAATGTGGAAGATTTTGTAATACATTACGAAGCGTGTCGGGCGTGGAATCGCGCCGCCGAGAATCAGGGCGTCCATATAGCTGACGTGATTACAAACGATCAGTGCTGCACCTTCATCGGGAATGTGTTCTTCAATACCTTTGACATCGACGTCGTACATCAATTTAGTCAGCGCCCATGCCACGAAACGCATCAGGAATTCCGGCACTAAACTGAAAATATAAATCGCGGCGAAGGCATTCAATACCGCCACGGCCAATAACAATTCCGGAATCGTCCAATGCAGCACATTCAATGCCACATAAGACAAACCGGCTGCTACGACCATAAACAGGGCATTCAAAATATTATTGGCGGCAATGACGCGTGAAACCTTGTCCTTGTCGGTACGACTTTGAACCAGCGCGAACAAGGGCACGATATACAGTCCGCTGAAAATCGCCATCATGAACAAATCAAAGATGACGCGTTTGACCCCTGGTTGCGAAATCACCTGCGACAACAACAACCCTTTTTCGCCGATGATTTGCGGATGCGCGAAAAACAGATCCGCGCCGAATACCGTCATGCCAATCGCACCCAGTGGCACCAAGCCGATTTCGACGGTGCGATGCGACAGTTTTTCGCAAAGCAACGAACCGATCGCGATACCGATCGAGAACAAACTCAACAACAACGTGAACGTGCCTTCGCTACTGCCCAACACGTATTTCGAATATTGCGGAAGTTGGGTAAAAAATACCGAACCGTAAAACCAGAACCAGGAAATACCGAGACAGGATAAAAATACGGCACGATTCTTGGTGACGAAGCTTAAAGTGTTCAATGTTTCAGAAATCGGATTCCAGTTAATCGTAGCGGTAGTGCCGGGCGCACTCGGCATCTTGCGGGACGTCAGCAAACCCACCACGGCAATCAGGATTGTTGCACCCGCCACCCAGTAAGCACCGGTGTCTGGAATATTGATCAGATTCGCACCAAGAATGGTGCCTACCAGAATCGCAACGAAGGTGCCCATTTCGACCAGGCCATTGCCGCCGGTTAGTTCTTCCGGTCGCAGTACCTGCGGCAACAAACTGTATTTCAAGGGCCCGAACAAGGTGCTGTGAAAACCCATACCGAACACGCAAATCAGCAGCAGCGGGATGTTTTGGTAAACAAAGCCAATCGATGCGATCAGCATGATCGCGATTTCCATCCACTTGACTGCTTGCGCGAGCTTGGCTTTGTCGAAGCGTTCGCTTAATTGCCCGGACGTTGCCGAAAAAAGAAAGAACGGCAGGATGAACAATGCCGATGCCAACTGGATGAAGGTCGATTCCTGCTTTTCGTTCAGTGATACCAGAACGAAAGTCACCATCGCGATCAGGGCGTTCTTGAAGACATTATCGTTGAAGGCGCCCAGCGCCTGTGTCCAGAAAAACGGCGCGAATCTGCGTTGTTTCAGTAGTTCAAACTGGTTATGTGCCATGGCAACCTCGGAGGGATGCCCAAGGTTAGGGGCTGGGCTGCCACACGGCAAGCTTTTGCGGCCGGGTAGCCATTTTTTCTACGTAGGGTGCGCCTATGGCACACCGGGTGATTTCGTGATGATGCTTGGTGCGCCAGAGGCGCACCCTATTAAAAATATTCGAGGTCGCGGGAGGGCCGTAAGGCCCGAATACTTTCAGACAATTCGGGCCTTACAGCCCTCCCACAACCACAACGAAGTGAGCATTCACAACATCTATTATTGCTTTTCTCTTTCAATCGCACGCCAGCCGATATCGTTGCGATGAAACTCGCCATCCCAGGAGATATGTGACAGCGCTTCGTATGCACGGCTTTGTGCGTCGCCAACGGTGTCGCCCAATGCGCAGGCACAAAGCACTCGGCCACCTGCGGTAATAACTTTTCCATCACTTAATTTAGTGCCGGCATGAAACACCTTGCTGCCGTCGGGCAATATTGTATCAAGACCAAAAATCTCGTCGCCCGCTTTCGGTGTTTCCGGATAATTTTCCGCCGCCATCACGATGCCGAGCGAACATTGCGAATTCCACTCGGCCGATACTTTATCGAGACCCTGATCGAAACTCGCTTCGATCAAATCCACCAAATCGGAATTCAAACGCATCATCACCGGCTGCGTTTCCGGATCACCGAAACGCACGTTGAATTCGATCACTTTCACGCCAGCGTTTTCGTCGATCATCAAACCGGCATAGAGAAATCCGGTGAACGGAATGCCATCGGCAATCATGCCTTGTACCGTCGGGTTAATGACTTCACGCATCACGCGGGCATGCACTTCCGGCGTCACCACCGGTGCAGGTGAATAGGCACCCATGCCGCCGGTATTCGGACCGGTATCGCCATCATGCACGCGCTTGTGGTCCTGACTGGTCGCCATTGGTAGCGCGGTTACGCCATCGACCATGCAGATAAAACTGGCTTCTTCGCCCTGCAAAAATTCTTCGATCACCACACGCGAACCGGCAGCACCGAGTTTATTCCCACTGAGCATGTCGACAATGGCTGCTTCGGCTTCTCCGAATGTCATGGCAACGACAACACCCTTGCCCGCGGCCAAGCCATCGGCCTTGATCACGATCGGCGCACCGACATCGTGCAGATGGTCCAGCGCCAGCTCGACGTCTTCATACACGGCGTAATACGCGGTCGGAATTTTATGGCGTGCGAGAAAATCTTTTGCATAAGCCTTGCTACCTTCCAGTTGCGCGGCTAATTGGGTGGGACCAAAAATTTTCAGGTCGTGTTCGCGGAATAAGTCCACCACGCCGATCACCAATGGCGCTTCCGGGCCGACGACGGTGAAGGCAACTTCTTCTTTCTTCGCCAACTCGAGCAACGCCTCGATATTGGTCGCGGATATGTCGACATTGCGGCACTTGCCTTCGGTCGCCGTACCGGCATTGCCTGGCGCTACCAACACTTCGCTGACGCGGCTTGATTGCGCCAGTTTCCAGGCCAATGCGTGCTCGCGGCCGCCGGAGCCAATCAATAAAATTTTCATTTTTTATTACCTTGAAAATAGAT
Source organism: Arenimonas sp. (assembly GCA_043753545.1). Lineage (GTDB taxonomy): Bacteria > Pseudomonadota > Gammaproteobacteria > Xanthomonadales > Xanthomonadaceae > Arenimonas. The sequence goes on from JAYUWO010000230.1 coordinate 12,619, forward strand.
CAACGTACCACCGCGTAATCGCGTGCATCTTCACGCCATTTCGGTGTTGCAAGAATTTTTGGCAATGCTTCATCCACTGAATTCACCAGCGACCACATTGCATGATGTTCCGGGTTCATGAATTTTTCGTCGATCACTTGCTGCATGAAAGTTTGCAGCGGCGCGTAGAAATTTTTAGTGTTCAGCAGGACGATCGGATTGAAATAAATACCAAGCCGCTTCAGCGTTATGGCTTCGAATAATTCTTCCAGCGTGCCGCAACCACCCGGCAGGGCGATCACCGCATCGGAACCGGTTAGCAATTTGTGTTTGCGTTCGCGCATGTCTTCTACCAGATCCAGATGCGTCAGACCGGTATGGCCCCATTCCAGATCGGCCATGAACTTCGGCAGGATGCCGATGACTTTGCCCTGATGTTTCAGCGCGCCGTTCGCGAGTGCGCCCATCAGGCCTTGCGATCCACCGCCGTACACGATGCTGTGCCCGGCTTTTGCAAGGGCTTCGCCGAGCTGAAAGGCGGCATCGTGGAATTCTGGCGCGACCTGATTGGAGGAAGCGGCGTAAACGCAGATACGGAGAGATGGGGTCATGGCATCCATTATATTCGCTTGAGCCGTTTCTATCTGCTGCCATCGTAAGCGATTGATTATTCGTCGCGCAGATACCCGGGTATCCTGCCGGGCTGAAAAGCCAAGCCTTGTCCCATTCAAACGGTTGCTCGCGTTGTACTCTGGATACGGAAGTGAGGCCATCCGGCCATCACGGGGAGAGCGGGTCATGGCAACAGAAATCATCGATGGCACTGTGCAAGGCGCGACAGTTCGGCAATCCAGCGCCACCCATACGATCTATGAGTCGATCGTGTTCACCCGCGACGACGGCAGCGAACGGCGGCTCGACAAAGTAGCCGTCGCACCTTCGGTTGCCGCCCTGCTGCAATCAGGTGCGCAAGGCCGCTTTTATGCCTATACCATGATCGATCACAACGGATTGGTCGCCGTGCGCACCCGCGATGGCCAAAACGCCTACGCGATTCCCAGTGGCAATGAAAAAATCATGATGATCGCTGCCATCGTGGGCAGCGCATGGTTCGCCATACTTCTGGCGACAGGAGGCATTACGATCCTCGGGTTACTGGCCGGCATCCTTGGCAGCATTGGCTGGTTCGTCTATCGAAAGACCCGCATCGACATCCGCGCCCGTTATGACGCCGACAGTGGCTACGCCGGCAGCTAAAGTTCCAGCGCGAACACGCCCACTCAGGCAATTATTCGACAGTGACCGACTTCGCCAGATTACGCGGCTTGTCGACATCGGTACCCTTGGTCAGCGCAGCATGATAAGCCAGCAATTGCACCGGAATCGCATGCACGACCGGACTTAAAATACCGACGTGGCGCGGCGTGCGAATAACATGCACACCTTCGGATTCACTGAAATGACTATCGGCATCGGCGAACACATACATTTCGCCGCCACGTGCGCGAACTTCCTGGATATTCGATTTCACTTTTTCCAGCAGGGAGTCATTCGGCGCAATGACGACGACCGGCATGTCTTTATCGACCAAGGCGAGCGGGCCGTGTTTCAACTCACCGGCGGGATAGGCTTCGGCGTGGATGTAGGAAATTTCCTTGAGCTTCAATGCACCTTCGAGGGCAATCGGATAATGCAGGCCGCGACCTAAAAACAGCGCGTGTTGCTTTGGCGAAAATCTTTCAGCCCATACGGTAATTTGCGGTTCCAGATTCAATGCATGCTGCACGCTGCCGGGGAGATGGCGCAGTTCTTCCATTAATTTCTGTTCGGCATCGTGATCGAGCCGGCCATTCAATTTCGCCAATGTGCCAACCAATGCAAATAACGCAATCAATTGCGTGGTGAAGGCTTTCGTCGAAGCCACGCCAATCTCGGCACCGGCGCGGGTGTAGAACACCATCGCGCTGGAACGCGGAATCGCACTTTCCTGCACATTGCAGATCGACAAGGTTTTCGCCTGCCCCAGACTTTTCGCGTATTTCAAGGCTTCCATCGTATCGAGCGTTTCACCCGATTGCGAAATGGTCACGATCAATTGTTTTGGATTCGCCACCGCAGCGCGATAACGGTATTCGCTGGCAACTTCCACACTACAGGGAATATTCGCCATCGCTTCCATCCAGTAACGCGCGGTCAGGCCGGCGTAATAACTGGTGCCGCAGGCGAGAATTTGCACGGAAGTCACATCGGCCAATAATTCGGCCGCGTTCTCGCCAAACAATCGCGGCGAAAAACCTTCGGCCAGAATCGGTTCAATCGTGTCGGCAATGGCGCGCGGCTGTTCGTGAATTTCTTTTTGCATGAAATGGCTGTATGGACCGAGTTCCATTGAGGCCAAAGTCACCTCCGACATATGGATTTTGCGTTCGATCACCTTGCCTTCGGTATCAAATACGGTCACGCCATCGAGACGCACTTCGGCGACATCGCCTTCTTCGAGAAAAATAATTTTCCGCGTGGCCGAGATGACGGCAGAGGCATCGGAAGCGATAAAGTTTTCGCCATCGCCCAAACCCACCAGCAACGGACAACCCATGCGCGCAGCAATCAATCTATTCGGATCCAGCTTGCTGACAACGGCAATCGCGTACGCGCCTTGCAGGTCTTTCACCGCACGCTGGGTAGCACGCAATAAATCGCCTTCGGTTTTCAGGTAATGATGGATCAGATGGCCGATCACTTCGGTATCGGTTTGCGATTCGAAAACATAGCCTAGTTCGCGCAAACGTTCGCGTTGCTGTTCGTGGTTTTCGATAATGCCGTTATGCACCAACGCCAATTCACCGGAACTGATATGCGGATGCGCATTGCCTTCGGTCACGCCACCATGGGTTGCCCAGCGGGTGTGGCCGATACCGACATGCCCATGCAAATTTTCTTCTTTTGCGGCGTTTTCCATTTCGGCCACACGACCTGTACGACGTACACGACGCAGCTCGTCGGAAAGCACTGCGATACCGGCGGAGTCATAACCACGATATTCCAGGCGCTTCAGGCCATCGACCAGGAAAGGGACCACATCGCGTTTAGCTACCGCACCGACAATTCCGCACATAGTTTGGCCTCTGGTTTGAGGCGATATTTTAGCGTGAATGTGAAACCCTCGTAGGGGCGATTCATGAATCGCCCCTACGAGCGGACACCGCGGACAGTCCGGACACGCCTTGTGCGAATTTAAATGTCAATTAATTCAATATGTTATGAATGGCACGGAGCATGCTATATGGGGGTATCCCCATGAAAAGTTCATCATCATGATTCGTGACACCTCCGCCCAAGACCAGCTGATGTCCAGCCCCGCGACCTCCAAGCACAAGCGCACCGCTTTTATCGTGCTGGGTGTCGTCGCTCTATTGGCAATGCTCTGGTGGTTATCGGCATTTTTCTCCAGCGAACGCTCCGTCAGCGCCGATCGCATCCGCATTGCCGAAGTCACCCGCGGAACCCTGGTCCGCGATGCCGCGGTCAATGGTCGTGTCGTCGCGGCGGTCAGTCCGACCTTATATGCACCGGCCATGAGCACCGTGACTCTGAAAATCCGCGCCGGCGACAGCGTGAAAAAAGGTGACGTGCTGGCCATTCTGGATTCACCGGAATTGAGCAATCAACTGGCGCGCGAACAATCGAGCCTGGATCAACTGGATGCCGAGGTGGCACGTCAACGCATTCTGGCGCAAAAACAAAGCCTGATCGCGCGTCGCGATTCCGACGAAGCCGATGTGAATCGCATCAGTGCCGAACGCATTTTGCAGCGCACCGAAAAAGGCTACAAAGCCGGCGCGATTGCCGAAGTGGATTTTCTGCGAGCAAAAGATGCTTTGAAGACGGCAGAAATTCGCAGCAAGCAAGCCACGCAAGCCTCGCATCTCGATATCCAGGATGCCGGTTTGGAATTGCGGACCAAGCAAAGCCAGCTGACCCGCCAGCGTTTGCAAGTGGCCGATATTCAGCGCCGCGTCAATGAACTCAGTGTCCGCGCGCCAGTCGATGGAGTGATCGGTACGCTGTCGGTGACTGATCGCGCTGTCGTTGCAGCTAACACCGCATTGATGACCGTCGTGGATTTATCGCGACTCGAGGTCGAACTCGAAGTGCCGGAAACCTATGCCGATGATCTGGGTTTGGGCATGAGCACGGAAATCACGCTCGGCACCACGCAGGCCAAAGGAAAATTGTCGGCGATCTCGCCGGAAGTTGTACGCAATCAAGTTTTAGTACGCGTGCGCTTCGAAGGCGAACAACCTAAAGGCCTGCGTCAAAACCAGCGCCTGAACGCCCGCATTTTGATCGAAGAAAAACCGAATGTCGTCCTCGTCGCGCGCGGGCCTTTCGTTGAACAAGGTGGCGGTCGTTTTGTTTACGTCGATCAGGGCGGCATTGCGATCAAGACGCCGGTTGAAATCGGCGCGATCAGTATTAATGCGGTTGAAATTCTTTCCGGCCTGAAAGTTGGCGACAAGGTCGTCGTCTCGGGCAGCGACACTTTCCAGAATGCCGAACGCGTACAAATTAATTAATTCAACCTTGATCCATCAGAAAAGGAATCGTCATGCTCAAGATGCAGCAACTCAGTAAAGTCTACCGCACCCATTTGATTGAAACCCATGCATTGCGCGGCTTCGATATCACCGTGAAAGAAGGCGAATTTGTCGCCGTCACCGGCCCGTCGGGCTCCGGTAAAACGACCTTCCTGAATATCGCCGGCTTGCTGGAAGAGTTTACCGGTGGCGAATTCTGGCTCGATGGCGTTTCGGTCAAGGGTCTGGATGACAATGCGCGCTCGCGCCTTCGCAATGAAAAACTGGGTTTTATTTTCCAGGGTTTCAACCTGATTCCGGATTTGAATCTGTTCGACAACGTCGACGTGCCTTTGCGCTATCGAGGTTTCAATGCCGCCGAGCGCAAACGCCGCATCGAAGAAGCGCTCGGTCGCGTCGGTTTGTCGTCGCGCCTGAAACATTACCCTGCCGAATTATCCGGCGGTCAACAACAACGCGTTGCCATCGCGCGCGCACTCGCCGGTACGCCGAAAGTGTTACTGGCGGACGAACCGACCGGCAATCTGGATTCGCAAATGGCACGCGGTGTGATGGAGTTGCTGGAAGATATCAATTCGCAAGGCACTACCATCCTGATGGTGACCCATGATCCGGAACTTGCCGCCCGCGCACAACGCAATGTCCACATCATGGACGGCACCGTGACCGACCTCACGCTAGAAACCCAGCATGCCTTGAAGCATGCGGTCGAGATCGCTTAAGGAGCGCTGACATGTGGAATTATTACTTTGTTCTTGGAATGCGCAGTTTGCGGCGCAATCCGATTCTGACCACGTTGATGATCCTGATTCTGGCGCTTGGCATTGGCACCAGCATGACCAGCCTGACGATGCTGCTGGTGTTGTCGGGTGATCCGATGCCGCATAAAAGCGATCGTCTGTTCGTTCCAAAATTTCATGTTGCCGATATGCAAGGTTATAAAGCCGGTGACGATCCGGATTTTCAATTGACCTATACCGATGCCCAAAATTTATTGAACGACAAACGCGGCAAGGCGCAGACGGTTTTGTATAGCGCGAGCCCCACCATTGATACCGGCCGCAAGGATTTACCGGCCTTCTCCGAACGCACCATGGCCACTACCGCCGATGCATTTGCGATGTTCGACATTCCGTTCCGTTTTGGCAATGCCTGGACTGCCGATGCCGACAGCAAGGCGGCCAATGTGGCGGTGATCGGCCCCGAGCTCTCGGAAAAACTGTTCAAGAAAGAAAATCCGGTGGGTAAACGCCTTCGCGTTGATGACCGCGATTACACGATTACCGGCGTACTCGAGGTTTGGGAACCCACACCGAAGTTCTACCGCCTATATGGAACGCGCGCTACCAGCCGACCCGAGCAATTGTGGATTCCGTTCTCGAATGCAGTCAGTCGCGAATACAACAATAGTGGCTGGAATAATTGTTCTGGCGACGGCCCGGGCCCAGGCTATGCGGGCTGGTTAAAATCCGAATGCACCTGGCTGCAGTACTGGGTTGAATTGGCCAGTGTCGGCGACGCCGTGGCGTACAAGGATTATTTAAATGCCTATGTTGCCGAGCAAAAGAAACTCGGCCGCATGCCGCGTCCGGAACCCCTGCAATTATTGAATCTGCGGGAATGGCTGGAAGATGCTGGCGTGGTCGGTCGCGACACCCAATTATCGACCTGGATGGCCTTCGGCTTCCTGCTGGTGTGCATCGTGAATCTGGTCGCATTGATGTTGGCGAAATTTACTGCACGTGCCGGCGATATCGGCGTGCGGCGAGCATTGGGGGCATCGCGCAAAGAAATCTTTCACCAGTATTTAATCGAAGCCGGTGTTGTCGGCTTGGTTGGAACGATGCTGGGCCTGGGCCTCAGCTTATATGGCGTGAATATTTTGAGCAGCCAGCTTGCCGAAGCCAGCGATTTCTACCGGATGGATCTGAAGATGCTGACGATTACATTGGCGGTGTCGATGTTTGCCGCCCTGCTCGCTGGCTTGCTGCCGACCTGGCGTGCCTGCCAGGTGCGTCCGGCAATCCAGCTGAAAAGCCAATAAATATTTACACAGGAATATGACCATGGAAATCAGACCCATTTTTTCGGCGATGATGCGAAGCAAAACCGGCGTTATTTTGATCGCCGTACAAATCGCCTTGACGCTTGCGATACTGTCCAACGCTTTATATGTCGTACGAGATCGTACCAGTGAAGCCAATCGCGTCAGCGGTGTCGACGATGCCAATGTCTTTATGATTGCCATCATCGACAAAAATACCGATGGCGTAATAACTAGGCAAAAGCGCGACGAAGATGCCCTGCGTGCCATACCCGGCATCGCCAGCGTTGCCTGGACGACGCAAATGCCACTATCGCAATCGGGTTCCAATACCGGCATCCAGACCAATCCCAAACAAACCGAATCGGTGGCCAGCCCTGCGGTTTATGCCGGCAACGAGACACTGGTGAAAACCTTTGGCCTAAAGGTCATCGAAGGCAGGGATTTCAATGCCGCTGACATGCAGGAAATCGATCCAGCCCTGCCCGACCAGCTGAAACCCAAAGTGGCACTGGTCACCAAGGCACTGGCAAAGAAACTCTATCCCAACGATGCCTCGGCGATCGGCAAGATGTTCTATCAGGGCCGCGGCGATCCACCGATTGAAATTATCGGCGTGGTTGACACGCTGGTGACGCCCTGGGGTCGCGCCAACTGGAATACCCCGAGCAATGGTGACGAGTCTTTTATTTTGCCGGCACGTTATGTACAGCCCTACAACATCTACGCCGTGCGATCCGAACCCGGTCAACGCGAGCGCGTAATGAAAGAGGCGGAAAAGGCACTGCTAGGTCTGGAGCAAGGCCGTCTGGTCGTACAAAACGAAAGCATGGATCAACTGCGCGAATCGCGTTATCGCAGCGAATACACGATGGCCAATGGCTTGCTAATCGTGATTGGCTTGCTGTTGCTGATGACCGCCAGCGGCATTGTCGGCCTGGCATCGCTCTGGGTGAACCAGCGTCGCAAGCAAATCGGCGTGCGGCGCGCACTCGGTGCACGTCGGGTCGATATCCTGCGCTATTTCGTGACCGAGAACGTAATGATCTGCGTGTTCGGCATCGTGTTGGGCAGTGGTCTCGCGATTGCATTGAATCGCGCCATGATGAGCGAGCTGGAATTGCAACGCTTGCCACTAGGCTATTTGCTGATGGGTGCCGTTGCGCTTTTGACACTTGGAGTATTGGCGGTGCTGGGTCCTGCTTGGCGGGCCGCACAAATTGCGCCGGCTATCGCAACCCGCAGTGCATGAGTAAACTTGTCCCATGCCTACCGTATTGATTATCGATGACAACACTTCGGTCATCACTGCACTCGAAGTATTGTTCTCGTTGCACGATATCGACACCCTGCGCGCGACCAGTCCGCAGCAGGGTTTGTCTTTATTGCAGAACAGTGCCATCGATCTGGTTTTGCAGGACATGAATTTCACCGAGGACAATACGTCGGGTGAAGAAGGCGTCGCACTGTTCAAACAGATACGTCAGCACTACCCGGACTTGCCGGTGATTTTACTGACGGCCTGGACGCATCTGGATGCGGCCGTCAGCCTGATTAAACATGGTGCGGCCGATTATCTGGCCAAGCCCTGGGACGATAATAAATTACTCGCCACTTCATTGAATCTGCTTGAGCTAGGGCAGACGCAACGCGAGCTTGGTCGTCGGGTGCAGCGTGAACGTAAACAAAAGCACACGCTGGAAAGCAATTACGATTTGTGCGGGCTTGTCTGGAATGATGCGAGCACCGAACGTCTGCTGTCGCTTGCCTGCCAGATCGCCAAAGCCGATGTGCCGGTGTTGATCACTGGCCCAAATGGTGCCGGCAAGGAACGCATCGCAGAAATCATCCAGAAAAACTCCTCGGTCAAAAACGGCCCGTTCGTCACCTTGAATTGCGGTGCGCTTCCGAGTGAATTGATCGAAGCCGAATTATTCGGTGCCGACGCCGGCGCCTACACTGGTGCGACGAAAGCCCGCGAAGGCAAATTCGCGGCCGCCGATGGCGGCACTTTATTTCTCGATGAAATCGGCAACTTGCCGCCGGCCGGACAGATGAAATTATTGCGCGTACTGGAAACCGGAAGATTCGAACGTCTCGGTTCCAATAAGGAGCGCAGTGTCAAAGTACGCGTGATCAGTGCGACCAACAGTGATATTCCGGCGATGATACGCAATGGTCAATTCCGCGAAGATTTACTGTATCGCTTAAACCTGATCGAATTGAAATTACCGCCCTTGTCCGAACGTGTCGACGATATTCTTCCCTTGGCAAAATCTTTTTTGGCAGGCGGGAAGCATTTGAGCCCCTGTGCCGAGCAAGCCTTGCTGCAATACCCTTGGCCGGGCAATGTGCGCGAATTGAAAAATGTCATGCAGCGCGCGCAACTGCTGGTGAACCACGATGAAATTTCTGCCATCGATTTGGGATTGCCGATCAGAACCTTGCCTGCCGTCAATAATCTCGATCTGGAATTGGATCGAGCCACCATTGAACGGGCGATCGAAAAAAATGCCGGCGTCATCGCCCAAGCCGCGGCCGAATTGGGCTTGAGTCGACAAGCACTTTACCGCCGCATGGAGCGTCTGGGTATCGCCCGCAGCCCATGAAATGGAACGTCTTCCGATATTCCATCCTGGTGCGACTGAGTGCCTGCATTGTTTTTCTGCTGGTCGTCGCGATTACGTTGGCCTTGTGGCTGCGCCATGAATTCAAATCCGATTGGCTAACCGCGCTGGTCGTCATTCTGGTCATGACGCCGCTTTCGCTGATCCTGCTGCAACGCCAGTTGCGAAATTATTTTTCTTTATTCCGTGCGCTGGCCGGCACGGTCGGCAGTTATCGCGATAGTGATTACAGTTTTTCCATCCGCTGGCAAAGTGATGACGAGATCGGTGATCTGGTCAAAGCCCATAATGATTTGGGCGACGCACTGCGCGACCAGCGTTTGAATCTGGTACAGCGTGAATTGTTGCTCGACACCATGGTGCAGAACACGCCGGTCGCGATGTTTCTGCGGGTTGATTCGGGTCCGATCGTTTATTCGAATATTGCGGCAAGACGCTTATTGAACGAAGGCCGAAAACTGGAAGGCTATACGCTCGATAGTTTGTTTGCCGGACTGGCAATGCCCTTGCAGGAAGCGTTCCAGCGCGGTGGCGATGGTTTATTTTCGGTTGGCGAGGGCGATAGCGAAGAGGTTTACCATCTGGCGCGGCGTACTTTCCGTTTGAATGGCCGTGCGCATGAATTGATGTTGCTGCGGCAACTCACCACCGAGTTGCGACGCCAGGAAGTGCAAACCTGGAAAAAAGTCATTCGAATTCTAAGCCATGAACTCAATAATTCCTTGGCGCCGATTGCATCGCTTGCGCACTCCGGTGCCGAATTGGTTCGCCGCCAGCAATACCAGCGACTGGAAGAAATCTTCAACACCGTCGAAGAACGCGCGCGGCATCTGGAAGGCTTTATTCGCGATTACGCACACTTTGCCAAACTGCCGGCACCCAGGTTGGAAAGTGTGCAATGGCCGTCTTTTGTTTCGCGCCTGAACACGCAAATGACCTTCGTACTCGAAGGCGGCTTGCCGGAAAAGTCTGCGCAATTCGACGTCGCGCAAATCGAACAGGCTTTGATCAATTTGCTGAAAAATGCGGCCGAATCGGATTCGGATCCTCAGGAAGTCAAACTCTCGATTCGACATATTGCTGATTACGTTTGCATTGACGTACTTGATCGCGGCAAAGGAATGACCGAAGCGGTACTGACCAATGCGCTAGTACCGTTTTATTCAACCAAACGCAGTGGCACCGGCCTGGGACTCGCGTTAACTCGGGAAATTATCGAAGCCCACGGCGGACGGATTGCATTGAGCAATCGCGAGGGCGGTGGTCTGATCGTCTCGATTACCCTGCCTGCATGAAGCACGCAACAATGGCTCAACTGCAGCCTTCCACATAGAAGATATTTGGCGGAATACCGATACGCCAGTTAATCACTTTGCCATTCGCGTCGACTTCGAAAATCAGGCGGGCGGTCGACTCTTCTTCCGGCGTTACCGTCAGCGTGAATCCTTTATTGAGGTATTTATGCGGCGCTTGTTCGATGCGACCGGCAAACGCCGCTTTCACATCGTCCGCGGCGTCGCCTACCTTGAAATTTCCCGGCGCCATATGGGATGCATCTTCTACGTCGTAACGCACAAATCTTTCTTCTTCAAACATGAAGGCGATACCGTTTTTCATGTCGGCCGCCACTTCTGGCTTGAGATAATGACAACTTGAACCTTCGGATGAATCGCCCGTTGTCATCGGTCTGCCCCAGGCCATCCGGACCGCTTCCTCGTCTGCATTGAATTTCGCTGTACCAAAGCCCAGAAAGTTGATCAGTTCGGGATCATTGGCGGCTATCGGCGCTTCCATTGCTTCTGGTGCAGCTTGTGTTATGGGCGCCACGATCAGCGGTGCCGCAATCGTTCCATCGTCCGCAGCTGGCTGGCATGCCGTCAGAAGCAGAATACTCGAGGCCAGTAGCGACAATCTTGTTTTTGTACCATGCATGGATGAATGGCCTATTGCGATAAAGTCTCAAGCTATCGCCTACGGCCTTAATCAAGCGTGACGCAAGGTTTGGCAATCACTTTTTCGTAGGCCGTTTCCAGTCCGCCAAACTGGCTTGTCGCGTACGCGACACCGTCAATTGCCCGGCGGGCGCGTTCTTTGTAATGACGCTCCCTGCGCCAATCGTGGCATCTTTTGCAATAGTCACCGGTGCCACCAGCGATGAATTGGAACCGATAAACACACCGTCTTCTATCGTCGTCTGGAATTTATTGACGCCATCGTAATTACAGGTAATGGTGCCGGCGCCGATATTCACCTTTTCACCGATCACCGCATCGCCGAGATAACTCAAATGATTGGCCTTACTGCCCTTCCCGATTTTCGCTTTCTTGGTCTCGACGAAGTTGCCGATATGCACGCCTTCGCTTAATTCAGTGCCGGGGCGCAATCGTGCGAATGGCCCGATCGTGCAATTGGCAGCCGCAATCACTCCTTCAAGATCGGAATGTGGGTGCACATGCACCCCGTCAGCCAACGATACGTCTTTCAATCGGCAGAACGGTCCGATCTTGACGCCATTACCGAGCGATACTTTGCCTTCAACAATCACGTCGATATCGATTTCCACATCGGTGCCGACGCTCAGCTCGCCACGTAAATCAAAGCGGGCAGCATCATTGAAACGAACACCCTGCTCGGCCAGTTTTTTGGCGGTGCGTGATTGATAGGCACGTTCGAGCTGCATCAACTGCCAGGGGTCGTTCGCACCTTCGGTTTCGATCACATCGCCGCAACGCACGACGGTAGCGGCCTGATATTCAAGTGCCGCCGCGGCGAACACATCGGTTAAATAGTATTCGCCCTGCGCATTATTATTTTTCAAACCTGCCAGCCATTTTTTCAGCAGATGCGCATGCGCGGCAATCATGCCGGTATTGATCAGGTGAATGCCACGCTGTTCGGGCGTGGCATCTTTTTGTTCGACGATCGCGGCCACGTTGCCGACGGCGTCGAGTACCACGCGGCCATAGCCGGTCGGGTTTTCCAGTTCGGCCGCCAATACCACCAGACTCGCATCGAAGGCCAACATCGCCTGCAAGGTATCGCTGCGAATCAAGGGCACATCGCCGTACAGCACCAGCACGCGGGCGTTATCGGGAACGCCCGGCATCGCCTGTTGCACGGCATGGCCGGTCCCCTTCTGTTCGGCTTGCTCTGCCCAATGTAAATCTTGCTGATCAGCGAAGGCTTCGCGAACTTGCGCACCGCCGTGGCCATAGACAATATGCAAACCGGCCGGCTGTAAGGTGCGGGCCGCATCGATGACATGGGCGAGCATCGATTTGCCGGCGATTTTCTGCAGCACTTTCGGCAAAACTGACTTCATGCGTTTGCCTTCACCGGCAGCGAGGATCACGATATGCAGGGCTTGGCTCATAAACTTGCTCGGAGAATTAATTTCTGAAAAGTGATGCTATCAGAAGCATGCGTGTGGGAGCGACGTTTGTGGGAGCGGCGCAAGCCGCGAATAAA
>JAYUWO010000231.1:0-2750 GCA_043753545.1 Arenimonas sp.
TACATCGGTCGTAAACAAAAGAAACGTCAATTCCGTAGCTTGTGGATCGTGCGTATTAACGCCGCCGCCCGCATGTATGGTTTGAGCTACAGTCGCTTCATGAACGGTTTGCTCAAAGCAGACATCAAGCTTGACCGCAAGGCGCTGGCTGATCTCGCGATTCATGACATCAATGCTTTCGGCCTGATTGCCGAAAAAGCAAAGAGCGCACTCGCGGCGTAAGCAACAATGTGGGTCGCGACTTCCGTCGCTCCTACACATGTAACACGCAAGGGGAAAGGCGCAAGTCTTTCCCCTTTTGCTTTTTAAACAAGAAATCTTGATCAAAAAAACGAGATCGGCATGAGTGATATCGAAGCGGCAACTCAATTAGCGCTGCAAAGCATTCAAGGCAGCACAACACTGGATGAGCTCGATCAGTTACGAGTTAATTTGCTGGGCAAATCCGGCAGCATTACCAATCAATTAAAACAGTTGGGCGCATTGCCGCCCGATCAACGCAAATTGGCCGGCGAAGCGGTCAATCGTTCGAAAGAACAATTGGCAGATGCCATTTCGGCGCGCAAGCATATCCTTGAAGAAGCCGCATTCGAACATCGCCTGGCTTCCGAGAAAATCGATATTACTTTGCCCGGTCGTGGCTCGGAGCGCGGTAATTTGCATCCGGTTTCACGGACACTCGAGCGCATCACTGACATCTTCGCGCGCCTTGGCTATCAATTGGCCGATGGCCCGGAAATCGAAGATGATTTTCACAACTTTGAAGCATTGAATTTTCCGCCACATCATCCGGCGCGTGCGATGCACGATACGTTTTATTTCCCCGATGGTCGCGTACTTCGCACGCATACCTCCGGCGTGCAGGTTCGTTTCATGACCGAAAACAAGCCACCGCTACGCATGATTGCCGCCGGCAAGGTCTATCGTTCCGATTCCGATCAAACCCATACCCCGATGTTCCATCAGGTCGAAGGTTTGTTGATCGATGAAACCTCGAGCTTTGCCGATTTGAAAGGCACACTGTCTGAATTCGTCCGCGCCTTTTTCGAGCGCGATTTCGAAATGCGTTTTCGCCCGAGTTATTTCCCTTTCACCGAACCTTCGGCGGAAGTCGACATCGCCTGGCAGCAGCCTGACGGCAGCACGCGCTGGTTGGAAGTACTGGGCTGCGGCATGGTGCATCCGAATGTGTTGCGTAATTGCGGTATCGATCCGGAACGTTATTCGGGCTTCGCCTTTGGTCTGGGCGTCGAACGTTTCGCGATGCTGCGTTATGGCGTGAATGATCTGCGCAGCTTCTTTGAAAACGATACGCGGTTTTTGAAGCAGTTTGCGTAGGGTGGGCATCGCCCACCTTTGTATGCCATGAAATGTAATTCGGTGGGCGATGCCCACCCTACGGATAAAAATGAAATTCCCGGAAAGCTGGTTACGTGAACATGTAAAAGTCGATGCCACACGCGAAGAATTATCGATGCGATTGACGTCGATTGGCCTGGAAGTGGAAGCACTCGAAGAAATTGGCGCAGCGCTCAATGGCGTTGTTGTTGCCGAAATTATTTCTGCCGAAAAACATCCCGAAGCCGATCGTCTGCAGGTTTGCAGCGTGAGCCTTGGCACCGGCACGCCGGTGCAAATCGTCTGCGGTGCACCGAATGCCCGGGTTGGTTTGAAAGCACCGCTCGCGACGGTCGGTGCGATTTTGCCCGGCGGTCTTGAAATCAAACCGGCAAAACTGCGTGGTGTCGAATCTTTCGGCATGCTGTGCTCGGCAAAAGAACTGATGATCGATCCGGATGCTTCCGGTTTGCTGGAACTACCCTCTGATGCGCCAGTTGGCGCTGCGCTTTCGCAGTATCTCGGCTTGCCGGATGCCAGTTTTGAATTGAAGCTGACACCGAACCGCGCCGATTGTTTCAGCGTGCGCGGCGTGGCATTTGATGTTGCTGCCGCCTTTGGCGCGCAAGTCGAAGCCCTGCAAATTCCCGAAGCGAAAATTACATCATCCGACAAGTTGGCAGTGCAGCTTCTGGCCGGTGCCGATTGCCCGCGTTATTGCGGTCGCGTAATCGACGGTTTGAATGTCGCCGCCAAGAGTCCGCTGTGGCTTACCGAAAAATTGAAACGTGCCGGCTTGCGCCCGATCAGTCCTTTGGTCGATGTCACCAGTTTCATCATGTTGGAGCTCGGACAGCCGATGCATGCCTACGATGCGGAAAAATTAGTGGGTCCAATCGGTGTGCGACATGCGAAAGCGGGTGAGCGCTGTAAATTGCTGGATGAGCGTGAAGTCGAACTGGACTACGGCTTTCTGGCGATTACCGATGCCGACCGCGTCGTGGGTCTGGCCGGTGTGATGGGTGGCTACGATACCCGCGTCACTGAAAGCACCACAAAAGTTTTTCTGGAGGCGGCACATTTCGCGCCTAGTGCCATCATCGGCCGTTCGCGAAAATTGGGCATGCATACCGATGCATCGCATCGCTTCGAGCGCGGGGTCGATCCTGCGATGCCGCGCATTGCGCTTGAACGTGCGACCGAACTGGTTTTGCAAATCATGGGCGGCAATGCCGGTGAAATTACCGAAGTCGAATTAGCCGAGCATTTACCGAAACCAGCTTCGGTATTGCTGCGTCGCCACCGTTTGCAGCGCGTGCTTGGCATCAAGATTGAAGATGCGAAAGTCGAGCAGATTTTTAAAGCGCTCGGCATGCAGGTACAAAGCGTCGATCAAGGCTGGCAGGTGATAC
>JAYUWO010000232.1:0-25261 GCA_043753545.1 Arenimonas sp.
ACGGTCATATGCGAGACATCGAACATACCGGCATCGCTACGTACCTGATGATGCTCGTCCATTTGCGAGCCGTAGTGAATCGGCATATCCCAGCCGCCGAAATCGACCATCTTGGCATTCAGCGCACGGTGGCTGGCGTTATATATCGTTTGCTTGCTCATTTATGATGTTCCGGCGGTTACAAAGACGTGCATTATCGCACCTCGCCCGTGACCGAGTCTTCTATTGAAGGACCCCCCTTAGGACCGACGGAAGTCGGGACACTCCTGCGACGATCCCGACTTCCTTCGGTCCTACATCCGTCCTACCGCCTAAAACCTTGGTTTGGTAAGATGTGGCATTCCCTTATACCCAATGCCGGCTTATCCCTGGCGAGAGCATTTCCCATGGAAAAAAGTTTTGAGCCCGGCACCTTTGAAACCAAGTGGTATCAACATTGGGAATCAACCGGCTGTTTCAAGCCGTCGGGCCAAGGCCCGGCCTACACCATCATGCTGCCGCCGCCGAATGTCACCGGCACGCTGCACATGGGCCATGCTTTTCAACATACCTTGCAAGATGCGCTTATCCGTTATCACCGCATGCGTGGTTTCGACACCTTGTGGCAGGTCGGCACCGATCACGCCGGTATCGCGACCGAAATGGTGGTGGGCCGCAATCTCGCACTCGAAGGCAAAGGCGAAACCCGCGACACACTGGGCCGCGAAAAATTTATCGAGAAAGTCTGGGAATGGAAAAAAGAATCCGGCGATACCATCACCCGTCAGATGCGTCGCATGGGCACCTCGGGTGACTGGACCCGCGAACGCTTCACGATGGACGAAGGCCTGTCGCAAGCCGTCATCGAAACCTTCGTCAAATTGCACGAGCAGGGTTTGATTTATCGCGGCCAGCGCCTCGTGAACTGGGATCCGGTGTTGAAAACAGCGATCTCCGATCTGGAAGTCGTGAGTGAAGAAGAAGACGGCAAGATGTGGTCAATCTCCTACCCGCTCGCCGATGGCTCGGGTTCACTGGTGGTCGCCACCACGCGTCCGGAAACCATGCTCGGCGATACCGCCGTGATGGTGCATCCCGAGGACGAGCGTTACATCCACTTGATTGGCAAGACCGTGAAGCTGCCTTTGTCGGATCGCGAAATTCCGATCATCGCCGACGATTACGTTGATCGCGAATTCGGCACCGGCGTTGTGAAAGTCACACCAGCACATGATTTCAACGATTACGCAGTTGGCCAGCGTCATAACTTGCCGATGATCAATATCCTGACGCCGACTGCTCATATTAATGAGAACGCGCCTGAAAAATATCGCGGCCTGGACCGTTATGTCGCCCGCAAAGCCGTACTCGCCGATTTAATCGCACTGGATCTATTAGTCGAAGAAAAGAAACACAAGCTGCAAGTGCCACGCGGTGATCGCACTGGACAAGTAATCGAGCCCTATCTGACCAACCAATGGTTTGTGAAGATGGACGGCCTGGCGGCGCGTGGCCTTGAACTGGTGGAAAACGGCGACGTTAAATTCGTTCCGGAAAACTGGATCAATACTTATCGCCACTGGATGGGCAATATCCAGGACTGGTGCATCTCGCGCCAGCTTTGGTGGGGTCATCGCATTCCGGCCTGGTATGACGACGCCGGCAAGATTTATGTCGGTCGTGATGAAGCTGAAGTACGCGCGAAAAATAACCTGGCCGCCGACTTCAATCTGGTCCGTGACAACGACGTACTCGAAACCTGGTTTTCATCATCACTTTGGTCGCACTCGACCCTCGGCTGGCCGAACGAGCAGGACATGGCGAAATACGATTACGCCAAACGTCTGCCGACTTCGGTGCTG
The DNA here is from genome assembly GCA_043753545.1 of Arenimonas sp. Classification (GTDB taxonomy): domain Bacteria; phylum Pseudomonadota; class Gammaproteobacteria; order Xanthomonadales; family Xanthomonadaceae; genus Arenimonas. Next base: position 1,842 of record JAYUWO010000232.1, read on the forward strand.
GTGACCGGCTTCGATATTATTTTCTTCTGGGTCGCCCGGATGATCATGATGACCGATCATTTCACCGGCGAAGTGCCATTCAAGGATGTATACGTCCACGGCCTGGTCCGTGACAAAGACGGCCAGAAAATGTCGAAGTCGAAAGGCAACGTACTGGACCCGATCGACATTATCGATGGCATCACACTCGATGAATTAATCAAGAAGCGCACCAGCGGCCTGATGAAGCCGACCGATGCACCGAAGATCGAGAAAGCCACGGTTAAAGAATTTCCCGACGGCATTGCTGCCTTCGGTGCCGATGCCCTGCGCTTTACCTTTGCTTCGCTCGCCACGCATGGCCGCGATATTAAGTTCGACATGGAACGCTGCGGCGGCTACAAAAACTTCTGCAATAAATTATGGAATGCCGCGCGTTTCGTCATGATGAATTGCGAAGGTTTCACTGCTTCCGGCCAACCGACACCGAAAACCGATGCCGAGCGCTGGATTTTGTCGCGCCTGAATCACTGCACGAGTGAAGTGCACAAGCATTTTGCCGACTACCGTTTTGACCTGGCATCGCAAGCCCTGTACGAATTCGCCTGGAATGAATATTGTGATTGGTTCCTGGAACTCGCCAAACCTGCATTATTGGGTGAAGACAAAGTCGCAGCCGATTCCACTCGTCATACCTTGTTATACGTACTTGAATCCCTATTGCGTTTATTGCACCCGCTGATTCCGTTCGTGACCGAAGAAATCTGGCACCACATTAAAGGTTCTATTGGCATTCAAGGTGACTCGATCAGCACACAGGCTTATCCAGAAGCAATCGAAATCGGCGGCGATTTTGCCCAATCTGAAACCGATATCGAATGGTTCAAGGCCGTCGTCACGCAAATTCGTCGCATTCGCGGTGAAATGAATATCGCTCCTTCCAAATCCGTGCCGCTGCTGTTGCAGGTCGGTTCCGCGAGTGATCAAGCTCGGGTGTCGCGCTTCGAGTCCGCATTGAAATTCCTGGTCAAACTCGAATCGGTGCAATGGCTGGAAGGCGAAGCGCCGGCTAGTTCATCTGCGGTTGTCGGTGAATTGAAACTGCTGATTCCGGTCGCGGGATTGATCGATCTCGATGCAGAACGCGTGCGTCTTGATAAAGAAATCAAGCGCATTGAAGTCGAGATCACGAAATGCAATGGCAAGCTGTCGAGTGAAACCTTCGTCAATAACGCGCCTGCTGCCGTGGTTGAACAGGAGCGCACGCGCCTTGCCGACTGGAATTTGCAATTGAATGCGTTAAAAGATCAGCGCGGAAAAATCTAAGCGTAGGGGCGATTCATGAATCGCCCCTACGCTGGCGGCAATATTTCCATCGCCATTACAATCGCATCCTCGCGACCTTTTTTGGACGGGTAATAATTCGGTCGGCGACCAATTTCATTAAAGCCTTCGTCTTCGTACAAGGCAATCGCGTTCGGATTTGACGGGCGTACTTCCAGATACACGCGGTCAACCATATGCCAGCGTGCCAAATCGATAATTCGTTTCAATAATCTGCGGCCATGACCATGACCCTGGTGTTCGGGCGCAATACAAATATTCAATAGATGCGCCTCGCCGGCGGCACAGCTCAACACGCCGTAACCGATGATACCGGCGCGGCAATCGAGCACCCAGGCCTGATGTCCGGACTTGAGGCAATCGCGAAAAATACCGGCTGTCCATGGAAATTCGTAGGCGCGCTGTTCAATGGCATCCACCACTTCGATATCGGCCTGTTGCATCGGACGCATTTGCGAGGCATTGGAGACTTGCGCGTTCATGTCAGGATTTGATCACCCGGCGCAGCTGCGGCCATAAGGTCCGCTTTGCATGAGGGCTGCTGCGCAAGGCATCGAAATCAATACCCAGCTGCGAGACATCACGGCCGTGCACCACTTTCATGATGGCCGCGAACAATAGCGAATCCGGTGGTGATTTTGCGCCTTGGTTTTGCGGCTCGGGCTTCTGTTCCGTGACTTTTTCAGGTCGCGCTTGCGGCCTGACATACAAGGTGTAGCCCATGGCATTCAACATCGTTTGCTGTTGTGCCGACCACATAGCATTACACCGACTTACGCGAAACTTTGGAGTACAGCCACATGGCAGGGCCTGAAATGGCATAGGCGCCTGCGATCAGTAAAAGTACGCGCGGTGGATCGATGAACAAGGCCACCAATATTCCCACTACCAGCAACAATGCCCAAAATGGCACGCGGTCATTTTTCGCTTCTTCTTTCGGGCCGCCTTTGAAACTGGTGTATTTAAAACGACTCACCATTAATAAGCCACACGATACTGTCACCGCCAACGCGAAATAGCGCAGAGTCTCACCATCCCAGCCGAACTCGTTCATCGACCAGACAAACGCCATCATCATGCCGGCCGATGAAGGACTGTTCAGCCCGATGAACCAGCGTTTGTCGACCACGCCCACCTGCGTATTGAAACGAGCCAAGCGCAATGCGGCGCACGCCATATAAAGGAAGGCGGCTGCCCAGCCAATCTTACCTAGCATGGTGCCGTCGAGCTTCATATTGACCAAAGCCCAGTGGTACATCACCAAGGCGGGCGCAACACCGAAACTGACAAGATCGGCGAGCGAATCATACTGAACACCGAACTCACTCGAGGTGCCGGTCAAACGAGCCACCCGGCCATCAACGCCGTCAAACACGGCGGCTATAAAAACGGCGATACAGGCGTTTTCAAACTGGCCATTGGCGGCCGCCAGAATGGCGTAGAAGCCGGCAAACATGCCGCAAGTCGTCAATATGTTCGGCAGCAAGTAAATATGCTTGTTTCTAGGTGCAATTGGATTATCCATGGCCACAGTTTAACGACTCGAGCCGCTATTGCCAGCGTAATACGAAAGGAATAGATTGGTTTTGCATCGTATTGTGGCCAATGGAGTCATTTATGCGCGTTTTGATCTTTATTTGCCTATTAAGCCTGCCTGCCCTTTGTGCCGCTGAACAGGTTTACAAATGGCGCGACAAATACGGGAACATTCATTATTCCGATGTCGAGCCCGCCACCCAGAATGCCCAACGCAAAGTAATCAAAGGCAAAGACCCGGCGCCGGCACCGAAAAAAGTCCCGACCGAAAACGAAATCGCCTGCGAGCGGGCAAAGCAGAACCTCGCTATCCTCGCCACCCGGGAATTCGTGGAAATGGATTTGAATAAAGATGGCAAAACTGAACTGCTCACTACCGAGCAACGCGCCCAGCAAACCGTGGCCATGAAAGCCGCCGTCAAAGCGAAGTGCTCCCCATAATGTCGCGCGGAGTTGCCGGGCTATTGGTAATCGCCATGGTGGCGATCGTGTGGTGGTTCGCCGGCCATCCCGGCTATGAAACCCGCGAACAAAAATTCCAGCGACAGCAAGCCTCCGGGGAAGCTGCCACGCCCAAACTCTATCGCTGGATAGACGAAAGGGGCGTGACCCAAATTACCCAGACGCCGCCGAAGGGCCGTAAATACAAGGTCATCGAGATTCGCGAAGATCAAAATATCATCGATAGTCCCGCCCCGGCCCCCGAGCCGCCGCAATAAAGGTTGTTTTCGGTAGCAACCCGGCTGGTATTTAGAGTGCCCTGAACCCCGTGGGCCATTACAATAGCGGACTGTTTACAAAAGACCTCCGCTCCCATGCAGCTTTCCAAATTTCATCTCAGCACGACCAAAGACACCCCCAGCGACGCCGAAATCATCAGCCACCAGTTAATGCTGCGCACCGGCATGATTCGTCGCCATGCCGCCGGCATCTACACCTGGACTCCACTCGGTTTGAAAGTGCTGCGAAAAGTGGAAACCATCGTGCGCGAGGAAATGAATCGTGCCGGCGCGATTGAAGTATTGATGCCTTCGATCCAGCCAAAAGAACTCTGGGAAGAAACCGGACGCTGGGCGAAATTTGGCGGTCAGCTGCTGAAAATCAAGGATCGCAAGGAAGCCGAATACGCCTACGGCCCGACCCACGAAGAAGTGATCACCGATTTTGCCCGCAATGAATTGCGTTCGTACAAGCAATTGCCGGTGAATTTTTACCAGATCCAAACCAAATTCCGAGATGAAATCCGTCCACGCTTCGGCGTAATGCGCGCCCGCGAATTCCTGATGAAAGATGCGTATTCCTTCCATCTCACGCAAGAGAGCATGGCGGCCGAATACCAGAATATGTACGACACCTACACGCGAATTTTCACCCGTCTGGGTTTGAAATTTCGTGCGGTGAATGCCGACACCGGCGCGATTGGCGGCAGCGCTTCGCATGAGTTCCATGTACTGGCCGATTCCGGTGAAGACGCGATCGCGTTTTCCGATGGTTCGGATTTCGCCGCAAATATTGAAAAAGCGGAATGTGTTGCCCCGGCCGCTGCTCCTGCAGCCGCTTCGGAATCATTGAGAAAAATCGATACGCCTTATCAAAAAACCTGCGAAGAAGTCGCGGCGTTGATGGGGATTCAGCTCAGCCGCACGGTGAAATCCCTCGCGCTGATTGGCGAACAGGGTTTTGTACTTGCGCTGGTGCGAGGCGATCATATGGCCAACGAAATTAAGCTCGCCAAGTTGACCGGCATGACCGATTATCGTCTGGCTACCGAAGCGGAAATTGCCGAGCATCTCGGCAGCGAGGCCGGCTTCCTGGGTCCGGTCAATGCCCAGAAAAAAATCTTCGTTATTGCCGATCTTTCCGTTGCCGCCATGCACGACTTTGTCGTCGGTGCGAACGAGAAAGGGTTCCATCTGGCTGGTGTGAATTGGGGTCGCGATTTCCCGGAGGCCGATTTGGTTGCCGATATCCGCAATATCGTGGATGGCGACGTATCTCCGGATGGTAACGGCACGATCACGATTGCGCGCGGCATTGAAGTCGGCCATGTGTTCCAGCTCGGCCAAAAATATGCCGAGTCGATGAATGCGACCGTGCTCGATGACCAGGGCAAGGCGCAAGTGATGTACATGGGTTGCTACGGCGTGGGTGTTTCACGCATCGTTGCCGCCGCGATCGAACAAAATTTCGACGACAACGGCATCATCTGGCCGGTCTCGATGGCGCCGTGGAAAGTCGCGGTCTGCGTGATCAATCCGAAAAACGATAACGCCGTGAACGATGCGGCTAAAGCTTTGTATGACGAACTCAATGCCGCCGGAATCGAAACCTGTCTCGATGATCGCGGCCTGCGTCCCGGTGCGATGTTTGCCGATATCGAATTGATCGGCATTCCGCATCGAGTTGTCGTATCGGCTCGCGGAATTGAAGCCGGCAGTTTCGAATATCGCGGCCGCCGCGACAGCGAATCGATGAATCTGGATAAAGCGGAATTGATGCAGAAGCTGGTGTGATATTTCCGTAGGGGCGATTCATGAATCGCGCCTACGGGGATCACAAACTCCGGCGAGTCGACACCAATAAATTGCCGAACAAAATGCCGGCCAATAGCGCGATCAACGCAGCAACGACGGCGAAGGCCATATCGAGGCCCAGCAAAATATCGCGCTCGAATACGAAACTGAAACTGCGGAAACCGACACTGCCGGGCACCAGCAAAATAATGCCCGGCACCCGTATCAGTGCGCCTGGGCGGTTAAAAATTCGTCCATAGGCATTCGCCACTGCGGTGACCACCAAACTGGCGAGAAAGACACCCACCGGATACTGGCTCTCGGCCGCGCCCGGCAACATCGAGCCGAGCTTGGTCATGAAATACCCCAGCCACACCGATGCCATCACCAATAAAACATCGCGTCGTGCCGCCTTGAACAGGACCGAGAAGGCGAAGGATCCGGCTAGTAGGGTAACCCAAGGCATCCAGTCAGGCAGTGCCGGCGAATTGGCATTCGACAGAGGATGCCAACCGAGTAACTCCACCACTTGAGTGGCAGCCACCGTACCGAAAACCAGTTTCAGCAAAATGGTGAGCGCTCCGGCAAATCGCGCGGTGCCCGACACCAATTGTTTCGCCGACAATTCGGTAATCGCCGTGGTCAGTGTCAAGCCCGGCATCAGAACAATCAGTGCGGCAATGACCACACTCTGCAAAACCAGTGGTGCGATAAACGCAGCAATAGCACTTGCCAAAATCGTGATAAAAAATGCCGACACCGCTTCGTGGGCATCGACCCAGCGTTTATATTTTTCGGTGTAAATAGTGAATGCGCCCAACAACACTCCGAGCAAGGCAGCGGCGCATAAATCGGCCCAACCGGTGTTAGGCAACAGCCCCGTCACCGAGGCGGATGCCAGACCAAAACAGAGAATCGTCAGTGGAACGGTGATTGGACGCGATGGTTTATCGAGTGCTTTCAAATCCGCCAAACCGGTGACGATATCGCGAGTGCCATCGAGCACCTGCTCGGCGATTAAATCGGCTTTCGCCAGACGCCCAAGATTCACATCGCCCGGTTCCAGGCGAATCACTTGGGTCATGCGATGTGGCGAACCGCGCTCGGTGTCGCGAAAACTCAGCAACATGCCGGTCGGATTCGACCAGACATCGGCATCCACTTCCAGACGTTGCGCTACCTTTTCCACTGCCGCTTCCAGACGTTGCGCCGAGGTTCCATAGATATGCAAACGCCGCGCCAATTCGACGATGAATTCGATTTTCTGCAACTCGGCTTGATGGTCTGAATTCACGTAAAATCCCGTGCTGCATGGCTTGAGCGACGCCGTAGCATGACGCAAAGCGAAAGTTCTTGCAGCATGTAACAATACCGTCTTGACGACGAGTGCTCGGATGCCAAACGGAATCGGCGAATTATTTTCTATCTTGAGCGCTGCCGCCTGGGCCGTCGGCGTGATTCTGTATCGCCGTCTCGGCGAAAGCCTGCCTCCGCTACAGTTGAATTTTCTCAAGAACTGTCTTGTCTTCATGATGCTGCTGCCGGCTATTCCGATGTTGCACGGCATGGTCATTCCGGAATTCAGCCGCACCCAGATTCTGCTATCGGTCCTAAGTGGTTTGATCGGTATCGGTCTCGCCGATACCTTGTATTTCAGGGCACTCAACGAACTCGGTGCCGGGCGCATGGGTATCCTGGGTAATTTCTATTCCCCATTCGTCTTGGTACTCAGCTTTATTTTTCTTGGCGACCGGTTGAACTTCCTGCAGTGGTGCGGCTTCGTGCTCGTCAGTATCGGCGTATTACTGGCCTCGAAACCCAATGCCACCGAAGCCGCCAAACCCGGACATTATTTTCGCGGCCTGATGTTCGGTCTGCTCTCAATCGGCTTGATGGCCATTTCCATCGTATTGGTGAAACAGGTGCTGGAAGACCAGCCACTGTTATGGGTCACCGGCTTGCGGATGGTGGGTGCTATCTTCGGAATGCTGTTGATTGCTACCTTCCGCAAGGAACTGGCATTGCTCAAGGCCCCAAAGGGGATTCGCTGGGGGCCGCTAGTTCTGGCGGCTTTTGTTGGCCAATTCGTCGCCATGGTGCTCTGGCTGGCAGGGTATAAATTTACCTCGGCCTCGGTTGCCGCTATCCTCAACGAAACCGCCTCGGTATTTATCCTGCTCCTAGCCTGGCTCTGGTTGAAAGAGCCTTTAACCCGGCGCGGGCTTATCGGAGTGGCACTGACCTTAAGCGGAGTTTCGTTCATGTTGTGGGCACAATAAAAATATGAATCCAGCCATTAGCCCGCACCGCGACGACCCGGACATTATCAATGCCACCGGCGAATGGACGCTGCAAACGGCACAAGCCTGCATTGCCCTGCTGGAAAAAGCGCCTGCGACGGTCAAGGATATCGACGGCCGCGAAATCGACCGCCTCGATTCCACCGGTGCCATGCTGCTATCGCAACTGGCGACGCGAACCGGATTGGCATTGAAAGAAATCGATGTCAGGCCTGAGCATCAGGCATTAATGAATGCCGTGCGTCAGCTGTGTGAAACACCGCCGGTCAAACATAAGAAAGATTATGGCTTCCGCAAAATGCTCGAGCGCCTCGGCTTTGCGATGGAAGACTACGGCAAGGAAACGATGGCTTTAATAGGCTTCGGCGGCCTGGCCATTCAAACGACCATCAAAACCATAGCCCAGCCGTTCCGCTTTCGAGCCACGTCAACCATCCACCATATGGAGCAAGTTGGCGTCGACGCGGTGCCTCTGGTCTTGTTGCTCAGCTTCATGGTCGGCGCGGTAATCGCTTTTCTCGGCGCTACGGTGTTGCGCGAATTCGGCGCTGAAGTGTATGTGGTCGAACTGGTCGGTATCGCGTTCCTGCGTGAATTCGCGGTATTGCTGACTGCGATCTTGCTCGCGGGTCGAACCGCCAGTGCGTTCACTGCTCAAATCGGTGCCATGCAAAGCGGCGAAGAAATCGATGCCATCCGGACACTGGGATTAAACCCGATCGAACTGCTGGTACTCCCGCGTTTATTTGCCCTGGTGCTGATGCTTCCCTTGCTCACCTTTCTCGCCATGATGGCGGGCTTGGCGGGCGGGATGGCCGTTTGCTACGGCAGCCTCGGCATCTCTCCTGAACTGTTTACCGTGCGTTTGCAGGAGTCGATTTCCGTCACGCATTTCTGGGTCGGCATTTCGAAAGCGCCGGTGTTCGCCATCATCATCGCCCTGATTGGTTGCCTTGAAGGCTTTCAGGTCAAGGGCACCGCCGAATCGGTCGGTGAACGAACCACCTCAAGTGTGGTGCAAACCATCTCGCTGGTCATCCTGATTGATGCCCTGGCCGCGCTGTTCTTCATGGAGATGGATTGGTGAATACACCGGACAACATCGCCATTACCGTTCGCGGATTGCGCAATACTTTCGGCGAACAAGTCGTACACGACAATCTGGATCTGGACGTTTATCGCGGTGAAATTATCGGCGTGGTCGGTGGTTCGGGCACCGGAAAATCGGTCTTGATGCGTGCCATTCTTGCGCTGCGTCGTCCGCAGGCCGGCAACATCAAAGTATTCGATCTCGACGTGTATTCGGAAGACACCAAGGCGCGGCTCGCAATCGAGACCAATACCGGCGTGCTGTATCAAAACGGTGCGTTGTTTTCTTCGCTCACGGTCGAAGAAAACGTGGCCGTGCCCTTGAAAGAACATTACGGCGGACTGCCGGAAAAACTGGTGCATGAACTGTGCATGCTGAAAATCCGTTTGTCCGGCCTTCCCGATAGCGCCGCTGAAAAATATCCCTCGCAACTTTCTGGCGGCATGCGCAAGCGTGCCGGTATCGCACGCGCGCTCGCGCTTGATCCTGCATTATTGTTTCTGGATGAACCTACGGCGGGCCTTGATCCGATCGGTGCGGCGGCATTCGACCAACTCATTCGCACCTTGCAGCAGGCTTTGGGCCTGACCGTTTTTCTGATTACCCATGACCTCGATACGCTTTACACGATTTGTGATCGCGTTGCGGTGCTTGCCGATAAAAGAGTGCTGATCAATGCACCGATCAGTGAAGTAGAAAAGTTCGATCACCCCTGGGTGCAGGAATATTTTCACGGACCTCGTGGCCGCGCCGCTCAAGGCGCACAACATTTGCTGGAGAAATAAGATGGAAACCCGTGCCAACCACGTACTGATCGGAGCGTTCACGCTGGCTGTGATGGTCGCCTCGGTGATGTTCGCATTATGGGCAGCGAAATACGGTTCGGATCGCAAGTTCAACGACTTCGACGTAGTGTTCGTCGAAGCCGTGACCGGGCTTTCCAAAGGCAGCATCGTCCAATACAACGGCATCAATGTCGGCGAAGTGCGTGACCTCAAGTTGGACAAAAAAGATCCAAGCAAGGTTATTGCTCGCGTACGCGTCGAAGAAGACACACCAATTAAAACCGACACCAAGGCTAAACTTGCCTTCGTCGGCCTAACCGGCGTTGCACAAATTCAATTTACCCACGGCAATGCGGAAAGCCCTCTGCTGATTGATGTCTCCAAAGACGACGTTCCAATCATCCTTGCCGAAGAATCCGCCTTTGCGAAATTGCTCAATTCCACCGAAGACATCACAACCACGGCAGCGGATGTGCTGATCCGCATCAACAAGGTGCTGAGCGATGCCAATATCAGCCGCGTTTCCACATCATTGGACAATCTGGAACAAATCACCGGCACCGTGGCGGGACAAAAACAGGACATCGCCAAAATCCTGAGCGATGCCCGCGAAGCTGCCCAGAAGCTCGACAGCACGCTGGCCAAGGCCGACAGTGCGATGGGCAAGCTGGATAAAGGTATGGATTCGCTGGATGAAGGCGTGTTCAAGGAGCTGCCGAAAGTAGTGGCCTCGCTTGAACGCACCCTCACCGAACTTGAAAAACTCAGCACCAATGCGAACGGCCTGGTTGATGAAAATCGCGAACAGATCAATGCCTTCACCAGCCAGGGTTTGACCCAGGTTGGTCCGACTTTGAGTGAGCTACGCGCCTTGATCAAGGACCTGAATCGCCTGTCTACCCGACTGAATGAAAACCCTGCCGGCCTGATCATGGGTCGCAATCAACCGGAAGAATTCAAACCATGAAAACTTTTTCTTCTTCGCTTCTTGTTGGTACTGCTTTGATGTTGGGCCTGTCCGGATGTTTTTCCGCCGGCGCAAAAAATACTGCAGTCTATACGCCACGAGCATCGTCTCCGTCGCCAAACACCGAAGCCGCCGTCACCTGGCAAATTCGCATCGAGAAGCCCGACAGCAGCGAGTTCCTCGACTCGACTCGCATTGCCGTGCGTCGCGGTAATAACACGATGCAGGTATTTGAAGCCGCACGCTGGTCCGACAGCATTCCGGATTTAGTACAAAGCCATCTTAGCCAGACCTTCAACGACAGCGGAAAAATTACCGCGACCACCGGTCTTGATACCAATACCGCGAGCGATGCTGTCTTGTTGCTCGATATTCGCCAATTCGAAGCCGTCTATACCGACGATGATAAAAGCGCATCGGCCACCATTTCGATACAAGCCAATGTCCAGTCTCTGAGAAGTAACCGAATTTTCGCGAGCAAGCATTTCAAGGTCGCCATCCCGGCACGCGACAAGAAAATCCCGCAAGTGATGGAAGCATTCGATACTGCGTTGCAACAAGTCTCGCAGGAGATTCTGGCCTGGACACTAACGGCCAACGTCACAGCAAAGAAATGACGTAGCCTGGGTCACGCTCCACCGACCCGGGTTGAGAGTTCGATTATCCCCGGATGCGGAGTTCGGCTATCCCCGGGTCGATGGAGCGTGACCCGGGCTACAAATATTCCGGTAGGTCAGGTTAAGTCTTTCGCCTACCGGCTTAGCAGTTTTCGCCAGCGCGTGGCGATAATTTTTCTGGGTATCGCCCCGCATTAACAGCAAACTGCCATGCGGTAATTCAAGATGTACCGCTTTTGCGTTTTCAGTCTTTGCCTTGAATGAAAACCGCCGCGCCGCACCCAGACTGATCGATGCAATCACTGGTTGCTTCCCAAGTTCGGGCTCGTCATCGCTGTGCCAGCCCATACTGTCCTGGCCGTGGCGATAAAGATTCGCCAACACTGAATTGAATTTGCATTCAAGCTCGTTTTGTAGCCGCTCACGCAGACTTTGCAATTCCGGCAACCACGGATGCGGCTCGAAACGGGTTTGCGAATAGACATAACTCGCACCGACATCGCCCATCCAGCAACTCAGTCTCGGCGAATCAACTACACGACCGAATATTTTGATGCGATGGCATTCCCAGGTGATGCTTTCACGCAGGGATTTCATCAGGGTATCTGCCGCGCCTGATGCGAGCCAATTCGGGTAGAAAAGCAGGTCGGCGCCGGGCATGGGCAAGCTATGGGACGATTCGGTGAAGTTCATATGCTTATTGTAAAGGCCATACCCGTGAATTCATTGCCCACACACCCGTAAAACGCGACAATAGAGGCCTATCAGGAGTGATTTATGTCCGAGCGCGATATCATGGAATACGACGTTGTCACGGTGGGTGCTGGCCCGGCGGGACTATCGTTCGCGATCCATCTGAAACAACTCAATCCGGAATTGAGCGTCTGCGTGATCGAGAAGGCCTCGACGATCGGTGCGCACATTCTTTCCGGCGCCGTGATTGAGCCCGCTCCGCTCGATGCACTGCTTCCCGGTTGGCGTGACAATCCTCCGCCGATTTGCGTGCCCGCTACGAGCGATGAGTTTTTTCTGCTGAATAAAACCGGCGCGACCAAATTGCCCAATCCGCCACAAATGAATAACCATGGCAATTTTATCGTCTCGCTCGGCGCCATGTGCGCCTGGCTCGCGCCGCAAGCCGAAGCGCTTGGTGTTGAAATTTATCCGGGCTTTGCCGCCTCGGAAATTTTATTTGACGACGCCGGTCATGTTGCCGGTGTTCGCATCGGTGATATGGGTGTCGCGAAAGACGGTAGTCACAAAGATAGCTACACGCAGGGCATCGACATCAAAGCCAAACTCACTGTATTAGGTGAAGGCGCGCGTGGACATCTGACAAAGCAACTGGTCAAGCAATTCAATCTCGATAGCGAATCCGATCCGCAATCGTATTCGATCGGCATCAAGGAGCTGTGGCAAGTTAAACCGGGCACATCGCAACCCGGAAAAATCGTTCACACCGTGGGCTGGCCGGCCGATAACAATACCTACGGCGGCAGTTTCCTGTATCACCTGGATAAAGACCGCATTGCGCTCGGATATGTTTCTGGCTTGGATTATCAGGACCCGAATTACCAGCCATACGAAGCTTTCCAGCAATGGAAAAACCATCCTTCGGTGAAGTCCGTACTCGAAGGCGGCACGATTTTATCGGCCGGCGCACGTGCCATCGTCACCGGCGGTTACCAGAGCTTGCCGAAAGTGGAAATGCCCGGCGCGTTGTTGATTGGCTGCGCGGCCGGCTTGTTGAACGTACCGAAAATCAAGGGCGTGCATCAGGCGATTCGCTCCGGCATGCTCGCAGCGAAACACGCTGCCGAGAATTTAAATTCCGCAGGTTGGGATGGAAAATTACGCGCATCCGAAGCGATGGCCGAACTGAAAAAAGTCCGCAATATCAAACCCGGTTTCAAGAAAGGATTCTGGTTCGGCATGATCAATGCCGGCTTCGAAACCGTGACCGCCGGTTTGGCACCATGGACCTGGCGCGTGAAGCCGGATTATTCCGCATTGAAAAAACTCGAGGAACAATCCTCGCCGAAACGCGACTACGTCGAGCGTACGCTCGCTCCGCGTGATCGTCTTGCCGGCGTATATTTCGCCGCGACCGAACACGACGAAGACCAGCCAGTCCATTTGCACGTGGCCGACACCAATATCTGCATTGATCAATGCACGAAAGAATACGGCAATCCCTGCATCCGCTTCTGCCCGGCCGGCGTTTACGAAATGGTGCAGGACGGCACTGGCACGCGTTTGCAAATCAACGCCGCCAATTGTGTGCATTGCAAAACCTGCGACATCAAGGACCCGTACCAGATCATCAACTGGGTTACGCCGGAAGGTGGTGCAGGACCGAATTATTTGAATTTATGATCTCGAACATCATGCGATGTGTGCGTTCAATCACAAGGCAGCTAACAAAATGAGCAATCTTTTTTCAACTGCATGAACAGTAACGACTGTTTACACTCCTCGCATTTGAATCTGCAACATTCCGCTATAATCGCGACAAATAGTTATCGGAAAATCTTCCCATGCGATTATTCGTGATGGCGTTGACCCTGGGCTTTATGCCAGCCTTACTCGCCCAGACCCCGGCTGCATCCGGACAATCCGTTGTGCCCGAAGTACAAAATGCGATTGCCCCGGCGCCGGCTATCCCGCCAGCAGAAAATGCTGTGGTGTCCACGGCAATTATTCCCTTGAAAACGCCGATTCTTTTTGCGCTGGATACCGCGATCAGTTCGAGAACTGCCGTCGCGGGAAGCCAGTTCCAGTTAAAAGTGGTCGATGACCTGGTCATCAATGACGTCATCGTGATCCCGGCTGGAACGCCCGCAACCGGTGAAATCATCCACGCCCAGAAATCGTCGGTTTTTGGCAAGGCGGGAGAGTTGCTGCTAACCATTCGTTACATTGATTTACACGGCCAAAGAATAAAGATGCGCTCATTTCAGCCGTATCAAGGCAAAGACATCACAAACGCAGCCTTGGGAGCCTCGTTAGCCATCGGCATGTTTGCTGCGTTCATTCGTGGCGGCGAAGTGGTGATGCCAGAAAATACTTTGGTTCAGGCTCTCATAGCAGCAGAAACAAGCATTGACTTGCGTACAAATCCCGGGATGGGCAACAGTCCATCACCTGCAATTCCCGCGACACAAAAAGCTATCGACGGCACAACTCCATCACCCGATTCCGCAACATTACCCACCGGAGATTCACAATGAAGTTTTATGCACCTCTTACCGCCGCATTCGTCCTCAGCCTTGCAATTGGCAGCACTGCGATCGCTCAGGAAACGGCCAAAGTTGCACCAGTTTCAGAAGCTGCGCCCGCAGCAATAGCTACACCAGCTCCTCTAGTCGAAGCACCCACTTCCAACATTCCGGAAGACGTCTTGAATGTTGTCGGCAAGCCGGAAGACGGCAAGGCATTGGTGGTATTTTTCCGCGCCAACCGTTTTGCCGGAGCCGGAGTCAATTTCAAGGTTCGCGAAGGCGAAGTGGAATTGGGCAAACTGAAGAGTGGCAGCTACATTCTCGCGCAAGTAGAGCCGGGCAAGCACACGTATACCGTTCACTCGGAAGCCAAAGACGTGACCAATATCGAAGTTGAAGCCGGCGAAACATACTTTATCTCTGGAAGCATTTCGATGGGCTTCATGTCTGGCCGTCCGAATCTGACCCCGTCCGACGCCCTGAAGTTCCAATCTGAAATGAAGAAAATGAAAGCTGCCTTTTGATCCATCATTGAAAGCGACATTCAGAAGCCCCGCAGTGCGGGGCTTTTTTTTTAAGGTTTACAATAGCTCCATGCAAATCGGCCCCTACCTAATCCAACCCAATGTCGTGCTGGCCCCGATGGCCGGTGTGACTGACAAGCCGTTTCGCATGTTGTGCAAAAAACATGGCGCGGGTTTGTGCGTGTCGGAAATGACGATTTCGGATCCGAAGTTCTGGAAAACCAGCAAGTCGATGCATCGCATGGATCACGATGGCGAGCCGGCACCGATCAGCGTGCAGATTGCCGGTACAGACCCGCAAGTCATGGCTGATGCAGCGCGCTACAACGTTGATCATGGCGCGCAAATCGTCGACATCAACATGGGTTGTCCCGCGAAAAAAGTGTGCAATGTCTGGGCCGGCTCGGCCTTGATGCGCGATGAAATTCTGGTTGGAAAAATCGTGTCAGCGATGGTTAATGCGGTGAACGTGCCCGTCACTCTGAAAATCCGTACCGGCTGGGATCACGAAAACAAAAATGCGCTAACCATTGCTCGCATCGCTGAAGATGCAGGCATTGCAGCGCTGGCCGTGCACGGCCGCACGCGGGTGGATTTATACAATGGCGAAGCCGAGTACGACACGATTGCCGCGGTGAAAGCTGCGGTGAAAATTCCGGTGCTGGCGAACGGCGATATCCGTACGCCGGAGCAGGCGAAATTCGTGCTGGAATATACCGGCGCCGATGCCGTGATGATTGGCCGCGGCGCACAAGGCAGACCGTGGATATTCCGCGAGATATCGCATTATCTGGCAACCGGAAAACATCTGCCCGAACCCGGCGTCGAAGAAGTCCGCGACATTTTACTGGGCCATCTCGAACATCTTCATGCGTTTTATGGCGAAATCATGGGGGTGCGCATCGCCCGAAAACATCTGGGCTGGTATGCAAAAGACCGTCCGGAAAATTCGGCCTTCAAGGCCGTGGTCAATCGTGCCGAAACTGCCACTTCGCAGCTTGAATTAACCCGCGACTATTTCAATCATCTGCAGGATTTGGCTCGCTAAGCTTCGACTGAATTAGTCGAACAGGTTGTAGACAAGCATCACAAAAATCACGAATGCGATCAGCTTGATAAGCGTATTGGAACCACTATCACCCGGCTGGATCGTGCCGTTGTAATGTCCTCGAGGTATGGGTCGAGCTGTCAGCTTGTGTTCCGGGTCATTGTCATGGGCAAAGGTTTTGGCCGCATCCATCGCCCGGTTCAGCATCGGCCTCGATTTCTTCAGGAATTCCTGCTGCATTTCCGGTGTCATCCGGTTCAGTTGCTCCTGCACTTTTTTGCGCAGAGGTTCGGGCAATAATGACAAATCAATGCTTTCCAATCGATTTTTCTGGGACATGGATGGCTCCTGGGGCGCTGGCCCCTATGCTAGGCCAAAAAGCTGTCAATTTCACACAGGCTGCTCGATTGGCTCTGGGGGGCCTGTTACAATAGGACGCCGCTGCGGGAGAGATCGTTTCACCCGACGCCGAAGGAGCAACCGCCCCGGAAACTCTCAGGCAAAAGAACCGCCGGTAATTCAACACTCTGAAAAATGGCGACGTGCGCTTTGCACCAACGCCTGCCGACGGGATAACACTCTCAGGCACACAGACAGAGGGGGCGCCGATGCCGAACAGGCTTATGTTCGGTATTTCGATGCGCGCCTATCTCGAGAACTGCCATGACGAAACCGACTACCCTGCCTCTTCCGCACGTTGCCCGTGATTTTTCCGCACGCCATATCGGCCCCTCGCCACAGGAAGTGCAACAAATGCTGGACGCCGTCGGTGTCGACAGTATGGACACGCTTATCGCCGAGACCTTGCCCGATTCAATCCGTATTTTGAAACCGCTCAGCAGCATGGGTCGCGCCTTATCCGAAGTAGAAGCACTTGCCCGCTTGCGTGAGCTCGCTTCGAAGAATCAGGTATTCACTTCGCTGATTGGCCAAGGCTACAACGGCACGCTTACCCCGCTCGTTATTCTTCGCAACATTCTCGAAAACCCTGCTTGGTACACCGCCTACACGCCGTATCAACCGGAAATTTCGCAAGGCCGCCTCGAAGCGCTGTTGAATTTCCAGACGATGATTTGCGAATTGACCGGTCTCGATGTCGCCAACGCTTCTTTGCTCGATGAAGGCACTGCCGCTGCCGAAGCGATGGCAGTCGCCGAGCGCGTTTCGAAAAACAAAAGCAAAAAATTCTTTATCGATGAAAACTGCCATCCGCAATCGATTGCCGTGATGCGCACCCGTGCCGAACCACTCGGCTGGGAATTGATCATCGGCAATCCCGACGTGGATTTAGTTGCCAGCGATGTTTGCGGCGCGATTTTCCAATACCCGGGCACCGATGGTGAAGTGCGTGATTTCCGCGCTGCTATCGCGCAGCTAAAAGCTGCGGGTGCAGTCAGCATCATGGCGGCCGATCCACTCGCCCTGACAATTCTCACGTCGCCCGGCGAACTCGGTGCCGATATCGCCATTGGCTCAACCCAGCGTTTCGGCGTGCCGATGGGTTACGGCGGTCCGCATGCGGCCTATATGTCGGTACGCGATGCGATAAAACGCAATATCCCCGGTCGTTTGATTGGTGTGTCAGTCGATTCACGTGGACAACCGGCTTACCGACTAACGTTGCAAACGCGCGAGCAACATATCCGTCGCGAAAAAGCGACGTCGAATATTTGTACTGCGCAAGTTTTGCTTGCCGTGATCGCTTCGATGTATGCGGTCTATCATGGCCCGGAAGGTCTGGCAGCGATTGCGCACGACGTGCATAACCGCAGCAAAGTATTGGCGGCCGGTTTAAGCAAGCTTGGATTCAATATTCAGACCAAGAATTACTTCGACACCATTACCATTGATGCCGGTTCACAGCGTGATGCGATCATTGCCCGAGCCGCTGCAGAGAAAATCAATTTCTGTGTAGTTGATGCGACACGTTTAAGCATTTCGCTCGATGAAGCGACCACACCGGAAATTATCGAAGCGGTTTGGCGTGCGTTCGGTGGTTCCTTGAAGTTCGCCGATATCGCGAACGACAGCAATGTCATTCCTAGCGATCTCTCACGCAAAGGCGCCTGCCTGAAGCATCCGATCTTCAGCCGCTACCGTTCTGAAACCGAATTGCTGCGCTATATGCGCAAATTGTCTGATCGCGATCTGGCACTGGACCGCGCGATGATTCCGCTGGGTTCCTGCACGATGAAATTGAATGCGACTGCCGAAATGATTCCGGTCACCTGGCCGGAATTTGGCGCGCTGCATCCGTTTGCTCCTGCGGATCAGGCAAAGGGTTATTACGAATTATTCGACGACCTGAAAAAATGGCTGGTGGAAATCACCGGTTACGATGCAGTAAGTTTGCAACCGAACTCCGGTGCACAAGGCGAATACGCCGGCCTGCTGGCGATTCGCGCCTATCACCATGCCCGCGGTGATTTGATTCGTACCGTATGCCTGATTCCTTCCTCTGCACACGGCACCAATCCTGCATCGGCTCAAATGGTCGGCATGGATGTCGTCGTGGTGAATTGCGATAGCGAAGGCAATGTCGATGTCGATGATTTGCGCGCGAAAGCCGAAAAACATAGCGCGAATCTCGCCGCATTGATGGTCACCTACCCATCCACGCACGGCGTTTTCGAAGAACGCATTGTTGAAATCTGCGACATCATTCATCAACACGGCGGCCAGGTTTACATGGATGGCGCCAACATGAATGCGCAAGTCGGTTTGTCGCGCCCGGGTGATTTCGGTGCCGACGTATCGCATTTGAATCTGCATAAAACGTTCTGCATCCCGCACGGCGGCGGCGGCCCGGGCATGGGCCCGATTGGCGTTAAGGCACACCTCGCTCCGTATTTGCCAGGTCATCCCATGCTGGATGGTGGCAAGGCTCCGGTCGGCCCGGTTTCGGCTGCACCTTTTGGTTCCTCGTCGATTTTGCCGATCAGTTACGCCTATATTTTGATGATGGGTGGCGACGGTTTGAAACTCGCTACCGAAGTCGCGATTCTCAGCGCGAACTACATGGCCGCCCGCCTTCATCCGTATTTCCCGGTGCTGTTCCGCAATCACAATGGCCGCGTCGCACATGAATGCATCATCGATCCGCGTCCCTTGAAGGATGCCTGCGGCGTAAGCGTCGACGACATCGCCAAACGCTTGATCGATTTTGGTTTCCACGCACCGACCATGAGCTTCCCGGTGCCCGGCACGTTGATGATCGAGCCAACCGAATCGGAAGCTAAAGTCGAGCTCGACCGTTTCTGCGATGCAATGATCGCGATCCGTAACGAAATCACCGAAGTGCAAAATGGCCGTTTCGTGATCGAACAAAGTCCGCTGCGCAACGCGCCGCACACCGTGCATGACCTCGTCGATGCCGAGTGGAACCGTCCCTATTCGCGCGAAGAAGGCGTATTCCCGGCCGGCAGCTCGCGTCAGGACAAATACTGGAGCCCGGTCGGCCGCGTTGACAACGTTTACGGCGACCGCAATCTGGTTTGCATCTGCCCGACCCCGGATGAATATCGCGACGAAGCGGCGTAATTCCAGAGCAAATTGGTCAGTAAAAATCCCGGTAATGCCGGGATTTTTATTTGCCGTTAATATGGGCGTGTTTCGTACTCGGGGCTGCCATGAAAACTATTACTTATTTGCTTTTGATGCTGGCGACCGGCATATCCACATCATCAAGCATGGCCGCCGACCCGCCACCGATCAGCATCGAAGGCGGCTGGCAATGTGGCCCCTATACAATGACCACGGCAAAGTTCACCGCGACCGGCAGCAACAAGGTGAACTACAAGCGCGGCGGTGAATACTATGATTTCGCCACGACGACCATCAAAATGAACAACGGCACGAAAACGACTCTGGAAACACAGACGACCGGTACCTGGTCGCAAGCAGGCGACGTGCTGCAGACCAAGGCCACCACTGTGCAAGTATTATCTTCGGACAATCCGGGCTACCCCGTCGAAATTGCGCAACGATCAGCCAACGAGCAATTGGCGAAACAAACGATCGTTAAAAACCGGGTGCGGGTACGCAACTTTTCGATGACGCTGCGTCCAGTCAATCCGACCAGCAAAGAAGCCGATATCGACGTGGTGTGCCGACGCAACTGAGTCCTTGTGGGAGCTGCTTTAACAGCGATTAGACGTATGCGCTGCGAAATTGCCGTTGTCGAGAATAGATGCTTCCAATCGCTGCTGTTTTTAACAGACGTATGTCTGGTCAAGCAGCTCCCACAAAAGTAGCCTTTCAAAAAATCACTTACGCGACAATTTTAACTCACCGTTCGGACTATTCATCCGGAACGGTATCGACACCAGACGCATGCCTTTATTGATTTGCAGGCAGAAATGCAGGTGCGGGCCGGTTGAATATCCGGTATTTCCGCTATAACCGATAAGTTGCCCGGTTTGTATCCGTTGCCCTTCACGCACCATGATGCCTCCCTGCTTGAGGTGGGCATACAGGCCCATGGTGTTGTCTTCATGCTGAACCCGAATGATGTTCGATCGTTCCGAAAATTTTTCCGGACGGGTACCGGCACGCTCGAAGCCACCAATTGTCTGCATCACCACACCGCCGCGCGCGGCAAGAATGGGGCTACCCACCGGTACGGAAATATCGACCGCATAACGGTTTTGTTCATCGTTATGAGTAAATCCGCCATGGAAAGCCTGACTGATTTTCCATCTCACGTTGTGCCTGAACGGAAAATCGTAGAGTCGGTTGTCGGTCGATGCCCGTGGATCGCCGGGAACACTTTGCATCTCGAGTGAAAAATTCGCGTCCCGGGCGGTGGCGTCTATTCTCGCCAACTTGACCCGCTCACCGCCATTCAACACGCGGCGCAAGGGAAACCGCGGCTCCGTGGACAAGGACCTGCTTTGTTTGAACCGGACATTGACTTCAATCGGCCCCTGCACACGATTGGTGCCGTAAATATCCCAGCCATTGGCACGTTCAACCACCTCGAAAGCGGCTATGTCGTCCGGCTTTCCCGGCTCGATTTTATGGTGAACCAGGCGGTCCACCGACTTTACCGGGGCACGATCACCGTAATGAACCTGGCCATTTTTATCGACCCAGCGATAAATATCGGTGGCTATTGCGGTATCAGACAATAACAATCCGGCCATCACCAGAAATAGGCGTCTCAACATTATTATCGGCCGCAAAAGGTTCAGTTGCCATTAGAGCACTTGATTTGCCCGGATGAAAGTTGCTGCACTTTATCCCGACGCCCCGCAGCGCATCACGCTACCAGCCGGAATTCCGGCCTGGGCTTGAGGCTTTCAATTCTCGACAACACGTTTCCGCGATAATCGATCAAGGCAAGATTGCCATTGGCGTCTTCGGTGAGCGCGGTCATGCTCTCGACCCAATCGCCATCGTTCGCATAAATCAGGCCATCACGTTCAAACATCGCGGCACGATGGATATGTCCGCAAATAATGCCATCCAGTCCGCGCTGCCTGGCATCCTGCAAACCGGCCTGCACGAAGCGTTCGATAAAACTTTCCGCAACACTGCTTTGACGTTTCAAAAAATCCGCGAGTGACCAGTAACGCTTGCCCGCACGACGGCGCACGGCATTCATCAAACGATTTCCGTTCAAGATGACGTAATAGAGCCAGTCACCAAAGGCTTCCTGAAAACCGCCAAAATGGGTTTTGGCATCGTAATCGTCACCATGCGTGACCAGCAGACGCCGGCCATCCAGCAATTCGTGAATGGCACGTCGACGCATTTTCATTTGCGGCAGCATCAAGCCACAGAAACGCCGCAGAGGTCGATCATGATTGCCGGGCACATAAATCAATTCTGTGCCTTGCCGCGCAAGCCGATGCAACGCTTCCACCACATGATTCTGGGCCTGCTTCCAGACGGCACGCTTTTCCGCCATCCACCATAAATCGACAATATCGCCAACCAGATACAGGCGTTTGCATTGCAGATTGCCGAGAAATTCTGCAAGCTCCTCGGCATGGCAATATTTCGAACCCAGATGCACATCGGAAATAAATACGGCTCGCAATATTTCCGATGTGGGCAAGGTTTTCATCAGGCCGCTTCCGAAGTTTTGTCCAATGGCGGAGTAGCAATTGCGCCAAGGTAGCGTTCGCGTTTTTTCGGCTTAATTCGATACAGATCCACTTCGATCAGGCCATCGACGGAATTATTGAAATCCGGATCGACACCGAAGCTCAGAAAACTTGCACCACCTGGTTCGCAGAGCTCGGTGTATTGTTTATACAAGGTAGGCACCCGGGCACCGAGCGCATCCAGATTCGCTTTCAGGCATTTGAAACTCGTCTCGGCATCGAGATCGATGAATTGCGGTGCATTGGCGAGATAGCGAAACGGATAATTCGCAACAACATTGTTTTTGGCGTCACCATAAAATTTCTGGTAATACGCGACCATCTGTTCGCGTGCGGCAATCGGAATCGCGGCACTCATCGACACCGGTCCGAATAGATAGCGAATATCGGGGTATTGCTTGAGGTAGGCACCAATGCCGATCCACAAATAATCCAACGAACGCGAACCCCAGTATTTCGGCGTAACGAAGCTGCGGCCCAGCTCCATGCCTTCAGCCAGACGTGCCATTACTTCGCAGGGATAGTTGAAAAGACTGGCGCTATAAAAACCTTCGCGACCTTTTTCCAAATAAACATCATTGCCGCGTGCAACACGATATGCACCTGCTATTTCGCATTCGTTGGCATCCCAAAGCACGATATGTTCATACCAGGTATCGAAGGCATCGACATCGAGTTTCTTACCGGTGCCCTCACCGACTGCGCGGAAACTTAGTTCGCGTAGACGCCCAATTTCGCGCAATAGCGGTGCATCGGAGCGCAAACGACCGCAATAGATTTTTTTGCCATCAGGCGTTTGCCCCAATAACGACATCGTTTTTAAATCCGACAGCAAACGTGCGCGCTCGACCGGATGCACCAAGGGTTCCTGTGCCGGAGCAGCATTTTCCCTGCGCGAGCCAATGGCGTAGAGGGCTTGCCTGATGGAGCGAAGATCAAAACCAGTTTCGGTCTGTTCGGCGATGTTCATCGGCAAGCCCACTCTCAAACCAATTCGGCTGCCGCGTCTGGAAAATACTTCGCGCGGCAACAGGGCAGTGCCAATCGGTTTATGCAACAGGGATGCGCCGTAAAAAAATGCCGAGTTTCTGGCCTGGATTTTTACCGGCAATACCGGCGTCGAAGTATTTTTCGCAAATCGCAGGAAACCTCTGCGCCATTCCGAATCGGAAATACCCTTCCAGCTCAAGCGCGAAACTTCGCCGGCCGGAAACACGATCACGCATTCTTCATTTTCCAGCGCCTGTTCGATAGCTTGCAGACTTTCGACCTGCGGCTTGCCACCCATAATTCGACGGTTTAAGGGAATTGTTGCTGCCGTTGCGAATTATGGGTGGCAAGCCGCAGGTCGAAAGTCTGCAAGCTATCGAACAGGCGCTGGAAAAT
>JAYUWO010000233.1:0-8407 GCA_043753545.1 Arenimonas sp.
TCTTGCTCACTCATGAAACATCCCCTGCGCAGTTGTTGCCATGTTGCAGGGCGAATAACGATTGGTCAATGCGGATTAGGCATTTTTACTGGCAATCAATGCGGACAGCGCGGCTTCCCTGCTTTCTTTCAAGTCGATAATCGGACGGACCGGATAATCCGGCGCCACCCGTTTGCTCAATTCGGCATGTTCCCAGGGAGCGAACACGGCGGGTGCCGGTAATTTGGCGAGTTCAGGTAACCAGCGATGGATGTACTTTGCTTGGCCATCGAATTTTTCTGATTGGGTTACGGGATTAAAAATGCGGAAATATGGCGCGGCGTCCGCTCCGGTACCCGCTGTCCACTGCCACCCCTGCGTGTTGTTCGCCAGATTGGCATCCAACAAGGTGTCCCAAAACCAGTGCGCACCTTCCAGCCAGTGGTAACGCAAATTCTTGCACAGGAAACTGGCGACTATCATGCGTACTCGGTTATGCATCCAGCCGGTCGCCCATAATTCACGCATGCCGGCGTCGATAATCGGAATGCCGGTTTTGCCTTGCTGCCATGCTGCCAATAATTCCGGATTCGGTTTAGCCCACTTAAAGTGATCGAACTTGGCAACAAGATTCTGGTTGCTGGTGTGCGGATAATGAAATAGCAAGTGATGAGAAAATTCGCGCCAACCCAGTTCGCTGATGAAATGGATGACATCCGCTTCGGCTTTGGCCGGCCAAGGATGCTGTCGGATCGCTTTCAGAATTTGCCTCGGCGATATTTCACCGAAATGCAGGTGCGGGGAAAGCTTTGACGACCCGATCCGATCTGGAAAATTACGTTGTTCTTTGTAACCAATTGCCGCGCCATCGATGAAGGCTTCCAGCAGTTCCTGCGCCCCCGCCTCGCCGGGCTGCCAGAATTCCCAAAAAGTCTTGTCCCATTTGATGGCCGGTAATAGATCCAGCGATTGGATACTGGCGGATTTTATTTTGGCGGGAACCGATGGCAAGGTTTTCGGGGGCGGTGTCGGCTGCACGCGATCTATGGTCTGTACCGCATTTTTCCAAAACGGTGTGAATACGCGGTACGGTTCTCCTGACAAAGTCTTTATCGTCCATGGCTCAACCAGGAGCGCACCATTGCAACTCTCTGCATGGATGCCTCGTTGCTTGAGCAAATCCTTTACTTTGCTATCGCGGGCGATACAGACAGGTTCGTACAAACGATTCCAGAAAACGGCTTCGGATGCAGTTTCATCGATTAATTTTTCGAGTTCGACAAGTGATTTTCCACTGCGGATTATCAGTCGCCCGCCCTTTTCTTCAATCGATTTCTTCAGCGACTGCAATGAATAATGCAGCCACGACAGACTGGCTGCACCGGGCTGCCAGGGCTTTTCTTCTTCAGGCGCATGGATGTAAACGAGCACGGGCGAACACCCCGCATCCAGTGCAGCTTGAAGCGCGCTGTTGTCGGTCAATCGCAGATCGCGTCGAAGCCATACCAATGCATTTGCCATACTTTATTCGTCCCGAACTTATGCCGATTTTACGTAGGGACGTACGGCGGAGAAACCGCCGTCCACCGAAATTATCTGTCCGCTGATCCATGTTGCCTGATCCGAAATCAGAAAGGCGGCAAGGTTTGCAGCATCGCTGGCTTGACCATAACGCCCCAGTGGATATTGCGCCGCAATCTGCTTGGCGGCAGCTTCGTTGCCGACCATGCGCTCGGTTGCGGGGGTTTGCATCAAGCCAGGCGCAATGGCGTTGACTCGCAATCCGATATTTGAAAAATCGGCGGCCAGCGATCGCACCAAAGCTTCGATGCCGCCTTTAGCAATGGCAATCGCGGCATGGTTAGACACACCCAGCGCGGCAGCTACCGATGAGAATAAAATGAGCGACCCACTTTGTTTATTTTTCTGTAACGCCGTTGCGTATGCCTTGCTGGTGAAGAACGCAGTATCCAGATTGGCGGAGAGGCAGGCACGGTATTGCGCTTCGCTTGTACGTGCCATCGGCGCGATAAAAATGGCACCGGCACAATTTACTACGGCATCGGGTACACCGCCAAAGAACTCGGTCGCTTCATGCAAAGCCAATTCGGCTCCTGCTTCATTGGATACATCAGCCGCAATAATTCTCTCGCTGCTCGATGGCGTTAATTTATCGGCATTTCGTGTGGCTAAAGCCAATTTCCAGCCATCCGCTCGCAAGTTGGCAGCAAGGGCTGCCGCTACACCACCTGACGCGCCGGTGATTAAACAGGTTTTCATGTTGATGCCTCGGTAGATGAATACTGATTTCGCAAGCATTTTGCTTGTTCGCTGATTTTTGAACGTGTTTCCTGATTGATTCTTGCGAGATTTTTCCACTGCAAAGCCGTACGGGGATGCCGGGCAAATTTATCTTCGTAACGCATCAAAAAATCCCAATACAACGTCGTGAACGGACATGCATCGTCGCCTACAGACTTATCGGGTTTGAATCGGCAACCATTGCAATAATTCGACATGCGCTTGATGTAAGCGCCACTTGCCACATAGGGTTTGGAAGTCATCTTGCCGTTATCGGCGTATTGGCTCATGCCGAGCACATTGGGCAATTCCACCCACTCCACCGCGTCGACATACGCGGCCAGATACCACTCGTGAACCGCTTTTGGATTGACTCCCAGCAATTGCGCAAACAGACCGGTAACCATCAAGCGATGTATGTGATGGGCATAGCCGAACTCCAGCGTTTGTCCGATGGCTTGTTTCAGACAAGCCATATCGGTGTCGCCAGTCCAGTAGAAATCGGGCAATGGGGCTTGTGCATCCAGTGCGTTGTCTTCGAGGAATTCAGGCATGCGCATCCAGTACATGCCGCGAACAAATTCACGCCAGCCGATAATTTGCCGGATAAATCCTTCGACCGCGGCCAATGGTGCTAGTTTGTTGTCGTAAGCCGACAAAGCAGCCGAGACTACTTCCCTCGGCGCGATCAACTTGAGATTCAAGGCTGCCGAAATACGCGAATGATAAAGGTACGGCTCGTCAATCCACATCGCATCTTGGTATTGCCCAAATAAAGGCAGACGATGCACGATGAAATCGTCCAGTGTGGCTTTTGCCTGCTCTGGCGTTAGCGGCCAATCAAATTGTTCCAGCTTGCCTGGATGATTCGGCAACAGTTTTTCGACAAGATCGATTACGGTCTGCGTTGTTTTGGTTCTTGCAAACGCGATTGGACGTTGAAGCAATCCGGGACCCCGTTTGTCGAAGGCACCCCGATTATCATGATCGAAATTCCATTTGCCACCGATCGGTTGATCGGCCTCCATCAGGATGTTTTCACGCTTGCGCAACCAGCGATAAAAAAACTCCAGACGAAATTCCTTTCTGCCTTTCGCCCAATCGGCAAAATCGTGCTCATCGCAGTAAAAATGCTGGTCGGGTCGTTCGACCCACTCAATTCCCGCGTCGCCACACACCTTGGGCAAGGATCGCGTCAATCGCCATTCGCCGGGCTTCACCGCAATTACCTTTTGAGGCTGATATTTCTGTAGATCTTCCGTCAACGCGTCTTCAAGAGATGGTGCGGAATTTTTATCCAGCTCGCGATAGATAACCGTGAATCCTCGTGCACGCAACTCATCGCGAAAATGTCGCATCGCTGCCAGAAATATGGCGATGCGTGGCTTGGAGGACCATACGTGGGTCGCCTCGCCACTGGCTTCGCACATCCAGATGGCATCTTGCTCTGGATTGAAATCATCGAACACCAGTGATTTGCGATCCAGTTGGTCGCCCAGGATGATTACGAGATTTCGATGTGCTTTCGGCATCCCGAAAGCATAGTGAACCCGATGTGTAGACCAGATGACTTAGGCAGCCATCAGGCCTCGATAAAGCGTACCCGGCGCGTAATCGAGCAAGTCAATTCATAACTGATCGAACCGGCTGCCTTGGCAATAATTTCGACAGGCAATTCCGGCCCCCAAAGCATTACATCATCGCCGACTTTAGCGTCTGGAATCCCACGCAAATCCAGCGTCATCAAATCCATCGATATACGCCCTATGATCGGCACGCGGACGCCATTGATCAGCACCGGCGTTCCAGCTGCAGCATGGCGAGGATAACCATCTCCGTAGCCAATCGCGGCAACACCGATCGACATATCTTCCGGACATTGCCACGTGGCCGAGTAACCGATGCTCTCGCCCTTCTTGATGTGATTGATCGCAATCAATTTCGTGGATAAACTCATCGCCGGTTTCAACCCGAAATCGGCGCCGGTTTTATCGTCAACCACTGACAAGCCATAAAGCGCGCCGCCGGCCCGCACCCAATCCTGATGCGCACCAGGCCAGCCAAGAATCGCTGCCGAATTCGACAAGGAATGCAAACCGCTCAGGTGTTTGCTGGTTTCATCAAACATTTTTAGCTGCGAGGCTGTCAGGGGCCCGCCAAATTCATCCGAACTGGCGAAATGCGTCATCAAGGTGATGTCATCCTGGACATTCGGCATCAGTTTTAATTGTGAATAAATCGTTTCGGCACGTTCGGCAGCAAAACCCAGGCGATGCATACCGGTATCCAATTTCAACCATACGCGAACCGGCACGGATTCGGTATCTTGCTGCAGCAAGGCCAGCTGTGATTCGTGATGCACGACGGTATCGACACCCAAACGCCGAATAGCCGATAAATCGGAGGCATCATCGATACCCGACAGCAGCACGATACGTTGGGATAAGCCGACCGCTCTGAGGCGTTCAGCATCGGACAAAGCCGCTACCCCGAAGGCATCGGCACCTTCCAAAGCCCGGGCAACCCGCTCCAGACCATGCCCATAACCATCAGCCTTGACCACTGCCATGACCTTTGAATTCGGCGCTAACGCCCTGACTTTAGACAGGTTATGCCGCAAGGCTTCGATATGGATGGTGGCGGTAGTGGCTCGGGACATGGCCTAGTTTAACAATTAGAGCCAATTAATTGGCCTTTTGTGGCAATTTGGATACCGGTAGCTGGCCAAGTCTTTGTATTGCAAGCGGTCTTTTTCTGACTTATACTTCCGCTTCTTTGTAAACCTGCTCCAAGGAATATTCATGAAAGTCCTGTCGTCACTTAAATCGGCGAAGACCCGTCACCGCGACTGTAAAGTCGTCCGCCGCCGCGGCAAAGTCTTCGTGATCTGCAAATCCAACCCACGTTTCAAAGCTCGTCAGCGTTAATCGCTACGAGCTTTTGATGTGAGTAAAAACGCCGACGAAAGTCGGCGTTTTTGTTAATGCGGTATTTCAGTCAGACGGTATCGGGGGCGGATTCGGAAAGTGGTAGCTTTCGACATTCGCTTTTTTGAAGCAACCCAGCCAAGGGCCCGGTTCGAATCCGGGAAACTGCCCTGCCGCATTACCATCCCGGCAACGCTTGTGCAGCAGCTCATTCAAGACGGTTCGATAATCCACGGTGACATCCAGGTCACCGTTGAAAAGATTGGCATCTGCCAAACCCGGCCACTCGGAATAGACCTGGCCTCCAACAACACCGCCACCCATCAGCAACATGGCCGAACCGGCTCCGTGATCGGTGCCGCCACTGGCATTTTCTTTCACCCGGCGTCCGAACTCGGTCATCGTAATAACGGTAACGTTTTTCATCGTGCCGCCCAGATCGGTATTGAAGGCCAGCAAACCTTTGGCCAATTCATCCAGCAGCGGCGGCAAAAACGTCGAGATATTGGCGTGATGATCCCAGCCACCGATATCCACACAGGCCATTTGCAGACCGACTTTCGATTTGATGAGTTGTGCGACTTCCTTAAGCTGTGTTCCGTATGAAGTGGTCGGGTACACTGCTGCGTTTTCGACCGGATACTGGGCCGGATTGGCGAGCGCAAGATAGTCGACGGCATCCAGCGCCTGACGTGCACTGCTGGAGGTTTGGGTCGTCGCCGGATGCAGTGCGTACAAAGCATCTTCCAATTCGGTTTTGCGTGCCGAACTACTGCTGAAACTAAAACCGGCAATACTCGACATTCCGACCGCCGGCTGGCTACCTTGCAAGGCCATTTGCACGGCAGTGCCCATGCCAACCGCCTGGAAACTTCCACCGACCCCGATGTTGCCAATATGCCGATTCATCCAGCCGGTATGTTGGGTGTGGTCGATCAATGCTGATTCGAGATGCATTTGGCATTCGAAATGCGAGCGCTCGTCATGTTTGAGGCCGGTGGCATGAACGACCGCCAATTGCCCGGATTGAAACAAGGACATCAAGGGGGCAAGCGATGGATGGAATCCAAAAAAATTATCGAGCGGCAAAGACCCGCCCGGCATACCAGGTTGAGGAACGCCAATGGTAGGCCGTTGCTTCAAGTAATCGGTGTCTGCGTAAGGCACGATAGCTTGCAGGCAATCCATCGCACCGCGCTGGAATATCACGACCAGCACATCATTCGGTGCGGGCGCTCTCGTGCTTGAAAAAACGAAACGTGGCGACAACATGGCGGCAGCGCCGGTGCATGCCGAGGCTTGAATAAAATGGCGACGAGTCAGTTCCATGATGGCACCTTAGCGATATTGAAAATATTTTGACGCCAACATCAAACCGATTAATTCACGGGCCCTTAGATTGATTGTCGTGCTATCCAGCACCACTGTGGTGCTACCGCCATTGGCTGCGAAATTGATGAATCTATCGCGATCTGCATTCGTCAAGGTTCGTCGCAACAAGCGTGCGGTGAGTTGGTCGACCAGTGTTTGAGGCGTATTCGCGATGCCAATCAAACTCGCAAGGTTTATGCGGATACCGGTGCTGATTTTGTCTTCAGCCACTCCGAACACCCAATTCCATCGCGTCAGTGAAGCGCCCGAATTAACCCAGGCCGCCATCGTATCTGGATAGCCATCAGGAGTCGGCCATTTAAAATGCAGTTGCCCCAACGATACCAGTCGAGTACGCAATCTCGAGAGGTAATCGCCGGTCAAGCTTGGTTCGACAACCCGCAGGGCGCCTATCAAATATTCAACGGGCCGACGAATTTTACGGTCATAACTGCTCATGAATTCAGTGCTGCCGAACAGAGTAAGCAACATCGCGGAAATATCGCCGTTGGTTGATGTGTACGTGGCGGCCACTTTATCAATGGCCGTCGCTTGCGGATGCTCTCCAATAAATCGGATGCAAAGTTTTTCGGCAATATAACGTGCCGTTGATGGATGCGTTGCCAGTATATCCAACACCTGATTGCCATCTTCGATGCCACGATTGGCCGGAATGCTATTTCCCAAGACCGTTTTCGCACCGATATCATGCCGCGATGCCAAAAATGTGAACACTGGATTGTTCGCGGTAGATCCTGTGACAGTCCAACCTGTGAAACAACGTGCAACTTCAGACACATCGGTTTCGGTATAGCCGCCTTCAACACCCAATGTGTGCAGCTCCATGAGTTCACGGGCGTAATTTTCATTCGGCCCACTCTTGGTATTGCTGACATTATCAAGGTAATACTGCATCGCCAGGCTGCGTGCGCTGGCTTTCAACATGGCCGGAAAACTTCCGAGTGCATGGGCGCGAATGACATCACGGTCATCCACCACTTTGTAATAAATCTCGGGAGTTGCAGAAGCGGCGATGTTGAAATGATTCGTCCAGAACTCGACCATTACTTCATACAATTGCCGTTGGCTGAAAATCTGCCGCAACATGGTGGCCGTGGTCAGTTCGGTAGCACCCTGCCCGTTTTTGCCAGTGGCTTTGACATCGGCTATCAATTGCGCAGCTGTCCAGCCCACACGGGGCAAATTCAAGGCTATCGATGCTTCCAACGCGCTGTCATCCAAAGATGTGTAGTCGAGCTGTTCCATCAGCCATCCTGTGTAATCCACATTCAGTGCATGTTGATACTCGCTTTCCTTGAATCCGAAACAGCAGCGGTTCAACAGGATGACTAATGGATCAACGGCCGGCAGGCTGGTGTCGTCGGGATGGGCACCACTGTGTTTGACGCCATCGATAACCGGCAGTTTTTGCATTGGGCGTTCGATGACAGGAGAGGGCCGCCTGATGATTTGCGCAGGTTTCTCCACTTCTGGCCTGAGCCGGAACGAGCCAAGCAGCTGCCTGCGGGTCTTAGCCATGTCTATCTCCCCCAATGGACGGTTCTAACGCTTCTGAATAGCTAAACGCAGCATATACGGGCAGGTTGACCTGCTAATGAAAGTCGGCCCCAACATAGTCAAGACAGACACAATCTGCGAAGATTCAGCCTAGTCGACAGGCTACCCCATAACTTGAGACATTATTATGAAAATACTCACATTATCTCTAGCCGCAGGCTTGTTACTCTGCCTGAATGCCCCTGTGACGAAAGCCGACAATCTGCTGGTCGAACGCGTTCAAAGCGAGCAAGGCATTACCTTGCCCAAGC
>JAYUWO010000234.1:0-8343 GCA_043753545.1 Arenimonas sp.
GTCTACCTGGCACCTTGGTGTTATGGGTTCCCGATGAGATGCCGACATCCTACGATGGCGAATGGTTGCGTCAATTATTTCCGGATCGGATGTGGATCGTGGTCGAATTGCATCGCGGTCCGAATGACGAAGCAAGACTGCAACAACTGATCGCATTATCGAAACAACTGGATATGCCCGCCGTCGCCACCGGCGATGTGCATATGCATGTGCGATCGCGTCGCGTTGTACACGACACACTGACGGCCATTCATCACAACACCCCCATTGCCGAAGCGGGTGCCTATTTGTTTCCAAATGGTGAACGGCATTTGCGGACACGCAAAGCCTTGTCGGCCATCTACCCCAAAGAGCTTCTAGAAGAATCGGTTCGCATCGCGCAACGCTGCACTTTCGATTTAGGGCAACTGAAATACCAGTACCCGCAAGAGTTGGTGCCGAAAGGCCATACACCTTCGAGCTGGCTACGCAGACTCACCGAGCAAGGCATGGCCTGGCGTTGGCCGGAGGGTGTCGCACCGAAAGTATGTCAGCAGATCGAGCATGAATTGCGATTGATTGCCGAACTGAAATACGAACCTTTTTTTTTGACTGTGCATGACATTGTGAAATTCGCCCGCTCACAAGGCATTCTTTGCCAGGGCCGGGGATCGGCGGCCAATTCGGCCGTGTGTTTTGCCTTGGGTGTGACCGAAGTCGATCCAGCCCGCATGAATATGTTGTTCGAACGTTTTATTTCGAAAGAGCGCGATGAGCCACCGGATATCGATGTTGATTTTGAACACGAACGCCGTGAAGAAGTCATTCAATACATCTACAACAAATACGGGCGTGAACGCGCTGCCCTGGCTGCCACCGTGATTTGCTATCGTTCGAAAAGTGCCGTGAAAGATGTCGGCAAGGCCCTAGGGTTGCCGCTGGATCAAGTCGAACAATTGAGCAAAGTGTTTTCCTGGTGGAACGGTCAGGCCGATTTATCACAGCGCTTACGCGAGCAAGGCTTTGATCCGGAAAGTCCGATCATGCGGCGGGTACTTGGCGTAACACGACAATTGATCGATGCACCGCGTCACTTGTCACAACACGTCGGCGGCTTTGTGATCTCCGAGCAACCGCTGCATCACTTGGTGCCGGTGGAAAACGCCGCAATGCCCGACCGCACGATCATCCAATGGGACAAGGATGATCTGGAAACACTGGGCTTATTGAAAGTCGATTGTTTGGCACTGGGCATGCTGACTTGTGTCAGCAAATGTCTTGTATTGTTGAAAAGGCATCGCGATCTGGATTTAACTCCGGCCACGATCCCCGCCGAAGATCCGAAAACCTACGCCATGATTCAACGTGCCGACACCATTGGTACGTTCCAGATTGAATCACGCGCCCAGATGGCCATGCTGCCGCGCTTAAAGCCAGCCTGTTTTTATGATCTAGTGATTGAAGTCGCCATCGTTCGACCGGGACCGATACAGGGCAAGATGGTGCACCCGTATTTACGTCGACGGCAGGGACTCGACCCGGTCATGTATCCCTCGGAAGATTTGAAACCCGTGTTCGAACGCACACTCGGTGTTCCGCTGTTTCAGGAACAGGTGATGCAATTGGCGATTGTCGCGGCCGGCTTTACGCCCGGCGAAGCCGATCAACTACGACGTTCGATGGCCGCCTGGAAACGACGCGGTGGCCTAGACTATTTTCAAGAACGCATTTTAAGCGGCATGACCGAGCGCGGCTACACATTGGAGTTTGCCGAAAACGTCTTTGAGCAAATCAAAGGCTTCGGTAGTTACGGTTTTCCCGAATCGCATGCGGCCAGCTTTGCCTTGATTACCTATGTCAGTTGCTGGCTCAAATGCCACGAGCCTGCGGCGTTCACCTGTGCCTTGATGAACTCACAACCGCTGGGTTTTTATACCGATAATCAATTGGTGCAAGATGTGCGACGACACGGTATTGAGGTGCGTCCCGTGGATGTGCGCTTTAGTGATTGGAATAGCACGCTGGAGTCTTATCCGAATCAACCGGGCAAGCAGCCGGCCATTCGTTTGGGCTATCGCCTGATTGCCGGTTTTCAACAAGCGGCGGCGGAACGGATTTCTCTCGCCAGGAAACAAAAAGCATTCCTTGATGTGGAAGACCTTTGTGCTCGCAGCGATCTCAATGACGCACATCAAACACTGCTGGCCGATGCCGCTGCTTTGAAAGGCATCGTGGGGCATCGGCATCGCGCTCGCTGGGCTATCCAGGGTGTAGAAAAGCAATTGCCCTTGTTTGGAGATATAGCAGTACGTGATGAATTGGTATCCCTGCCGATGCCCACCGCCGGCGAAGATGTCGCCGCCGATTACACCAGTGTCGGCTTGACGCTCGGCAAACATCCTCTAGCCCTACTTCGTGCCCAACTACGTGCCCAGCGCTGTGAGCGCTCCCGTGATTTACTAAAACGCTCCCATGGTAGTCATGTACGCATGGCCGGGTTGGTCACGCTTCGACAACGACCCGAAACCGCCGGCGGCGCTACCTTTGTCACACTGGAAGATGAAGACGGCATGGTGAATGTCGTGGTGTGGCAAAACGTCGGAGAACGGCAACGACGAATCTTGCTGGAATCGCAACTCATGGTGGTCGAAGGACGCTGGGAGTCTGCCGATGGTGTGCATCACTTGATTGCCGGACGCTTGCGAGACATCAGTCCGATGCTGGGTTCGTTAACCATGGCGTCTAGAGATTTTCGCTGATACCCGCCTTCGGTTTGTTGTGTGGTGTGTCGGCGTGACACCAGCATCACCTAGGTTGGTGTCACCTCAACATTCAAGAAGACCGTTCAATTTCTGGATTTGACCATGAGCCCGTCAATAAAGCGCGAGTTTTTCAACTCAATAGTCCCTTTGCGGGCGTTCGCCAAACTTCATTCCGACTCGGTAATGCAAATTAGCTCCAGAAGAGGTGGGGCTGAACCATTCAGCTTGCCGGCAGTCTCTATGGGTGTAATATTAAGACAGACATGCCCATGACCCTTCGCCAACTTCGTTCAAGACGCTTTCGCTTACTAGCTTGCGTGCTGGTGATGCTGGCGATTTTGTGCAACAGCATTGGTCTGGCACAGGCACATACGATGGATGCCAAGCAAGATTGCTGTGCCGAGATGACAGGACACGGGGAGTCCATGTCTCACTGTGACGAAGATGCCAAATCCCCGCATCAGGGTTGCGATGATCAATGCATGGCGCGCTGCATGAGTGCCAACGCTTTGATGTCGATTCCGCTGACCATCACTTCAAGTGGTTTAATTATGACTCCGCTGCCTCGGCTAAAAATATCCGAGCATTCTCTCGCAGAGCGCGGCCCAGGCTTACGCCCCCCCATTCATTCCTGACGTTTAACACTTTGATCGCGGCGAACTGCGTCCGCGCGTGTTTACGTTTTATCAGGAATACCCATGAAACTTAACATTTCGACCGCTTCGCGGCGGATAGCGTTATGGCTGTCGACGTCTATGCTGGCATTGCTTTTGTTGGCAGCTTGCGACCGCGACAAGCCTTTGAAGGTCGATGCATCGCAGGCCATCAAGACCGCGACCACGAAGGATGTCGCTAACAGCAAAGCCAAGGCAAACGATGTGCTTTACGTATGTCCGATGCATCCGCACATCCAACAGCACGGCCCTGGTGAATGCCCCATTTGCGGGATGACACTTGTCAAAAAAGCAGTCGCAACGCCGCAGGTAGAACCGTCGTCTGACATGCAAAAGAAAGACGGTGAAATGAAGCCCGATGGTGCCGGTACGAAACGCGTTTTGTATTACTACGATCCGATGCGGCCGGAAGAACATTTCGACA
Source organism: Arenimonas sp. (assembly GCA_043753545.1). GTDB lineage: Bacteria > Pseudomonadota > Gammaproteobacteria > Xanthomonadales > Xanthomonadaceae > Arenimonas. Next base: position 3,840 of record JAYUWO010000234.1, read on the forward strand.
AGCCCGGTCCTTCACCGTTTATGGATATGCAGCTCGTTCCCAAATACGCAACAGAAGACAGTGGCAACGACAAGGGCATCGTTGTCAGTGCTGCCATTGTTCAGAGTCTGGGCATTCGCACGGCCAATCCGGAACTAAGGGATGTTCGCACCAGTGTTCGCGTTCCGGCGCGAGTGGTGGCTGATGCCCGTGGTCAGGCGCGAGTACAAGCTCGCGTTAGCGGCTGGATCGAGCGCTTATACGTGCGTGCGGTAGGCCAACAGATTTCTGCCGGCACCGTGGTCGCCGATATCTATTCACCGGAGTTGATTCAGGCCCAGGAAGAAATGTTATTGGGCGCCGATACGGCCGGCCCGGCGGCAGAACGATTGCGGCGATTCGGTATAGCCAATGTCGATATTCAAGCAGTGCGTCGCAGTGGCAAAGCATCACGCCGCTTACCGATTCGCGCCACCGTTGGCGGCGTGGTGACTGAACTCGGCGTACGCGAAGGCTCCAGCGTGACACCCGATACGATCATTCTGGATTTGTCGGCACGCAGTGCGGTGTGGATCGAGGCGCAATTATTTCCGGCACAGAAAATCACCTTGGGCAACACGCTGCGTGCACGATTTTCGTTACCGGGTTTGCCCGGCCGTGAATGGGAGAGTGACGCCGGTACCGTGGTTCCTGTGGTCGATCCGGTCACACAAACCGTGGCGGTCCGTTTTTCCATCAACAACAGCGACGATCTACCGCTGGGCACCGTGCTTGATGGCGTGATTGAAGGTGCTTCGCGCTCGAATGTTCTATTGCTTCCGGCCTCTGCCGTGATTCGTACGGCGCAAGGCGATCGTGTGATGGTGCAACACGCCAAGAATCAATTCATGGCAATGCCGATAAAAATTGGCCAGCGATACGGCAATGAAATAGAAATTACGGAGGGTCTGGCACTGACTGATCGCGTAGTGACCTCGGGACAGTTTTTGCTCGATGCCGAAGCGAATTTACAATCAGGTTTTGGCCGCATGGAACCGGATGCAACGGACTCCACGAAAACGATGAAAGGATCACAGCCATGATCGAGCGCCTGATTCATTGGTCGATCGCCCATCGCGTATTGGTGCTGACGGTAGCGGTCATACTCACCATTGCCAGCCTCATTTCGGTTCGGCAATTGCCACTGGATGCGATTCCGGATTTGTCGGATGTACAAGTGATTATTCGCACGCCGTATGCCGGACAGGCGCCGCAAATTATCGAAGACCAGGTCACTTATCCGATCACCACCCGCATGTTGGCAGTGCCGAAGGCGAAAGCTGTTCGCGGGTTTTCGATGTACGGCGATTCGTTCGTGTATATCCTGTTTGAAGACGGCACCGATTTGTATTGGGCACGTTCGCGCGTGCTGGAATATCTTTCACAAGTGCGCAGTGAATTACCCGAAGGCGTTGAGCCGCAGTTGGGGCCGGACGCCACCGGCGTCGGTTGGATTTACCAATATGCCCTGATAGATAAAACCGGAAAACATGATCTTGCCGAGCTGCGTTCACTTCAAGATTGGCGCCTGCGATTTGAATTACAACGTGTGCCCGGTGTGGCTGAAGTGGCCAGTGTCGGTGGATTTGTTCGGCAATATGAGGCCGTGGTCGATCCACGTCGGTTACAGGCTTATGGGATTGGTTTTAATCAATTGATTGCGGCGATTCGCGCGGCCAATAGTGAAACCAGTGGTGCCCGTCTGGAAATGGCCGAGAGTGAGTACATTGTGCGAGGTGTCGGTTATATCCGTTCGCTTGAAGATTTAGGTGCCGTTCCCACCGGCGTAATGAAAAACGGCAAAGCGGTATTGATTCGCGATGTTGCCGAATTACGCTTTGGTCCCGCGCCGCGTAATGGCATCACCGAACTCAATGGCGAAGGTGAAGCCGTTGGCGGAATAGTCGTGATGCGCGATGGTGAAAATGCAAAGGCAGTGATCGATGCCGTCAAAATTCGTTTGGAAAGTGTTCGTGCCAGCTTGCCTGAAGGCGTTGAAATCGTAACGGTGTATGACCGGTCGAGTTTGATTGAACGCGCTGTCGATAATCTAAGTTTTAAATTATTTGAAGAATTATTATTGGTGTCGCTGGTGTGCGCCTTGTTCTTGTGGCATGTCCGTTCGGCACTGGTCGTCGTGATTAGCTTGCCATTGGGTGTCTTGATTGCTTTGGCGATCATGCGTTGGCAGGGTTTGAACGCGAACATCATGTCGCTGGGTGGTATTGCGATTGCGATCGGTGCGATGGTCGATGCCGCGATTGTGATGATTGAGAACGCTCACAAGCATCTGGAAGACTGGGCGAAGGAACACGATGGCAAAGCGGCCGAAGGCGCTGACCAATGGAAAGTGATTGCGGCCAGTGCGGTGGAAGTCGGTCCGGCCTTGTTTTTCTCGCTGTTGATTACCGCTTTATCGTTTTTGCCGGTGTTTGTTTTACAAGCACAAGAAGGCCGCATGTTTGCGCCTCTGGCATGGACGAAAACCTGGGCGCTTGCCGTTGCTGCAGGCCTCTCGATCACGCTCGTGCCGGTGTTGATGGGTTACTGGATTCGTGGACGATTTGCCGATGAGTCGGAACATCGTTTTACCCGCTGGCTCACTGCGGCGTATCGTCCGGTGTTGGCGTACGCGTTGCGTCAACCGAAAATGATTGTGTTGTTTGCGTTGTTGGGATTATTGAGTGCCGCGTGGCCGCTCAGCCAGCTCGGCAGCGAGTTTATGCCGGAACTCGAAGAAGGCGATCTGCTCTACATGCCAACCACCTTGCCGGGGCTATCACCGGCCGAAGCACAAGCGGTGTTACAGCGTACCGATCGATTAATCAAATCGGTACCGGAAGTGGCCAGCGTATTCGGCAAAGCCGGGCGGGCGGAAACCGCGACCGATCCGGCGCCCTTGACCATGCTCGAAACCATTATCCAGTTCAAACCGGAAGATCAGTGGCGCGAGGGCATGACGCGTGAAAAAATCGTGGAAGAGCTGCAACAAAAACTGGCATTGCCCGGATTGACTGCCGCGTGGGTACCGCCGATTTTAAATCGCATCAATATGCAGGTCAGCGGTATTCGCACACCGCTCGGTGTTCGTGTGACGGGGCCGGATTTACCAACCATCAGCCAGAATGCCGATCGCATTGCAGCGGTGTTGTCTAAAGTTCCCGGAACACGTTCCGCTTTCGCAGAACGAGCGGCCGATGCACGCCAGATTGATGTCATCCCAGATCGAGAAATGTTGGCACGCTACGGTGTCTCGATGGCGGATGCACAGGAGTGGTTGGCATCGGCCATTGGCGGCGAAGCGATTGGCCGTGCGGTTGAAGGTCGCGAGCGCTATCCGATTGCACTGCGAACCGAACAGAGCTGGCGCGATTCACCGGAAGCCTTGATGGCATTGCCGATAGTTACTCCATCGGGTGCACAAGTCCCGCTCGGTGCCTTGGCGGAAATAAAACTCTCCGATGGCCCGCCGATGATCCGCAGTGAAGACGCACAACTGGCGACTTATGTTTTTGTCGATTTAAGCGATGGCGATTTAGGTGGTTACATTAAACGAGCCGAGAAAGCGATTCGTGCCGATGCCCAGTTAGCGAAAGGCGTTAGTTGGCAATGGGCCGGTAGTTATGAATTTCTGCAGCGTGCGAACGAGCGATTGCGTTTAGCCGTGCCGCTAACCTTGCTGATTGTGTTTGCACTTTTGTACGCGGCATTTCGTCGTGTGGCCGAAGCCAGCTTGATCATGCTCACCGTACCGTTCGCACTGGTCGGCGGTTTGTGGTTGCTGTGGATACTGGGTTACGCCTTCTCGGTCGCGGTCGCGGTCGGCTTTATTGCACTTGCCGGTGTGGCGGCCGAGTTCGGCGTAGTGATGCTGATCTATCTGGATAATGCGGTAAAACGTGCCAAAGCCTCCGGTGAACTAAGGGATATTCAATCCCTGGATGCAGCGATCACCGAAGGTGCCTTGCGTCGTGTACGACCCAAAGCCATGACGGTGATTACGATCATTGCCGGTCTATTGCCTATTGTGATCGCCACGGGCGCGGGGGCGGCGACCATGCAGCGTATTGCTGCGCCGATGCTTGGTGGCATGCTCAGTGCGCCATTGCTGTCGCTGATTGTGATTCCCGCGATTTATAAATTGTGGTTAAGCCGAGGCTTGAAAACCGCACCAGGAGAATTGTCATGAAAACCAAATCATTGGTGACTGCCATAGCGTTCGGTGTATTGCTGGTGGGATGTACCGCAGCGCCGGTTCGCGATGATTCCCGCGTACAAAATTCCGTCGGCATGGCTGGCGTTGGTGCTCCAAGATTACCTGCGGACGGTGAATCATATTTAGACGACGCTTGGTTTGCCGAGCCGCTCACCGTGGACCGCGCGGTACAAGCCGCTCTGCTGAATAATCCACAAGTACGCGCTGAACTCACTCGTCTGGATGCGGCACAAGCCGAATTAATTCAAGCAGGGCTGCTGCGCAATCCGA
>JAYUWO010000235.1:0-8308 GCA_043753545.1 Arenimonas sp.
TCAATCTGGCTGACATCAATGGTTTCGTATGTCAGCAAGGCTTCTGCCATGACATGCAATTTGTCGATATTGTCTTTCAGGATTTGCGAGGTCTTGGCATAGGCAGTATCGAGAATAGTGCGAACGACTTCGTCGATCTTCTTGGCGGTGTCGTCCGATACATTTTTGGTTTGCGACACAGAACGGCCCAAGAACACTTCGCCTTCTTCTTCGGCATAGGCGATCGGGCCAAGCTCTTCGGACAAACCCCACTTGGTGACCATATTGCGAGCCATCTTAGTGGCGCGTTCGATATCGTTCGAAGCACCGGTGGTGACTTTGTCGGCACCGAAGATCAATTCTTCGGCAACGCGTCCACCATATAGCGAACACAGTTGCGACTGGATCGCGACGCGGTTGATGCTGTACTTGTCGCCTTCCGGCAGATACATGGTGACGCCGAGTGCACGGCCACGAGGAATGATCGTAACTTTATAGACTGGGTCATGCTCGGGCACGCTTCTACCCACGATGGCGTGGCCCGCTTCATGATAGGCGGTGAGCTTTTTCTCGTCTTCGCTCATCACCAGCGAACGGCGTTCGGCACCCATTAAAATCTTGTCGCGCGCTTTGTCGAAATGTTCCATGCGAACATCTTTTGCGTTTTCGCGAGCAGCAAACAAAGCAGCTTCGTTCACCAGATTGGCAAGATCGGCACCACTGAAACCTGGCGTGCCGCGTGCAATGGTCATCGGCTCGACATCGGCGTCCAACGGCACTTTGCGCATATGCACTTTCAAAATTTGTTCGCGGCCGCGTACATCCGGCAAGCCGACAACGACTTGTCGATCAAAACGGCCTGGACGCAGCAAAGCGGGATCGAGTACATCAGGACGGTTGGTTGCAGCGATAACGATCACGCCTTCGCCACCTTCAAAACCATCCATTTCGACCAGCAAGGCATTCAAGGTTTGTTCGCGCTCGTCATGACCGCCGCCCAGACCAGCACCGCGATGGCGACCCACCGCATCGATCTCATCGATAAAGATGATGCATGGCGCATGTTTCTTGGCTTGGTCAAACATGTCGCGGACGCGGCTGGCGCCAACACCGACAAACATTTCGACGAAATCCGAACCGGAGATGCTAAAGAAAGGCACTTTGGCTTCGCCGGCGATGGCGCGTGCCAGCAAAGTTTTACCGGTGCCGGGATTACCGACCATCAGGATACCGCGTGGAATACGGCCACCCAGCTTCTGAAAGCGGCCCGGATCTCGCAAGAACTCGACCAGTTCACCGACTTCTTCTTTCGCTTCATCGCAACCAGCGACGTCTTCAAACGTGACTTTAACCTGATCTTCGCCCTGCATTTTTGCACGCGAACGCCCGAAGCTCATCGCACCACCTTTACCGCCGCCCTGCATCTGGCGCATGAAGTAAATGAAGATGCCAACGAACAAAATAATGGGCAGGAAATTAATCACGGCAGACCAGAATAGCGAAGGGCCGCCCGATGGTTTTTGCTGAATAATTTCAATGCGATTTTTGACCAGCGAATTAACGAGGTCGCGGTCATAAGGACCGGTAGTCGTCATCACGGTGCCGTCGTTTCTGGTGTATTTGAGCAATGTCGCAGCTCCGGTGCTTTCACCGGAAAACTCGACCGTTTTGACGCTGCTGTTATAAACGTCATCGATGAATTTTGAATACTCGACTTCTTTCGCGGGGGCGCCGGCACCCATTTTTCCGGAGAAGCTTTGATACACCGTCATCATCACCAGGCCGATGACGAGTGCGAGTAGTAAATTTTTCACGAGATCATTCATTCTTTTTCCTTAACGTTTGCCGAGGGCCAACGCATAAACTTCATTAGATCGACGACGCGATGCCGCCGGTTTGCGAGTAATCACTTTCGTGTAGCGGGTTTTCAAATCCTTCATGTAAGCGTCGAATCCTTCGCCCATGAATAACTTGATCAGAAAGTTACCGCCTTTCTTCAAGTGCTTATCCGCGAACTCCACCGCCAGTTCCGAGAGATACATTGCCCGGGCCAGATCAACGGAGTCCACACCACTCATATTGGGGGCCATATCCGAAAGCACAAGGTCCACGGCAGCGCCGTCAATCAAGGCTTCAAGTCGCGAGATTGCCTCATCCTCTCTGAAATCGCCGTGAATGAAATCCACCCCTGCGATTCCCGGCATTTCAAGAATATCCATCGCAATGACCCGGCCTTTCGACCCCAAATCGCGCCTGACAACTTGCGACCAGCCGCCGGGAGCTGCGCCCAAGTCCACCACGATCATCCCCGGCCTGAGTAATTTGTCGCGCTCGATCAGCTCCTCGAGCTTATAGGCAGCGCGCGAACGCATGCCTTCGGCCTGCGCTTTCTTGACGAACGGGTCAGCGAAATGTTCTTTCAACCATTGCTGGCTACTTTTACTGCGGGCCATGGACCTTCAACCGGATACGAAAACCTTCTCTACGCCGCCATGATAACCTGTACACCCTTGAAAACTCCTTAGATGTTTATGTCGACCACACTGACCAATCCCCAAAAGCGCTATTTGAAAGGCTTAGCCCATGATTTGCGTCCCACCATTCTGGTCGGCGCCAAAGGCGTAACGCCCTCGCTTTTAGCGGAATTGGATGCCGTTTTGGAACAACACGAGCTGATCAAGGTAAAAATCTCGGCCGAAGACCGCGAAACCCGCGACGCGTGGATCGAAGAAATGGTGAAAACCAGCCAATCAGGCCTCGTCACCCGCATCGGCAATATTGCCGTGATGTTCCGTCGCAGCAAAAACAAGCCTTTCGTGATTTTGCCCAAGGCTTAAAAGCCATGCAGTTGACGCTGGAAAACCCGGATTTTCGCTATCTGCTTCGCGGTATCAGCGCAGACGGCGTGCTGGTGAACGATAAAACGCTTAATTCCAGCTTCATTCTCACTCCAAACGAGCTCCTCGAAAACTGGCGTCCGGCATCCAGCCAAGATCTTGTTGCCGATGACATGCAGGCTTTGCTGGATTTAAAACCGGTTCTGGTCATTCTTGGCACTGGCTCACGCCAACAATTTCCCTCTGCCGCCGTCATGGCTGCCTGCCTTACCCGCGGCATCGGCATTGAAGTGATGGATAACGCCGCCGCTGCACGCACGTTCAATGTGCTCGCAACTGAAGGTCGCAAGGTTGTCGCCGGTTTTATCGTTTAATGCGCGCAAGACAAAACCGCTTTGGTTTTCTGGTTTCGTTTTGTGTGGCAATTACTGTTCTTCTCTTGCAGGGCTGCATTTTCAGGAAGCCCACCGATGCCGAGCGCTATGCGCTTTGGGAACGAAAGCACACGTTAGAGATTGCTGAATACCAGGCCTTTCTGGATGAGAAAGAGGTTGGCGATATCGTCCCGATCTCACAACTGCTGAAATCTGCACGCGATTGGAAAAAATGCAAAGCCGAGCCTTTCACGATGCCTCCGAAAGAGCTGTGGCCGAATATTGTGCCGACCTTGCAGATTGTTGGTAAATTCAAGTCGGAAGGCGTGCTGATAAACCCCGTTGCCGCGTCCGTGTATCGCGACCCGGTGTTGAATGCATGCGCCGGTGGCAGCCCCAAAAGCAAGCACATGCAATTGAATGCCATCGATTTCGATATCGATGCCACGCCCGAGTCCCTCCAAACCCTGTGCAATGCCTGGAAAACTTTAGGCCCTGAACTGACGATCGGACTTGGTTTTTACAGTCCGACACGTATCCATCTCGATACCCTGGGCTTCCGAAGCTGGGGCACCGACTACACTTTCAAAACCTCACCCTGCCTGCAATAAAAGTGACATATTTGGCGTAGGTCGGGCCCTGGCCCGACTTGAGCATCGCTACAATCAGTTAAAGCCTCGGGCCGGAGTCCGACCTACAAAAACTCAGGTCATATTCCTGTCATAAAAATGCTATCTAATGCTCTGTATCTAGTATTAATTATGGTATCTACGTGCTGAAACGTATATTGATCGTCGATGATGAACCGGCCATTCGCGACATGGTGGCCTTTGCCTTGCGCAAGGACAATTACGAACCAGTGCACGCAGGCGATGCCCGCGAAGCCCAGGAAGCCATCGCGCAGAAAGTACCCGACCTGATTTTGCTGGACTGGATGCTACCGGGCACCAGCGGCCTCGAACTTGCCCGTCGCTGGCGCCGCGATGAATTCACCCGGAGCGTACCGATCATCATGCTGACCGCACGTGGCGAAGAAAACGATCGCGTGAGCGGACTCGAATCCGGCGTCGATGATTACGTCATCAAACCTTTTTCCGCGCGCGAATTGCTGGCGCGCATCAAGGCGGTGTTGAGACGTTCGCGCGACGATGAAGACGATGGCTCGGTCAGTGTCGGCGATCTTCGCATCGATGGTGCCGCGCATCGTGTTTACGCCGCCGAACAGAGCGTGCATGTCGGACCGACCGAATATCGTCTGCTGCATTTTTTCATGACGCATGCCGATCGCGTGTATACCCGTAGCCAACTGCTGGATTACGTCTGGGGTGGCAGTGTCTACGTCGAAGAGAGAACGGTCGACGTCCATATTCGACGTCTTCGCAAGGCACTGGAACCCTTCAAACTCGAAGATATGGTGCAAACGGTACGCGGCTCAGGCTATCGCTTCTCCGCCTTGCGTTAAACTGCGGCATGCACAATTTCATCCGCAAGATCAGCGAACACCAAACGCTTCGGCGTATTCTGCTATTCGTTATCGTGGCCGGACTTATCGGCTGGGCAATCGGGTTTTTATTACCCGCCATCATCATTGCCTGCGTGCTTGTCATCATCTGGCAATACTGGCGTGTGAATCATTTACTCATGCGAGCAAAAGCCAACGAAACATTCAGCAATATGGTATCGAAAGATATCTACCAGCAACTTGAAAATCATTTGGCCCATCGTGAACTTTCGGCGAGGCAGCGCGCACGCCGCCTGTTGAGTTTGCTACGCGCCTACCGCCAGGCCGGAGCAGCACTGCATGATGGCGGCCTGATCGTGCAACGAAACAGCAGCCAGATCGTCTGGTTCAATAAAGCAGCGAAGCGCTTTCTTGGCTTGAATTATCCGCGCAGCATCGGCACGAATTTGCTGATGCATATCAATAGCCCGCGTGCGCATGAATGGTTTTTGGCCGGTGATGTAGATGAACCCCTGATGGATTTGCCTTGCCCGCAGGACGAGAATATCCGCTTGAGTTTGCGCTTGCTGCCCTACTCGAACGAGCAATTTCTGGTGGTGGTACGCGATGTCACCAAGCTGATGCAGCTTGAACACATGCGTCGCGATTTCGTAGCGAATGTATCGCACGAATTGCGCACGCCACTGACCGTTGTTCACGGTTATCTCGACATGATGGAACCGGAAGACAACCCCGAATTTGCTCCGATGATTGAAGAGATGCGCAAGCAGTCATCCCGCATGGCGCAATTGGTGGAAGACTTGTTGACCCTGTCGCGCCTGGATTCGCAGGATGCACTTCGCGAAGAAGTCATTCCGATGCAAACCATGCTCACCACGCTGCGCCGGGAAGCCGAAGCCTTAAGCCAGGGGCATCATAAAATCACGATTGAAGATACAGCGCTGTGCGACATCTATGGTGCCCACAAAGAATTACACAGTGCCTTTTCCAATCTGGTAAGTAACGCTGTGCGATACACTCCCTACAAAGGCGAGATAAAAATTCGCTTCGAGCAGGCGCCCGACAAAACCCTCCGACTCTCGGTGAAAGACAGCGGATATGGCATCCCGGCACAACACATACCCCGCATTACCGAACGTTTTTATCGTGTATCCACCAGCCGCTCGCGAGAAAGCGGCGGCACGGGCTTGGGCCTGTCCATTGCCAAGCATGTGCTGAGCCTGCATCAGGCACGGCTGGAGATCGAAAGCGAAGTCGGTAAAGGCAGCCAATTTACCTGTGTCTTCAGCGGTGACAGGGCTCGGCCTCGTCATTGACTTGATTTTTTCACCCATCGGTATCCGGGTCGGCTATCCTTGTATCCTCCAAAAAAAGAAGCCTGCCCGTGAGTACAGATCGACCTAGTGGCGAATTGTTTATCAATCGCGAGTTATCGCAATTGGAATTTAATTTCCGCGTTCTGGCACAGGCGCAGGACGACAAAATTCCTTTATTGGAACGCCTTCGCTACCTTTGCATCGCCTGTACCAATCTCGACGAATTTTTTGAAATTCGCGCAGCGACGGTTCGCACCGCCCTTCAATTCGGTACGCCACTGCAACCCGACGGCATGCATCCAGGCGATGCGCTGAAACAGATTCATGCAAAAGCTGGTGAATTGGTGAAGGCGCAGTACGAATTCTGGAACGAGGTCATGCGTCCGGAATTGACCAAAGCCGGCATCCGCGTCATGCCGCGTGACCAATGGAATGCCAAGGAACGCCGCTGGCTGCATGAATATTTCAAGGAAGAGGTCCTTCCGGTTCTATCGCCGATCGGTTTGGATCCAGCGCATCCGTTTCCACGCATCCTTAATAAAAGCTTGAATGTCGTCGTGGTGCTTGAAGGCAAGGATGCATTCGGTCGCAACGGCGGCATGGCCATCGTGCGCGCACCGCGTTCGTTGTCGCGCATTATCCAGATCCCCGAGGAAGTTTCCGGCGGCAAATATGATTTCGTCTTGTTGTCTGCGGTGTTGTCCGCTTTTATTGATGATTTATTTACCGGACTGACAGTAAAAGGTGCGTACCAATTCCGGGTAACACGAAACTCGGAATTATTCGTAGACGAAGAAGAAGTCGAAAATCTTGCCAGTGCCTTGAAAGACGAATTGATCGGTCGCGGTTTCCGCCCTGCGGTACGTCTTGAAATCGCCGAAACCTGTCCGAAATCCATCATCAAGATATTGCTGGAGAATTTCCAGCTACCTGAAAATGCCGTTTACAAAATCAACGGGCCGGTCAATTTAAATCGCGTGACGCAGGTTTATGATTTAGTGAATCGTCCCGACCTCAAGTTTCCGCCATTCAAATCGCGGCACGGATTGCTGGACGAAGATTGTCCATTCAATACGATCAGCGAAGGCGATGTTTTGCTGCACCATCCTTATGACAGCTTTAGTCACGTGCTGGACCTGTTGCAATATGCCAGCAATGACCCGCAGGTACTGGCGATCAAGCAGACGCTTTATCGCACCGGTAAAGATTCTAAAATTATCGAGTATCTGGTAAACGCAGCCCGCAATGGCAAAGACGTTACGGTAGTCGTCGAACTGCGCGCACGTTTTGATGAAGAGGCTAATCTAAATCTGGCCGATCGCCTGCAGGAAGCAGGCGTGCAGGTAATGTATGGCGTCGTCGGTTATAAAACCCATGCCAAGATGATGTTGATTGTGCGCCGCGAAGGTAAAAAATTGTGCCGTTATGTGCATCTTGGCACCGGCAACTATCACGCGGGCACCGCACGTGTTTACACCGATATCGGCTTGATGACGGCCGATCCGGATATTACGACCGATGTCCATGGACTGTTCCAGCAAATGTCAGGCCTGGCGCCCACCATTAAATTGAAACGCCTGCTGCAATCGCCTTTCACCCTGCATAAAAGTTTGCTGAAAAAAATCGATCGCGAAGCCAAACATGCGCGAGCCGGAAAAAAAGCCCACATTATCGCCAAGATGAATGCATTGAACGAACCGGGCGTCATCAAGGCTCTTTATGACGCCTCGCAAGCAGGCGTCAAGATAGATTTAATCGTGCGCGGCGCCTGCTGTTTGCGCCCCGGCGTTCCCGGCTTGTCAGAAAACATCAATGTCGTGTCGTTGGTGGGCCGCTTCCTCGAACATAGCCGCGTTTACTGGTTCTATAACGACGGCGACATCGAGACCTATTGCTCGAGTGCCGACTGGATGGAGCGTAATTTACTCCGCCGAATTGAAACCTGTTTCCCCATCATTGATGCAAAACTCGCTACCCGCGTGTATGAAGAAGAGCTTGGTAATTATCTGATGGATAATTCACAGGCTTGGCAATTACAACCCGACGGCAGTTACGTAAAGGTCGTGCCGAAAGAAGATGAAATGCCCTATTCCGCGCAGGGTTCCTTGTTAGTAAAGATTTGCGGATAAGCGATGCCAATCGAACAGACAACGCCACTAAATGACGGTGATTTGCTCGCCGCCATCGACATAGGTTCCAATAGCTTTCATATGGTCGTTGCACGATATGTGCTCGGCCAACTGCGCATTATCGACCGCATCAAGGAAACCGTGCGTTTGGCGGATGGCCTTGATGGCGTCGGCGGCCTTGACCAGAAATCCATTGATCGCGCACTCGAAT
>JAYUWO010000236.1:0-24832 GCA_043753545.1 Arenimonas sp.
GCCTCGGCATGTTTAGCCAGCAACAATGCCAATGTGGTCTTTCCACATCCGGGAGGACCCCACAAAATCATCGAATGTATTTGCCCGGCCTCGACCGAGCGGCGCAATACCGAATTGGGTGCCAATAGTCGTGGTTGTCCGACCATATCGGCCAAAGACCGAGGGCGCATGCGCTCAGCCAGTGGTTTCAGCGACTCGTTTGCCTGGAATAACGATGCAGATGTCGGTTTGTTTTTTTGCACGGGTTGATTCTATCCGGATTACTCGGTATCGGTGGGCGCCTTCAGCCAGTTTGCGACACCTTGCGTAACCTTCGGGGCAGGAAAGGCCTACTTCTCAACCGGCGCCGATTCTTTCAACAAGACTTCCAGAATCTTGCCGACGGCGGCAAACGCAAATGCGCCGGTGATATGCGTGGCGGCACCCAGTCCAGCTCCGCAATCGAGCTTCATGGCGGCATCGGGGCCTAGTGCGGGGCGAATGCCACAAACGCTGCCATCGGCTTGCGGATACTTCACGTTTTCGAGTGAATAAATTGCGGTAACACCGAAATAGCGTGCGGCATTTTTTGGGAAATTGAATTCCGCCCGTAATTTTTTTCTTATCAGGGCCAGCAAGGCATCATGCTCGGTGCGCGATAGATCACGGATGCGAACCTGGGTCGGATCGGTGCGTCCGCCGGCAGAACCGCAACAAATCACCGGAAGCTTTCTGCGCCGGCACCAGGCAATCATTTCCACCTTGGTACGAAAACTATCGCAAGCATCAAAGACCAGATCGTAATCTCTACCGAGTAATTCGGTCATATTAATCGGCGTCAAGAAACTGGCGATAACGTCGACTTCGATCAGCGGATTGATTGCCCTGCAACGTTCGGCCAGTACCTCTGCCTTGCCGCGTCCGTACTGGCCTTCGATTGCAAACAATTGACGGTTGGTGTTCGACACACAAATATCATCGGCATCGATAAGCGTGAGTTTGCCGATGCCGCTACGGGCAAGTGCTTCGACCGCCCAAGACCCGACGCCACCCAAACCGATGATGGCAACATGCCGTTTTGATAACTTTGTTACGCTGCCGCGACCATACAATCGTTCAATGCCGGCAAAGCGTTCAGTCAATATTGGATTCATGGGCACTATTCTAAGGTCTTTCGATGCCTGATACAGGGCGCACATGTAAGGAATCACATGCTACGACTGATTTTTATGCTTGTTTTATTGCTCCTGGCTTCCTGCACCAGTTCTCCAAAACGGGTAGAAACAGAACCAGCCACAAGACCTGCAACCACCGGGCCAGTCCAGGCCCGATGCATTGATTGTGGCGTTGTGGAGGATGTAAGGATGATTACTAACACCGAAACCGCTCCAGTAAAAAAGCCGGCACTTAGCGGTATCGTCGGAGGCGTAGTGAGCAAGCCTGCACCATCCAAACCTGTCACGCGATACGAAATACTCGTCCGGATGATCAATGGCAAAAAAGTGCTGGTGACACAGACAATTTTATCGTCCGGGCTGCGTATTGGTAGCAAAGTCAGAGTCAGCCAGGGTCGGATTCTTGCAGTTGCACCCTAATTCTGTAAGGCTATATCTTCACCAAGAGTAAGGTAAGGCCGATGAAAAATTTTGTGATTACCTTTGCAGTGGCCTTTGTATTTGGCATTGCGCTAACTGCCATTGGCATGAATTATCTGAACCAGGGGCCCAATTATCCGAAAGGCATTATGACCGTGATGGGCATGAAGATGGGAGCCTTGAAAAACAATGTCCAACAAAATCGTTGTGCACCGACCGACATCATTCCGCATCTTCAAACTCTGCGATATGTCGGCAATGACATTGAAGCCGCTTTTGGCGAAATGAGCGAGAACGATCAATTCATCCGGTACGCCAGTGATTTCCGTTCTACGGCCGATAGTGCCCTGACCATGCCTCCCGCCAACTGCGCAGCCGCCGAAGCCGCCCTGAGCAAAATGGGCAAAGCCTGTGAAAATTGCCACCGTGATTACAAAAACTGACACTTAAATTAACTAATAAATAACAAAAAGGTCCTTTACTGGGCCTTTTTTATTCATAAAACCGTGAGCCTCATCGTGCTTGCATCGCGTGCCGCAATGCAACATGCAAACTGCGTCACACTGTTGTAACGTCAGTGTGCCCGTCAGCCACGGGCACTTTTTTTGATCACACACCGGGGACATTCATGACAATTCGCCATCGCAATATCGTGCTTGCTGCAAGTTTGGTTGCACTTACTGGTTTCGCTCTCACTGCTCAATCTGCCCGTAACGTATCTTTTGGCAATCCTCTGCGCATTAGTGTTTTTGCCGATGCCGACAATGCCGGCATGGTTCAATTCAAAGTTACCAACACCAGCAAACAAGCCATCAAAGTTCCATCCTGGCAGCTGCCTTCCGGCGCGCTGAACTCGGACTTGTTTGAAGTTTATTCCGGCAGCAAAAAAGTAGAATACGTCGGTGCAATGATTAAGCGCGGTGCAATCACCGAAGGTGATTTCATTACTCTGCGTGCAGGCGAAACAAAACTTATCACCGCTGACCTGTCTTCCGTTTACGACATGAGCCAAGATGGCGAGTACAGCATCCGCTTCAAGTCTTACCTGCAGGGTGCAAAAACCGAAAAAGGCCAATTGCTTACTACAAACAATGGCCGTATGGCATTGCTGGCAAGCCCGGCACTCCGTCTTCAGGTCGAAGGGGCATTGCCTGTCCTGAATTTTGAGGAAAAAGCCAAACCTGGCGCTGGTGGCGGTGGTTCCGTCAACGGCGTTACGACGGTCGGATGCAGCGCGACTCAAACCAGCACCATCGGCAGCGTGATGACCGCTGCACGTAACTACACCGAAAATTCGAAGCAGTATACGGTTGCCGGCACATCAGGCCCACGTTACACCACCTGGTTTGGAACCTATACCACTACACGCTACACTACCGTTAAATCTCACTTTGCAGCAATTGATTCGGCTATGGACCAAGCCGGTGGACAAATCAAGATTAACTGCGGCTGCAACCAAAGCTACTACGCCTACGTTTATCCAAATAGACCCTATGAAATCTTTGTTTGCCGCGCATTCTGGACTGCTCCAAACACCGGTACCGATTCGAAAGCCGGAACCTTGGTTCATGAAATGAGCCACTTCGATGCCGTCGCCAATACCGATGACGTTGTTTACGGCCAAGCCGGTGCGAAAAGTCTGGCCATCAGCAATGCAGACGATGCCGTTCGCAATGCCGACAGTCACGAATACTTCAGCGAAAACACGCCGAACCAGAACTAGAATTACACTAGGTGATATTTTAAAGACCCGCTTCGGCGGGTCTTTTTTTATACGTCGTTAATGAACTTTCGTTATGCTTGGCCTTCGATTTTCTCTGGAATTCCCATGCTCGGCTTAGAAACGCAGATTATTTACATCATCGCAGGCATTTTGATCATCGTCGGTTTGGTCGGTACGGTACTCCCGGCATTACCCGGCTTGCCGCTCATGTTTTGCGGCATGCTACTGGGAGCCTGGGCCGGTGATTTCAAGGAAATCAGTGTCTGGACAATCGTATTACTGGCGATATTGATGCTGGTCTCGGTAGCTGTCGATTTTCTTGCAACCCTACTCGGCGCAAAAAAATTCGGTGCCAGCAAGAAAGCCATGCTTGGCGCAGCAATCGGCACCTTGGCGGTGTTTGTTTTCAGTATTCCCGGATTAATTCTTGGCCCCTTCGTCGGCGCCATCATAGGTGAAATGATGGACGGCAAGGAATGGCGGACCGCCACGAAAACCGGTTTCGGTACCTGGCTTGGTTTAGCCATCGGTACCGCACTCAAGCTTGCCCTCGCCTTCTGCATGCTGGGCATTTTCGTGATGGCGCTGTTTATCGACTAATTGAGCCGAATTACAACGCCCTCAATGTTTCCATAGGCGGCACCTGGGTGACTTTGCGGGTTGCCCACAGTCCGGCGATCAAGGCAAGACTGCAGCCACCGAACACACCGTAAGCGATCAAGGCGTATTCGAAAGTCCACGGTAAATTGAAGACTTGTTCCGAAATCAGACTGGCGATCACGCTTGCCGATATCGAGGCAACCAAACCCGACAATAAACCGAGGCTGGCAAACTCCGTCGCCTGTGCGAGACGTAATTGCTGTTTGGAAGCGCCCAAAACCCGCATGACGCCCGCTTCACGCATACGCTCGTCCTGCGATGCCTGCACCGCAGCCAGCAAGACCAGCAAACCCGACAATAAGGAAAAGTAGAAAACCGATTCCACCACGCGGCTGACCTGATCTATCGTGCTGCGAACCTGTTTCAGCACGGCATCAACATCTATCACCGATAAATTCGGATATTCGCGTACCAATTTGTCCATGGCCGCCTGTTTTGATTCCGGTACGTGCATCGCCGAAATATAACTTGCCGAAAAACCTTCGAGCCCGCCCGGTGAAATCACGACGAAGAAATTAGGTTTAAAGCTTCCCCATTCGACTTTCCGCAAGCTGGTGATTTTTGCAGTCAATGTCTGGCCCGCCACATCAAAGCTGACCACGTCGCCGATTTTCCAGGACAACGCGATTGCAAATTCTTCTTCGACCGACATTTCCACGTCGCCTGCATGATCGGCCGACCAATATTTACCTGCCACCAACTTATTGTCTTCACCGAAGCTGGCCGTCGACGACAAGTTGAACTCGCGTTCGGCTAGCCGTTGCGCTCGCATGCCCTCGGCTTCGTAATCGGCACCGGTAACTTTCTTGTCGTTCACTTCCTGCAAACGTGCCCGCACCATCGGGAACAATTCGGCCTTCTTTAAACCCTCGCGTTCAATGAATTTTTCAACGCCGCTCAATTGGTCTGGCTGCACATTGATTACGAAACGATTCGGCGCATCCGTTGGCAATGTTTGTTGCCAACGTGACAATAAATCAGTCCTGACGAAAGTCAGCAGCAACAGAGCCATCAGGCCCAAACCCAAGGCAGAAACCTGCGCCAGTGTCATGCCTTCATGCCGGCTCAAATTGGCCAGGCCATAACGCCACGGGCCACGTAGATTTTTTCGCACTTTTTTCAGCCAGCGCAATAATATCCAGGCGATACCTGCGAGCACGAGCGTCGTGATTCCGATGCCGCCGAGAATAATCGTGGCCAAGGTGGCGGAATCCGCTTTCCACCAAAGCAGTCCGCCCAAACCGGCCAAGCCGAGCAAACCTACTGCCCACGCACTCGGTTCGGTCAGCGGAACATCACGACGCAATACACGGAGCGCCGGCACTTTTCTCAAAGCCAACACGGGTGGAACGGCAAATGCTATCAACACCGTAAATCCAATCGCGAATCCAGCCCAGACAGGTTGCAAGCCTGGCTGCGGCAAAGCAACGCCCATCGCATTGGACAGCCAGGCGCCGACCGCCATTTGCAACAGCCATGCAAGCGCAATACCGACACCGCTGCCGACCAGACCCAGAAAAAACAATTCACCCAATTGCAAACCGGCAATGGTCGATTGGCTCGCACCAAGGCAACGCATCACTGCACTGCCATCAAGATGTCGGGCGCTATGACGGCGAGCTGCCAATGCCACCGCCACCGCAGCCAGTATTAAAGAAACCAGCGCGGCAATACCAAGAAAACGGCCCGCACGATCCAACGCCATACGAACTTCCGGGCGAGCATCTTCGCTAGTTTCGAGACGCTGGCCACGTTGCAGACTTTTCTTCGTCGAAGTGACAAAACTTTTCACTTCGGGACTACTACCCGCCACTACCAGACGATATTGAATGCGACTGCCGTTTTGTACGAGACCGGTTTTCGGCAAGTCATCGAGCGCAATAAACACCCGCGGCGATACGTTGAAATAATCCAGTGCAGCATCGGGCTCCTGGATCATCGTCGCACTGTAAACAAGCATCAAATCGCCAACACCGATTTTCTGCCCCATTTCCACTTGAAGCTTGCGTGCAGCATCCTCCGAAAGCCAGACAGAACCTGCCGCCGGACCACCCTGCACGTTCTCGGTCGACGAACCATCGATGCGGCGAATCTGGAATTCGCCACGCAACGGATAGCGATTATCGATAGCACGAATATCGGCAAGACTAACCCTCTCGCCGGCCTGTACCATGCTTGGGAAGCTGGCTGTCTGGGCAACGTCCAAGCTCAGTTTTTTTGCAGTGGCGGCAACTTCGGTGTCGATCGGCGTATCGGCACGTAAGGCGGCATCACCGCCAAGTAATCGATTGGCTTCCTGCTGCAGGCCCAATTTTGCACGATCTGTAATCAGGCCGACGGCAGTAACTGCCATGACAGCCATGACCAGGGCCATCAGCATCAGGCGAATTTCACCTGCGGCCAAATCTCGCCAGGTTTGGCGCCAGGCTAATCTGATAATTTTCATTGCAATAAACGACCTTCGGCCAGTCGCAAAATTTTCGAGCAGCGTGCCGCCAGTTTTTCATCATGGGTCACAACAACCAATGTCGTACCCGAGGTTTGGTTTAATTCAAACAATAAATCGGCAACGGCACGGCCTGTTTCCGTATCCAGATTTCCGGTGGGCTCATCGGCAAACAATACCGAAGGTTTCACGACGAACGCACGTGCAATCGCCACGCGTTGCTGTTCACCCCCAGAAAGTTGGCGCGGATAGTGCTGCAAGCGCTCGCCCAATCCTACTTTCTGCAAAATATCTCTTGCGGCAGCTTCCGGATTGGCATCGCCACGTAACTCCAGCGGCAACATCACGTTTTCGACGGCTGTCAGAGCCGGCAGCAATTGGAAACTCTGGAATACAAAGCCGACTTTTTCGCCACGCAGTTTTGCACGGCCGTCTTCATCGAGGCTTGATAAATTGACGTCGAGAATTTCTACGTGACCTTCACTCGGGGTGTCCAATCCTGCCATTAATGACAGCAAGGTACTTTTACCAGAGCCGGACGCCCCCACTATAGCGAGCGTTGTGCCCTGATTAATCTGGAAGCTGACATCCTCCAAAATCCGAAGCTCACTGGTCGGCAGTCGCACTACTTTACCCAGGTTTGATACATTGATTGCGTTCGCCACGTTTTTATCCCAAGGAATGAAGTGTTGAAATTTCTGTCTACTCTCTTTAATGTAGCCTGCCACAGCCGAGTTCAAGGCTATGTGTTGATGCTGTTTCTATTAGCCACAATGCCAGCGGCAGCAGCACAACAAAAGGTGCTATTGGTCATGGGTGATTCTTTATCGGCTGCCTACAATCTGCCTACTAAACAAGGCTGGGTAGCACTGACGGCCGAGCGCATGAAAAAAAGTCACCCGGAATGGAAGGTCGTCAATGCCAGCATTAGTGGCGAGACCAGCACGGGCGGGATATCGCGCCTGCCCGCAGCATTGAAGCTGCATAAACCAAGCTTGGTCATCATCGAACTTGGAGCCAATGATGCTCTGCAGGGATTACCTTTGGCACAGACGAGAAAAAATCTGCTGCAAATGATTCGCCTATCGAAGGCCGGCAAGGCAAAGGTGTTGTTGATCGGAAACCAGATTCCACCGAATTACGGCAAGGCTTATACCCGGCAATTTGCAGCCAATTACACCGTGCTCGCGAAACAGGAAAAAACCGGATTGCTGCCGTTTATGCTGGAGCCCATTGCCACCGATCGAAAATATTTCCAGCGCGATCAGATACATCCGACGGCTGAAGGGCAAATAAAATTACGCGACCATGTCTGGCCGGCATTGAAGCCTTTGTTGTAATCCAGATAAAACGTAGGGGCGATTCATGAATAGCCCCTACGTTTTATTCCAAAAAACCAACCATCTCCGCATTCTCGTGAACGAAAATACCGGGTTCTTTTTTTCTCAATAAAGCCAGCGCCGCTGCTGCGACGGTATCAGCCGAAATCGCGCGATAACGACGCAGCGGCCCTTGCAGCAACGGGTTATAGATAAACGAAAGTTTTTGTGCGATTGCCTCGCCGGGTCGAGTGTCGTCTCGCGGACCGAGAAGCACGCCTGGCCGCAATATATCGACCCGTAGAAATTTCATGCGTTCAAGCAAATCTTCGGTTTCACCTTTCACTCGAAGATAGAAATTACTGGCTTGTCTGGTCGCCCCCACCGATGAAACAAAAATGATTTGCTTTGCCTTTTGTTGTTTGGCAATTTCGGCAAAGCGGCAAACCAGATCACGATCCACCGAGATAAAAGCTTCGCGCGATCCCGCCGTTTTTATCGTGGTGCCCAAGGCGGAAATATAGGCATCCACTTTTCCGCCACTCACCTTGTTGATGGCCTCTGCGAGCGCGGCTGAGGGCTCGCCACTTTCAGGGTCTATCAAATCAATGACGATGTTACGGAGTTTTGCGTGTTTGATTTTGACAGGCCGCCGCGTCGGTACGATGACTTCGGCCACACTCCTATCGGCTAGGCATAGTTGCAAAATAGCGTTACCTACCAAACCGGTTGCGCCTGCGAGTAATACGGTTTTTTTACTCAAGCCCACTCGGTCAGGCCTTCACGCTCGTACAAAGTGTTGAATGAAGGACGCGCTTTCATTTTCATGGCCAAAGCGTTCAGATGCGACCAGTCAGTGCCGGGTTTGGGCATATTACGGGTCCAGCGCATCAGCATTGTCAGCATGAAATCGGCTGCGGATATTTTATCGCCCAACAAATATGGGCCATTCGCAGCGAGATGTGCATCCAGACGATCCCAACATTTTTCAACGCGTTCGCGAACCGCCATTTGCGTTGATTCGGTATTGGCTTCGCCGGATGCCTCGGCCGGATACCACCAGTGACGCATCGCCGATTGCAGTGGATTCACCAGATTGAACATCCATTGGTAATACTGTGCGCGTTCCAAGGTACCAATCGCAGGTGCCAAGCCGGCTTCCGGATAAAGATCGGCCAAATGCATCACCAACGCCGGCGATTCGTAAACTGCCTTGCCGTCGATGATCAGCGTGGGAACTACACCATTCGGATTGAGCTTCAAATACTCGGCCGATTTTTGTTCTTTCGACCGCAAATCCACCTTGATCAATTCATGCGGCGCGTTCAACTCAATGAGCAACCAGTGAACGACAAAGCTGGCCGAACCGGGGGCGTAATACAGTTGCATTCAAGGCACTCCGTAAAAGATGCTGCATCATCGCAAGCTTCCGGACTGCGGGCAATAAAAAACCCCGGTTGTTGCCAACCGGGGTTTTTAGAATTCCGAAACCGGAACTTACTCGGGCTGCACTTCGTCAGCTTGCATACCTTTTTGGCCTTTCACGAGCATGAAGCTCACTTTTTGGCCTTCTTGCAGCGACTTGAAGCCGTTACCCTGAATTGAACGGAAGTGAACAAACACATCATCGCCGCTTTCAGGAGTAATAAAACCAAAACCCTTGGCGTCGTTGAACCACTTCACAGTACCGATTTGACGATCTGACATATAACTAATTCCTTGAAACATTATTGAGTGAAACGCCAGACAAAACATTCGTTGGCGTAACTGCTAGCGGTAAAAGCCAATGTAATCATTGGTCTGAACAGACAAGACAGTCCGCCGCACCATACCTTATTTTGTACAGAGATGCTAATTTTTTAACAAATAGACCCTTTTTTATTCATAGACTTCAAATCAAGACTTATCAATCCTACTTTCTCGGAGAACCCCATGAAAATGTTTTTTGCCGTGGCATTACTCGCAACAGCTGGTGTAGCCCAGGCCGGAGATTCCAAATTCAGCGAACTTGAAAACCAGGCATGGATGGAGCAATGCAGCTCCGTCTGCGGCGGTGACGAGACCTCGTGCGCCTGCCTTCTCGACAAGCAAGTCAGTAAATTGGGCGATAAAAAAGTGAAGGCCAATTTGCTCGGCATGGTCAGCATGCTGCCGGATGCGACCGAAGAACAAATAGCAAAAAGCGAAGCCGAGGCAGTTGAAACTGCTGGCGGCGAGGAACAACTTTCAGTAGCAAAAGACGAATTTCAGGCGAATCTCGACGAGAATCTTCCGAACTGCATCAAGGAATAAGTTTTTTCGTAGGAGCCCGCTCTGTGTACTAAGCGCAGCGAAGTACACACAGAACTGGCGATATCAGCGGGATTTTTCGCCAGCTCAGTGCATTTCGCTTTGCAAAATACCTGAGCGGGCTCCTGCGGAATACGATTTAAAACTACTCAACCGCCACCGAAATTTTGCTAATTCGGCTCTGCCATTCTTTCGGGCCGGTTTCATGCACCGAACTGCCGAGTGAATCGACCGCCACCGTGACCGGCATGTCTTTCACTTCGAATTCGTAGATCGCTTCCATGCCCAGGTCTTCAAAACCAACAACGCGCGATGCCTTGATCGCTTTCGACACCAGATACGCCGCGCCACCGACTGCCATTAAATATACCGAACGATGTTTCTTGATCGCTTCAATACCCAGTGGTCCGCGTTCGGCTTTGCCGATCATGCCCATCAACCCGGTTTGTGCAAGCACTTGTTCGGTAAATTTATCCATGCGGGTTGCCGTGGTGGGGCCAGCCGGACCGACGATTTCATCACGCACGGGATCGACCGGTCCAACGTAGTAAATAAATCGCCCATTGAAATCGACTGGCAACTTTTCGCCCTTGTTCAACATTTCGACCATGCGTTTATGGGCGGCATCGCGACCGGTCAAAATTTTCCCGTTCAATAGCAAAACGTCGCCGGGTTTCCAACTCGTGATTTGTTCTTGAGTAATATTGTCCAGATCAACACGAATGCCTTTGCTGCTGTCGTACGTCAGCTTCGGCCAATCTTCAAGCGATGGTGGTTCCAGCATTACCGGGCCACTGCCATCAAGAACAAAATGGGCATGGCGTGTCGCTGCACAATTCGGAATCAAGGCCACCGGCAAGTTCGCGGCATGGGTCGGATAATCTTTCACCTTGATATCCAACACCGTCGTCAAACCGCCTAAACCCTGCGCGCCGATGCCGAGTGCGTTTACTTTGTCGTAAAGCTCAAGACGTAATTCTTCGGCGCGATTTTTTGCGCCGCGTGCTTGCAGGTCGGTGATATCAATCGGTTCCATCAAGGCTTCTTTCGCCAGCAACATGGCTTTCTCGGCCGTGCCACCGATGCCGATACCGAGCATCCCCGGCGGGCACCAACCGGCACCCATCGTGGGCACAGTTTTCAACACCCAATCGACAATCGAATCGGAAGGGTTGAGCATTGCGAATTTCGATTTGGCTTCCGAGCCGCCACCTTTCGCTGCAACAATCACGTCTACAGTGTCACCCTGCACCACCGTCATATTCACTACTGCAGGGGTATTGTCTTTCGTATTGGTGCGCTTGCCGGCGGGATCGGCCAATACAGATGCACGCAATTTATTGTCGGGATAATTGTACGCACGGCGAACACCTTCATTCACCATGTCTTCAACCGACATCGTGGCTTCCCACTGAACGTTCATCCCGATTTTCAGAAACACCGTCACGATGCCGGTGTCCTGGCAGATAGGACGATGGCCTTCGGCGCACATGCGCGAATTGATCAGGATTTGTGCAATCGCATCTTTGGCTGCGGGTGATTCTTCACGCTCGTAAGCAGCCGCAAGATTCTTGATGTAGTCGACCGGATGGTAATAACTAATGTACTGCAGACCATCGGCAATGCTTTGGATGAAATCGTCTTGTTTGATCGTCGCCATAAAAACTTCCGCAAGTGATTAATCAAAAATTAGGCAAACTGCCCTCTCCTTTCGGGAGAGGGTGGCGCGTAGCGCCGGATGAAGGTACGAATACGCTTGATCTAAATTCAATGCGCAATTTTACCCTCTCCCCAACCCTCTCCTGGAGGGAGAGGGGGGTTTTTAGCCAGCTTCCAGCATTTGCCATCTTGAATAAGTGGTATCCAGCTCGACTTGCAGCGCCGCCATTTTACTATTGAATTCGGTGATCGCTGCAGCGTTGTTTTTCGTATAAAACGAAGGCTCCGCCATCTGTGCCGTCATCTCGGAAATCTTGTTTTCGAGCTCCTCGATTTTCAAAGGCAATGCTTCCAGCTCCTTGGCTTCCTTGAAACTTAGTTTGCGTTTCGCTGGCGTTGCCGGTTCAACCTTGGTCAACACGGCCTTCACCACTTCGACCGGCTTGGCAGAATTGGAGCCAAAAGAATTGTTACCCGGGCGTTGACGCAACCAATCGACGTAACCGCCGACATATTCACCGATGCGGCCATTGCCTTCCATTACCAAGGTGCTGGTGACCACGTTATCGAGGAATACCCGGTCGTGCGAAACCAAAATCAAGGTTCCGGAATAGTCGGCCAGAATTTCTTCCAGTAATTCCAGGGTTTCCACATCCAGGTCATTGGTCGGTTCATCCATCACCAATAAATTGGATGGCTTGGCGAATAATTTTGCCAATAACAAACGATTGCGTTCACCGCCGGAGAGCTTGGTGATGGGCGCGCGGGCACGGTCCGGGCTAAACAGGAAGTCCTGCAGGTACCCCATCACGTGCTTACGGCCACCATTGATTTCAATAAATTCCTGGCCTTCGGAGACATTGTCCAAAGCATCCCAATCGTCACGGAGCGAGCTTCGCAATTGATCGAAGAATACAATTTCAAGATTGGTACCGATATTGATTTCACCGCTCGTGGGCTGCAAATCACCCAGCAACAGTTTTAATAAAGTTGTCTTTCCGGAACCGTTGGGACCAATCAATCCGATTTTATCGCCACGTTGAATCACGGTATTGAAATCTTTCACCATGACTTTATCGCCAAAGGCGAAATTTACATCTTTGGCTTCAAACACTCGCTTGCCAGAGCGTCCGGCGTCGGCAGTAGCGAGGGTGACATTGCCGGTTAATTCACGGCGTTGCGAACGTTCGTTACGCATCGCTTTCAGTGCAGTAACTCGGCCTTCATTACGTACGCGACGCGCCTTGATGCCTTGGCGAATCCAGACTTCTTCCTGCGCCAGCTTCTTGTCGAATAGCTTATTTTCCTGCGCTTCGGCATGCAGTCTTTCTTCACGACGACGCAAGTAGTTTTCGTAGTCACCTGGCCAGCTGGTGACCTGGCCGCGGTCGATTTCGATAATGCGGGTCGCCAGATTCCTGAGGAATTGACGATCATGGGTTACGAACACCACGGTGCCGGGATAGTTCTTCAGGAATTCTTCCAGCCAGGCGATCGATTCAATATCGAGATGGTTGGTAGGTTCGTCCAGCAACAACACATCGGGTGCCGCTACGAGCGCCTGCGCAAGCAGGACGCGGCGTTTCATGCCGCCGGACAGGGCCGAAAACTCAGCTTCTTCGTTTAATTCCAGTTTGGAAATGACTTGTTCGACACGTTGGTCGAGCGCCCAGCCATTGCCGGCATCGATTCGGTGCTGCACTTCGCCGAGTTCATCCATATCGACTTCGGCAGCATGGATAAGATGATGGTAGTGCGCCAAGTCGGCACCGAGTTCGCCCAAGCCCATCGCGACAACGTCGAATACGTTGCCAGTCAGTGCCTGCGGTACCTCCTGGGCCAGGCCGGCAATCTTGATTCCGCCGTTACGGACTTCACCGTCATCGGCTTTGATTTGACCGTCGAGAAGACGCATCAGGGTGGATTTGCCTGCGCCATTGCGACCAACGATACAAATGCGTTCGTTGGTTTCAATGGAGAGGTTCACTTTTTCCAGCAGCAAAGGGCCACCGACGCTGAAATCAACGTTTTGGAGAGTTATAAGAGACATGCCACTATTTTACCGTGTCGTTACACCATAAGGCAGCGATATTTCGTATATTCGAGCCTCGTTCCGGAGATAAACCATGACTCGTAGCTCAAAATTCCGTGCCTGCCCGCTTTGTGAAGCCATTTGCGGCCTGGAATTGCAGTTCGAAGCGGACAAGCTCGTCGCCATACGCGGTGATGACGCCGACCCGTTCAGCCGCGGTCATATCTGTCCAAAAGGCAATGCGATTCTCGATCTGGAATCAGACCCTGACCGATTACGCCGGCCGATGCGCCGTGTTGGCGATCAATGGCAGGAAATAAGCTGGGATGAAGCCTTCACCTTGGCGGGCGCTGAACTGGCGAACATCCAGAAAGAATACGGCGCCAACAGTATTGGCTGTTATCTGGGCAATCCGAATGTGCACCATTTTGGCCATATCGCCTATTTGCCGTCTCTACTGAAAATAATCCGCAGCCAAAACGTTTTCAGCGCTTCCTCCGTGGACCAATGGCCGCATCAATTGGTCAATGCACAAATGTACGGCCATCAATTCCTGTTGCCGGTGCCCGACATCGATCACACTGATTATTTTCTGATGCTGGGTGCCAATCCCATCGCCTCCAATGGCAGCCTGATGACCGTGCCGGATGTCAAAGAACGCATCAAGGCGCTCACTACTCGCGGAAAACTGGTCGTGATCGATCCACGTCGCACCGAAACGGCGGCGCTTGCCACTGAGCATCACTTCATCAAACCGGCTAGCGATGTGTATTTCCTGATTGCCTTCATGCAGGAATTATTCAAAGCCGGCCCAGCCCGACTGCAGGCTTACGATGAAAAAATAGTGGGTTGGAGTGAAGTCATTTCTGCCATCGAAAATTTCAGGATCGATCATGTTTTCGATTTGACCGGTATCACACCCGAAAACATACAAATAATGGCCTCGGATTTTTATCGTGCCGAAAAAGCCGTCGCTTATGGTCGCATGGGTGTATCAGTGCAAGAACACGGCAGTCTTTGCCAATGGATGCTGCAGCTCATCAATATTTACACTGGCAATCTGGATAAAGTCGGTGGTGTGCTAGTGAACGAAACCGCCCTGCCGATTACCGGCAAGGGGACTTCATCAGGTGCTCGTGGCCGCTGGTCGAGTCGTGTGCGGAATTTGCCGGAATTTGCCGGTGAATTGCCGGTATCGGTACTTTGCGAAGAAATGACAACGCCGGGCGAAGGCCAAATCCGCGCCCTGTTTACCAGCGCGGGAAATCCGGTGTTATCGACACCGAACGGACAGAGGCTGGATCATGCGCTGGAAAAACTCGACTTCATGGTGTGCATGGATGTTTATATCAATGAAACCACCCGACATGCCGATTTGATTTTACCGCCTGCCTCGTTCCTCACTCAGGATCACTACGATTCGGTATTTAATGCCTTTGCGGTACGTCGTGTCGCCAGATTGAGCCAGCCGATCCGCGAGCGCGATGCGGATGAGCGTGCCGACTGGGAAATCATCAACGGTATTGGTGCAGCCTTTGCCAAAGCTTCAGGCAAAGACTGGCAAACCCTTCCGGCACCAAGACAGATGATAGCCATGGGGCTGGCACGCGGCAGCTCAGGTTTAAGCATGCAGGAACTTGAGGCGGCAGAACATGGAATAGATTTGGGCCCTTTGCGCCCATCTTTATTGACACGTTTGGAAACCGCCAGCGGGAAGATTGAAGCGGCGCCCGAATTGTTTATGCAAACTTTGGCGGAACTAGAAATTCCCGCTGAAGCCGATAAAGCATCATTGCAATTAATTGGGCGTCGGGATATTCGCAGCAATAATTCATGGATGCATAATTCGCCACGTTTGGTAAAAGGCAAAACCCGCCATCAACTTTTAATGCACAAAGATGATTTACAGGAACGCGGGATTACCGATGGAAAATCGGTGCGGGTTCGTTCCGATGCTGGCGAGATTCAAGTGGAAGTCAAAGCCTGCGAAGATCTGATGCCCGGGGTAGTCTGTTTGCCGCATGGCTTTGGCCATCAGCGTAACGGCATCCAAATGAGCCACGCAGAAAAAGTAATCGGTGAAAGTTATAACGATTTGACCGGTGTCGGTTTACTGGATGGACCTTCGGGCAATGCGGCGCTGAACGGCGTGCGGGTTTGGGTCGAAGCGATTTGATTTCTCGTAGTAGCGCCTTTAGGCGCGATAAATCCCGCCAGATCTGTCGCGCCTACAGGACGCTCCTACCTCAGATTATTTTTAATCGGCGACCTTTATTATCACCTTGCCTTTTGCACGCCCGGCGACTAGATATTCGAAAGCCTCAATGGCTTGTTCAAACGGGAATACCCGGTCAATCACGGGCTTTATTTTTCCTTGTTCAACCAATGTCGTGATTTGGTTTAACTGCTCGCCACTGGATTCCGTCATATAGCGGAAATACCGGGCATTTTTAGTTTTCGCCGCGGCATACGCCTTTCTTGCCATCATCCACATCACAACACGCGCGACAGTATTCTTTCCGAAAATATTTCGCATTTCGATGTCTGGTGGACCTGCTACGCTGATTACCACGCCACCTGATTTGATTTGCTCGAAAGCCTGCAATGTCTGTTGCCCGCCCAAAGTATCGAACACGGCATCGTATTGATTCTGGATGCTAGAGACGTCCGTTTTGTCATAGCACACCACTTTGTCGGCACCCAGCTTTCCAACCCAACCGGCATTTTTCGAGCTCGTTGTTGTGTGAGCCGTCAGGCCCATTTTTTTAGCATATTGAATCGCGAAACTTCCCAAGCCACCCGATCCCGCATGAATCAAGATGCTGTCGCCCGATTTTAGATGAGCCCGATCGACAAAGCCTTGTATTGTCGTTAGTGCTACCAAGGGGAAAGAGGCTGCTTGCTCGTAACTGCAATTATTCGGCATCGCTGCTGCAAAAGCTTCAGGCTGCACGGTGTATTCGGCAAATGCCCGCAAACTTTCGCGGCTTGCACGCACATAAACTTTATCGCCGGTTTTGAATTTCGTGACGGCAGCGCCGACCGAATCCACCACACCTGCAGCATCGAAACCAATCGTGATTGGAAATTGCAGAGGCAACACTTTTTTGAGATCACCATGCAGGAGTTTGTAATCAATCGGATTCAAGCTTGCCGCATAGACCTTGATGCAAATTTCATCATGCTTCGGCACCGGCTTTAGAATGGAATTAAGACGCAGGCTCGTGCGTTCGTTGCCATATTGCATGGCCTGCCAAGCTCGCATCATCATTAAGCCGCTCCGTATAAAACTTAACGCCCCGATGAAGCCATCAAAACACTGCGGGGTTTTTTCAGCAAGGCCGCAATATTTTCTCTTGCATTGACTTCATGCGATTCGAAAAAAAGCTCAGACAAATAAATGCGCGGCGAATCCAGCAAGCCTTTTAAGAACTTGCGACGCAGGAACTGAAACATCCAGCCAGGCAGTTTGCCGCGGTATTCGCTGGCGATGGCTTTATCGTAGGCCAGAAATTGCCCGGATTCAGATCCCAGAATTGCCATATCGCAATCCAGGAAGTGTTTGGCGTCTTCATCCAACCCATCGGGTTGCAGATGACCATGCTTGGCAGTCAACTCGATCAGGTATACGAGCTTCCCTGTATCAATAGATTCTTTGCCTAGATGTTTTATAACCGCAACAACCGCCATTTCCGCACTGCGTATTTCATTATCTTTACGTCCGGCCTGATAAATCGCATCGTGATACAACACGGCGAGATAAACTTCTTTTGGATATTGCCAACCCACTAATGCAGCGACATGTTTGTAATGCGCAGCAACTTCATGCACGTGCTGGATATTGTGATAAGCCCGGGACGGCGTTTGATAAGCCGCCTCGAGTTCTGCCCACATCGCTGCGGGCACTTCCAATGGAACGTCACTATTAGTGGTGATGACCACCGGCTCCGTGCACGTGACCGTGTGCCAATTCTTCCAAGCTGGCATCACGTACTTCCATCACTTCGATGGCGAAATGCAGAGTTTGGCCGGCAAGCGGATGATTGCCATCAACGGTGACTTCGTCATTTTCTACTTTGGTCACCACAACCGACATCGGACCTTGTGGTGTTTGCGCCTGGAATTCCATACCCACTTCCAGAGTATCAACGCCTTGAAACGCGGCGGCAGGCACCACTTGAATCATGATCGGATTGGGCATGCCATAACCCTCTTCAGGTTGCACGACAACATCGAATTTGTCGCCGACAGATTTTCCGGCCATTTCTTTTTCAAGACCTGGCACGATATTGCCGGTGCCGTGCAAATACGCCAAAGGCTCACGGCCTTCGGAGCTATCGATCACGTCGCCAGCGGCATTGGTCAAGGTGTAGTTAAAAAGTGCGACGGTGCGCTCGGCGATTTGCATGAAGAGTCCTTAAAGAGTAAAAGCTCGCCATTGCGCGAACCAGAGGGCCGGTATTTTAGGCGATTAGTCCTCCCAATGCATTAATTTCCTTTCGTAAATCATGTTCAGGATGAGACAATGGGCAGAGTTAACGAGTTATAACAATGTCCACTGCCTTTATTACCGAAACCGTTCTGGATGTCCGCCACTGGACGGACAGTTATTTCAGCTTCACGACCACACGCGACGACGGCTTCCGCTTCGATAACGGCCAGTTCGTCATGATCGGTCTGGAAGTAAACGGCAAACCCTTGATGCGCGCTTATTCGATTGCGAGTGCCAATTGGGAGGAGCAGTTGGAGTTTTTCAGCATCAATGTTTCCCATGGACCGCTCACCTCACGTTTGCAGCACATTAAACCCGGCGACTCGATTTATCTCAGCCGCAAGCCGACCGGCACCTTGCTTATTTCGGATTTACTGCCTGGTAAAACCCTGTTTTTGCTGAGTACCGGTACCGGCCTGGCGCCATTTTTAAGCATTATCAAAGACCCGGAAACCTACGAGCGCTTTGAGCATGTCGTGCTCACACACGGCGTCAGGAATATCCATGATCTGGCCTATTCCGATTACATCCAGAAAGAACTGCCCAAGCATGAATTTTTGGGAGATGAAATTTCCAGAAAACTTCATTACTACCCGGTTGTCAGCCGAGAACCCTTCAAGCATCAGGGACGGGTTACCGACTTGATGGACAGCGGGCAGATGATGCGTGATCTGGGCCTTCCCGAACTAAATCCCGGAACCGACCGTGCAATGATTTGCGGAAGCCCGCAAATGCTGGCCGATTTTCGCAGGATTCTGGATTCACGCGGCTTCATTGCTGCGCCACGTATCGGCACACCGGGTCATTACGTATTTGAACGGGCATTCGTGGAAAAATGACTATTACTGATATGCAATTTCGCTCGGCGGCAGCTTCCGATGCCATTGAAATAGCCGAGTTCATGACACGGAATTTTCTGGCCGCATACGGACACAGCTCAAGTCCCGAAAACATACAAAAAGCCGTTCAGGACTACTACTGCGTTAATGCACAACACGCCGATCTTGCAAATGACCGCATTGTCCATTGCTTATGTATCGTCGACAATAAAATTGCCGGGCTGGCACAAGTCAAGCCACCCAAACCAGATACTGATCCGCATCGATTTGAACTCAGCCGGTTTTATGTGGACGCCCAATTTCATGGCAAAGGCATTGCCCCGATGTTGATGCAAAAAACCCTGGATATCATTCGTACACGTGGTGCGAATGCTCTATGGCTGAGTGTTTGGCAGGGATCGCAGCAGGCAGTACGCTTTTATAAGAAGCAGGGTTTTGTCATTAGCGGTGAAACTATCTTCATGATCGGCGACGATCCGGCGAATGATTGGCTGATGACCAAAGACTTGTAATGCTTGCTTCTGTGGGAGCTGCTTTAGCAGCGATGTGAATTCTCAGATTGCGACTAATTTAATCATCAAATCGCTGGTAAAGCAGCTCCCACAAAAAGCATTCAACCCAAAAATCACAACAGCGTGGCAATATCCTTCTCGATACTTTCTGGCGTATCGGTCGGCGCGTAACGTTTGACAACTTCGCCGTTTTTATCGATCAGGAACTTGGTGAAATTCCATTTAATTGCGTCAATACCCAACAAGCCGCCCTTCTCTTTTTTCAGAAACTTCCAGAACGGGTGCGCATTGCTGCCGTTCACGTCTACTTTTGCGTACATTGGAAAGGTCACGTCGTAGTTCAGCGAACAGAAATTCTTGATTTCGTCCTCGTTGCCTGGCTCCTGATGGCCAAACTGGTCGCAAGGAAAACCAAGCACCACCAATCCATTGTCCTCGTATTTCTTGTAAAGCTTTTCCAGACCGGTATATTGCGGCGTGAAGCCGCATTTCGAGGCGACATTCACCACCAGCATGGCTTTGCCCTCATAGGCTTTCAGTGACTGGTCTTCACCGTCGATGGTCTTAGCGGAAAAATCGTAGGCCTTGCTCATACCGGACTCCTTTGTTTGATTCATGATTATAGTCCTGTACTTAAGCTGGATAGTTCATGTTTTGTCAGAACTGCGGGGCTAATGTCAATCGCGCTTACCCATGCCTTTCGTCACAGGCAGAGCCAACCCCAAAACGGTTAGTCTTGAGGTTCACCCCGGGAGCCCTTATCCATGAAGTTACCTTTAAGCCTTGCCATTGCGGCCGCACTCGCCCTTGGCGCCGGCGTCAGCACGCCCACCTACTCTGCAGAAAAAAATTCCATGACCAATCCTGCCGCTACGCCTGCAGCCGATAGCAATCCTTTCTACAATCCAAGCACCTTGCCCTTGTTTTTCCCACATTTTGACGAGGTCAAAGACAGCAGCTTCGCGCCGGCTTTTGATAAAGGCATGGCCGAAAACACCCGTGAAATCGATGCGATAGCCAATAACAAGGACGCGCCAACGTTCGAAAACACCATTCTGGCCATGGAAAAATCCGGCCAGTTACTCGGCCGTGCCGTACGGGTGTTCGGAAACCTGACCAGTGCCAACACCAACGACACTCTCGACAAACTCGATGCTGAATATTCGCCGAAGTTCGCGGCCCATTTCGACAGCGTTTATCTGAATGCCAAATTATTCGATCGCATTAAAATGCTCTATGCCAAACGCAATGATCTTGGCTTGGATGCACAAGGTGTGCGCTTGATAGAACGCTACCACACCGATTTCGTTCGTTCCGGTGCCAACCTGACCGAAGCCCAGAAAACCCGCATTAAGGCAATTAATGGCGAAATGGCGTCGTTACAGACCAAATTCGGCCAAAACACCCTAGCTGAAGTTAACGATTCCGCAGTCATTGTTACCGACAAGGCAGAACTCGCAGGATTGTCCGACGAGCAAATCGCAGGGCTGGCTGAAAGTGCAAAATCCAAAGGCATGGAAGGCAAGTATCGTATTGCGCTGCTCAACACCACCATTCAGCCACTTCTGCCGCAATTGAATAATCGTTCGCTGCGCGAGCGTCTACACAAAGCATCGATCGCGCGCGGCAGCCGCGGAAACCAGTGGGACAATCGTGAAATCGTCGCGAAAGTGGCGAAATTCCGTGCAGAACGCGCCAATATCATGGGTTATGCGAATTACGCTGCTTTCGGTCTGGCCGAAGAGACCGCAAAAAATCCTGAAGCCGTCAACACCATGTTGGCCAAGCTGGCTCCACCTGCCGTTGCCAATGCCCGCAAGGAAGGCGCTGTGCTTCAGGCGATGATTGATAAAGAACAAAAAGCCAAGGGCCAGAAGAGTTTCAGCCTGGAACCATGGGATTGGTCGTACTACACCGAAAAAGTGCGTAAGGACCAATACGATTTTGACGAAGCACAACTCAAGCCTTATCTCGAATTCAACAGCGTGATGGAAAAAGGCGTCTTCTTCGCCGCCAACAAACTTTATGGCCTGACCTTCACGCGCCGCACTGATTTAAAAACCTATCACCCCGATGTAACGGTTTACGAAGCGTTCAATGCCGATGGTTCCACTTTGGCCTTGATGCTGGTTGATCCGTATGCCCGCAGTTCGAAGCGCGGCGGCGCCTGGATGAGTTCTTATGTAGACCAGTCCGATTTGATGGGCACCAGGCCTGTTGTTGCCCTGCACTTGAATGTCACCAAGCCGAGCGAAGGCAAACCTGCGCTGCTGACCTGGGACGACGTCAACACCACCTTCCATGAATTCGGCCATGTGTTGCACGGCATGTTCTCGGACGTGAAATATCCTTATTTCAGCGGCACCAACGTTCCCCGTGACTTCGTCGAATTCCCGTCGCAAGTGAATGAGATGTGGGCTGATTGGCCGGAAGTTCTGGCCAGCTACGCAAAACATTGGGAAACCGGCGAAGCGATGCCACAAGCCTTGCTAGACAAAGTGGCCGCCAGTGCGAAATTCAACCAAGGTTTTACCACCACTTCCTACCTCGGCTCTGCATTGCTTGACCAACGCTGGCATCAGGTGACTGTCGATACGCTGCCTAATGCCGACGGCGTGATGGCGTACGAAGCCAAAGCATTGAAAGATGTTGGTCTGGATTACGCTGCGGTTCCGCCGCGCTACCGCACGCCATATTTCAGCCACATCATGGGCGGCTATGCTGCCGGTTACTACGCTTACATCTGGTCTGAAGTATTGGATGCCGGCACGGTGAAATGGATCAAGGAACACGGCGGCCTGACGCGTGAAAACGGTGATCGCTTCCGCGCAACGCTGCTGTCGAGAGGCGGCAGCAAAGATGCACTGCAGCTGTATCGTGATTTCTC
The DNA here is from genome assembly GCA_043753545.1 of Arenimonas sp. GTDB lineage: Bacteria > Pseudomonadota > Gammaproteobacteria > Xanthomonadales > Xanthomonadaceae > Arenimonas. The sequence continues at coordinate 22,433 of JAYUWO010000236.1, forward strand.
GGGCGCAGAACCAGACATTCAGCCTTTGCTGGAACGTCGCGGTTTAACCGTCGAGAAAAAATAATTTCATTGACGATTCAACATCAGAAAAACGCCGCTTAATTGCGGCGTTTTTTTTCACACCAAACGCCAGTCAACTAGGTTAAATTTACCCATCGCTCATCGGGAAGTTCATCATGAAAGTAAAAGCTGCCGTCGCCTACGAAGCAGGAAAACCCCTCGTTATCGAAATGGTCGATCTGGAAGGCCCGAAATTCGGTGAGGTGCTGGTCGAACTAAAAGCTACCGGTATCTGCCACACCGATTCCTACACGCTTGCCGGTGCCGATCCCGAAGGATTGTTTCCGGCCATTTTGGGGCATGAAGGTGCCGGCATTGTTGTCGATGTGGGTCCCGGTGTGACTACCCTGAAAAAAGGCGATCACGTGATTCCGCTCTACACACCGGAGTGCAGGAACTGCGAGTACTGCCTGAATCCGAAAACCAATTTATGCCAGGCCATTCGCAGCACACAGGGCCAAGGCTTGATGCCCGATGGCACCAGCCGTTTTTCGATCGGCGGTAAAAAATTGCATCACTACATGGGCACGTCTACTTTCGCGCAATATACCGTTGTGCCAGAAATCGCCCTAGCGAAAATCCGCGAAGACGCGCCATTCGAAAAAGTCTGTTACATCGGTTGCGGTGTCACCACAGGAATCGGCGCCGTTATTTATACAGCGAAGGTTGAACCCGGTTCACGCGTCGTCGTGTTTGGATTGGGCGGCATTGGTTTGAACGTCATCCAGGGCGCCCGCATGGCGGGCGCACGGCAAATTATCGGTGTCGATATCAATCCGGCACGCAAAGAGATCGCAACAAAATTCGGCATGACCGATTTCGTCAATCCCAAAGAAGTGGAAGGCGATTTGGTGGCCTATCTGGTTTCGCTCACCAAAGGTGGTGCCGATTATTCATTCGAGTGCGTTGGCAATACCACGCTGATGCGACAGGCGCTCGAATGCTGCCACAAAGGCTGGGGCACCAGCATTATTATTGGCGTGGCGGCGGCTGGACAGGAAATCTCCACACGTCCATTCCAACTAGTAACCGGACGCAACTGGCGTGGCTCGGCTTTCGGCGGCGCACGCGGGCGTACCGATGTACCGCAGATAGTCGATTGGTATATGGAAGGCAAAATCAATATCGATGATTTGATCACCCACACCATGCCGCTGGAGATGATCAATGAAGGTTTTGATTTGATGCATCACGGTGAATCGATTCGCGGCGTTGTGTTGTACTGAGCATGGAAATAATCTCGGAACAGTATTGCTTCGCCGGTACACAGGGCGTTTATCAGCATCATTCAAATTCGAATAATGGATTGATGCGCTTTTCCGTTTTTACGCCGCCACAGGCAAGACACGGAAAGGTTCCGGTATTGTTTTTTCTTGCCGGACTCACCTGCAATGAAGAAACCTTCATGATCAAAGCAGGCGCGCAACGCGTCGCTTCGGAACTTGGCATCATGCTGGTAGCGCCCGATACCAGTCCGCGTAACACCGGCATTGACGATGCGACCGGCGATTGGGAATTTGGCGAAGGCGCCGGTTTTTATTTGAATGCAACGAATGAAAAATATCGCCGGTATTTCAATATGCATGACTACGTCGCCGATGAATTGCCTGCACTGCTATCTGAAAATTTTGCAGCCGATACCACCCGCCTCGGCATCTGTGGGCATTCGATGGGAGGTCACGGAGCACTGACATTGGCACTTCGTCATCCCGGAAAATATCGCTCGGTATCTGCCTTCGCGCCCATCGTTGCGCCTTCGCAAGTTCCCTGGGGGCAAAAGGCATTTTTGAAGTATCTCGGAAGCACGGAAGAATGGTCGAAATACGATGCGTGTGAGTTGGTGGGACAGAATCCATTCAAAGGTACAATTTTGATAGATCAGGGACTGGATGATAAATTTCTGCCCGGTCAGCTGAAGCCGGAATTATTCGATGAAGCATGCCGACAATCAGGACAAGCTTTGTTACTTCGCCAGCATGCCGGTTATGACCACAGCTATTGGTTTATCCAGAGCTTTATCGAAGATCATCTAAGGCATCACGCAAAAAGCCTGTTCGACTGAACACCAAATCGCAGACAAAAAAAAGCCGGATTACTCCGGCTTTTTCCTATCTAGCAGTGAAGCAGATATTAGCTAGCTTCGACTTGGTCAGCTTGCAGGCCTTTAGGGCCCTTGGTGACAACGAAAGTAACCTTTTGGCCTTCTTTCAAGGATTTGAAACCATTACCTTGAATTGCACGGAAATGGACGAATAAATCGTCGCCGCTTTCCGGGGTGATGAAACCAAAACCTTTAGCATCGTTGAACCACTTAACTGTACCTACTTGACGATCCGACAT
>JAYUWO010000237.1:0-2702 GCA_043753545.1 Arenimonas sp.
TTGGCAGCTGGTTTTTTAGCTACTTTTTTGGCGGCTTTTTTGGCAGCTGGTTTTTTAGCTACTTTTTTGGCGGCTTTTTTGGCAGCTGGTTTTTTAGCTACTTTTTTGGCGGCTTTTTTGGCTGCTGGTTTTTTAGCAGCTACTTTTTTTACGGCTTTCTTTGCGGCTTTTTTTGCCGGCTTCTTTACAGCTTTCTTAGTTGCCATGGTCAACTCCTCGTCAGTTGGCTAGATAACGCTTAGGTAAAGCCCAGTTAGTACAACACAGCGGGAACATTCCCGTTATGTACTCCCACAGTGCCGAAGCCCTGCAGTAGGTTGGATGGCAATGCCGTGGCATTGCTAATATGTCGTGCAACAAAAACGCCCAAGCCGGTGCCAGCTTGAGCGTATAAAAAGTTCGGCACCCTCGGGGATGCGATCCGTTTTTTGGAGGAAGCGAAGCCAGCGACCAGAGAATCGACGTCTTGGGCGCGGGCCCAATCGGTAGTGCGATTTGTTGGCTGAACTGTTATCACTCGTTTCCGCAGAAAGACTTTGTTGAGCGAAAGCTAATCAGGTGTTTTTCACTTGTCAACACCTTTGCCAAAAATAATTCCACGGAGTCATCCCTCTGGAATGATTTTGTGCTAATGCAAAAAACGATTTGCCGGTTTTAAAATTTGCCGATTCAATCCATCGAAAAAATAAAACGCAGTAATTACGCGGCTTCCAGCACTATCGATTTTTGCATTCGTAAAAACGCGAAGCTGCATCATTGAAAAAATGCGAGTCAAAACATGCCTGCTCCTGGTTAAATCGAGCAATGAAGATTTTTTTATTTTTAGAAGTCGAAATGGCAAAACTGCGCAGCTTTTTCGGCTGCATTTTCATGCCGACTAATTCCGCACATACGTATTTGAAGATCAAAATCGACACACGAATTTGTTTCCGCTTGTGAAAAACCTGCCATGGCAAAACACGTTTTGCCGTCGACAGACTTTGTTCCAACTTGAACCGGATCACGGTGGAACGCATTTCCGGACAAGGCAGAAACAATCCATCGATTGCACTCGCCTGAAACAAGGTGAAAAAAAATCCCGCGACCGACGAAGACCCGGCCGATCACTCCAAAAACAAACCGGCCGCTAGGCGGCCGGTCTTGTACATCACATCTCGAAGACAAACTCGAATCAGTGATCGTCTTCTTCGAGCAGCTCGGCGTAATCGTCCGGCGACAGCAGTTCGTTCACTTCATCCATGTCGCTTGGCTGTACGACATAAATCCAGCCTTCGCCGTAGGCATCTTCATTGATGGTTTCGGGTTTGTCTGACAGAGCTTCGTTCACGGCAACCACCGTTCCAGAAACTGGGCTGTAGACATCGGAAGCTGCTTTGACCGATTCCACCACCGCGGAGGCATTTCCCGAGGTTACGGTGTCGCCAACACTAGGCAGTTCGACATACACAAGATCACCGAGCAACCCTTGGGCATGATCGGAAATCCCGACGGTAATTTTACCGCTGTCTTCAACGCGGGCCCACTCGTGGGATTTAAGGAATTTCAAATCGCCTGGAATTTCGCTCATGGCAGTATCTCTGTAGTGGGGGCGGAACAACGTAGGGATAGTCTAACGATTGTTGCGACAGGTTTCAGCTGTCGTGACACTTTATTTTCCGATTTGGAAGTATGGTTCAGACAAGCACACTATCTTGCGCCGCACCGTCACGCACGAACGGATACTTCACCGCACGAAGACCAAAACGCTTGCCACGGATATCGACTTCGACATTGCCAAGTTCGCCGGCAGGTACGCGAGCCAGCGCAATTGCCTTGCCCAAGGTCGGCGAGAAAGTGCCGGACAGAATTTCGCCTTCACCGGCTTTTGTAAAAACCCTTTGACCATGTCGAAGCACACCTTTCTCGTCCATCACTAAACCGATGGTTTGTCTTGGAACGCCATTTGCCTTCTGTTTTTCCAACGCGGCGCGCCCGATGAAATCGCGACCCTCATCCAATGCCACCGTCCAGGCGAGACCCGCTTCGAATGGCGACACGCCGTCATCCATGTCCTGGCCATACAACGCCATGCCGGCCTCAAGACGCAAAGTGTCGCGTGCGCCCAAGCCTGCCGCTTTCACGCCGGCATTTAATAATTGATTCCAGAATTCGACGGCCTTGGTTTCCGGCACCATGATTTCGAAACCGTCTTCGCCGGTGTAACCGGTGCGTGCGATAAACATGCCATCGGCCTCACAGGCGACAAATTTGCCAAGCTTGCCGCAAGCTTTCGCAGCATCGGGCGATAACAGGCTGATCACTTTCTCGCGAGCATTCGGACCTTGCACGGCCACCATCGCCAGATCGCGGCGCTCGGTAACTTTTACTCCGAAGTCAGCAGCGTGCTTTTCAATCCACGGCATATCCTTGTCGCGGGTCGCCGCATTCACTACGACGCGGAAGAAGGATTCATTCATGTAATAGACGATCAAGTCGTCGATCACGCCGCCATTCTCGTTGAGCATGCACGAATACAATGCCTTGCCGGATTTGCTCAGTTTGTCGACCGAATTGGCGACCAGCTTGCGAAGAAACGGACGGACTTGATCACCATGCAAATCGACGACGGTCATATGCGAGACATCGAACATACCGGCATCGCTACGTACCTGATGATGCTCGTCCATTTGCGAGCCGTAGTGAATCGGCATATCCCAGCCGCC
>JAYUWO010000238.1:0-8284 GCA_043753545.1 Arenimonas sp.
GGATTTCTTTCAATGCCGCGCCAATCACAACTGGACATTATTTCAGCCGCTTTTGAATGTTTGAAACTGGATGGGCGCTTCGTGCAATTTACCTACGGCCCGGCCAATCCGATAGCGCGTGAAGTACTCGATACGCTGGGCTTGTCTTCAAGGCGGGCAAGCTTTACCTGGTGGAACGTGCCGCCGGCGACGGTTTATGTTTACCATCGCCGGGTTTCGCGCGCTATCCCAGCGAGGCCGATGCGCTAGGCGCCAGATTTTCGTATGTTCGGGTATCGAACACTGAATCCGATTTCAACAAGCCGAGTACCACACTATCCTGCAGCTCCCCGGCGACCTGCCATCTTTGGCGCAGATAGCCCTCGCGTTTGAAGCCCAGGGTTTCCATCGACTTCAGGTATTTTGCATTGTGCGGGTTGACATCGGCTTCAAGCCTGCGCAGCCCTAGGTCGCCAAAAGCATGTTTGATCAGCGTGCCCAAAGCCTCGCAGCCGTAGGCATGACCCCAGTGTTCGCTGGAAATGGCTATTTCGATATTCGCACTGCCCTGAGCAGTCGAAATGTTGCTCAAAGAACAGGTGCCGATCAGTTTCTGGCTACCTTTTGTGCAAATTCCCCATTGGAATAATTTGCCGTCATCGAAGCCGTGATGGATGCTTTCGATATAAATATGGGCATCGTCTTGATGGGAAAAAGCGGTCTGGTTCCAATACCTCGTCACTTTGTCATCCGAGTAAATCTGGAAGATGCCTGCGACATCGGCATGGTCGACCCAGCAAAGATTCAAGCGCTTGCTTGAGAGAGTCGGCAGGCTGGAGGGTTCCCCGATTCGACGGATCCGGTCTGTTTTGCGTTTGAAAAATGGGGGCAGTGGTGATGCCATGGTGTATTCAATCCAGACCCTATAAACAGCACAACGTAATGGTATGCCAAAGCAGGACAAATAAACTTCATTCCATACCGGCAACAGTCGGTTGCAGTTACGGGAGTGGAATATGAACGAAATCGTACATATCTTGCCATCATCGAAAGGAGACTTTACATGAACAAGCAATTGCGCGGCATTCAGAAAAAAAATAAAGGGCATCGCAACCTCGGATGGCGCAGGTGTGCGGCTGACAAGGGTCATTGGCAGTCCGGCCATGCCTATTCTTGATCCCTTCCTGATGCTGGACGAATTCGGCTCGGAAAAACCGGGCGACTATATCGGCGGTTTTCCGGCTCATCCGCACCGTGGTTTCGAGACCGTCACATACATGCTCGATGGACGTATGCGCCACAAGGACAATCATGGCAATGAAGGCTTGTTGACGCCCGGGAGTGTCCAGTGGATGACGGCAGGCCGCGGCATCGTGCATTCCGAAATGCCCGAGCAGGAGCAGGGGCTGATGCGGGGATTCCAGTTATGGATCAATTTGCCGGCCAGCGAAAAAATGACGGCACCGAAATACCAGGAGTTTGATGCGCGGCAAATTCCGCTCGTCAATCTGGCTAATGGCGCGCAGATAAAAGTGATCGCGGGCGAGGTGGGTGATGTCGTCGGGCCAGTCAGGCAGCCAGCCACGCAGCCGATTTATCTGGATGTGCTGCTCGGACCCGGCCAGGTTTTTGAACATGGATTGCCCATGGGTCATAACGCGTTTGTCTACGTTTATGAAGGTGCATTGAATGTGCTGGTGAATGATGAAAAGCATCCGGTACAAACCAGCGAACTGGTCAGCTTGACCCCGGGCGATTCGGTGCACTTTGAATCTTTGTCGGAAACCCGTTTTATTTTAGTTGCCGGCAAGCCGCTGAACGAGCCGGTTGCCCGTTACGGCCCGTTTGTCATGAATACGCAGGCCGAGATTCAGCAAGCGATTGTCGAGTTTCAGGCAGGCAGGTTTTGATTAATGCTTTCGTAGGAGCCCGCTCAGGTATTTCGCACAGCGAAATACACTGAGCTGGCGATTACCTTCGTACATGTCGCCAGCTCTGTATGTACTTCGCTGCGCTTGGTACACAGAGCGGGCTCCTACGTTATTCAGCCTCTGGCCAAAGTAGTCAGCAAGGCCTTGGCAGTTCGAACACGCGAAGCGGCGTCGGGCAGGTCGAGTTTTATTCGAAGCTTGTCGCCGCCTTCCATCGCATAAATTTTAGGCTGCGATTGAATCATCCGTATAACCGACATCGGGTCAATCATCGGTTGTGCATTGAAATGGATGCGGCCGCCATTGGGCCCAAGTTCCAGTTTGCGAATGCCCAGAGGAGTGGCTTCCAGTTTGATTTCTGCAGTCGAAAATAGCTGTTTGGTCGGGTCGGGCAGTATTCCGAATCGATCTATCATCTCGACTTGCAGTTCTTTCAACTGGTCGCTGTCGCGTGCCGAGGCAATGCGTTTGTAGAGGGTCAGACGTGCATTCACGTCGGGCAGATAATCATCGGGAATCAATGCCGGGATATGCAGTTCGACATCGCTGCCAAAGCGTGTGCTTGGATCAAGATCGGGCAATTTCCCGGAGCGAATCGATTTGACCGCACGTTCCAGCAATTCGGTATAAAGCGAGAAACCGATTTCCGCCATTTGGCCCGATTGATCTTCGCCGAGTAACTCGCCAGCACCGCGAATTTCCAGATCGTGTGTTGCCAAAGTGAAACCCGAGCCCAGCTCTTCCATCGAGGCCAATGCTTCCAGACGTTTCTCGGCATCGCTGGTCATCGCTTTCTTGTGCGGCACGATCAAATAGGCATAGGCGCGATGATGCGAACGTCCGACGCGGCCCCGCAATTGATGCAATTGGGACAAGCCGAAACGGTCGGCACGGTTGATGATCATCGTGTTCGCACTGGGAATGTCGATACCTGATTCAATAATCGTCGTGCAGACCAACACATTGAATCGCTGGCGGTGGAAGTCGAGCATGACTTGTTCAAGCTCACGTTCCGGCATCTGGCCATGGGCGACGCGAATGCGGGCTTCCGGTACCAACTCTTCCAGCTCGCGCGCTTTTCGTTCGATGCTTTCGACTTCGTTGTGCAGAAAATAAATTTGACCGCCGCGTGCCAGCTCGCGTTGGAAGGCTTCGCGTAATAAAGCCGGGTCCCACTGCGCTATAAACGTCTTCACTGCGAGACGATGCGCGGGTGGGGTTGCGATGATCGAGAGTTCGCGCAGACCGCTCATCGCCATATTCAGGGTGCGCGGTATTGGTGTCGCGGTCAGCGTGAGCAAATGCACTTCGGCACGAAGCGCTTTCAATGCTTCTTTTTGTCTAACGCCGAAACGCTGTTCTTCATCAACAATAACCAGACCCAAATCCTTGAACTTTACATCCGGTTGCAACAGGCGATGGGTGCCGACGATGACATCGATTTTGCCTTCCGCGACTTGTGCCAGCGCTGCCTTGATTTCTTTCGGTGATTTGAAGCGTGACAGCACTTCTACACGCAAAGGCCAGTCAGCATAACGGTCACGGAAATTGCGGTAATGCTGTTCCGCGAGCAATGTCGTCGGCACCAGAATGGCGACCTGCTTTCCTGCGGTGGCCGCAACGAAGGCGGCACGCACGGCGACTTCGGTTTTGCCGAAACCGACATCACCACAGACCACGCGATCCATCGGCGTGGCCTTGTCCATATCGGCAATCACCGCTTCGATGGCATTGAATTGGTCCGGTGTTTCTTCAAACGGGAACGTCGCTGCGAAGGGCTCGTATAAACTACGGTCAATCGGCAACGCCATGCCCTGACGCGCATGGCGGCGCGCCTGGATTTCCAGCAGTTCGGCAGCGACATCGCGGACTTTTTCTGCCGCTTTGCGCTTGGCTTTTTCCCAGGCTTCGCCACCGAGTGAATGCAAAGGTGCGTGATCGGGTGATGCACCCGAGTAGCGGCTGACCAACTGCAGTTGCGATACCGGCACATACAATTTGTCGCCCTTGGCGTATTCAATGCAGAGAAATTCTCCGGAAACGCCGCCGGTATCGAGTGCAATCAAACCCTGATAGCGACCAACGCCGTGGTCTTCGTGCACGATCGGTGAGCCGACCGCAATTTCGCCGAGATCACGAATAATGCTTTCCGGGTCCCGTCCGACGCGTTTGCGACGACGGGATTGTTCAACGCGTTCCGGAAATAACTGCCGCTCGGTCAATACCGTCAACATCGGCGAGTCGATGGCGAATCCTGATTCAAAAGCGGCAACGGCAATGCTTAATTTATTTTCCGAATCTTTCAGAAATGCGGGCCAGTCGCTTACTTGATGGAATGCGATACCGGCGGTAGTCAATGTTTCCTGCAAAGCTTCGCGGCGACCGGCAGAATCGGCCGCCAACAAAATCCGACCGGGATAATGGTTCAGGAAGGAATGCAGCGCAGCGCCAGGCACTTCGTTTTTTTGTGTCCAAGGCAGCACGGGGACCACCTGTTCGGCGATCGCGATTGCTTTGGAATGTTGCGGGTGTTGCTCGCCACAAATTTCGATGCGTTGTCGCTGGTTGAATTGCGAACGTAATTCGTCCGGGCTCAGGAATAACTGTGCCGGCGACAGGATCGGCCGCTCGACATCATGCCGACGTTGTTCCCAGCGCTCACTTGTTTGCTGCCAGAAATGTTCGGATGCGGCTTCGGTGCCGTCATCGCTTATGACAAGACTATTTTTCGGTAAATGATCGAACAGGCTTGCCGTCTGGTCGAAAAAAAGCGGCAAATAATATTCGATACCGTTCGGGGCAACGCCTTCTTTTAAATCCTGGTAGATCGTGCAGCGGCGTGCATCAAATTCGAATTGCTCGCTCAGATTCTGCCGGGCTTTTTTCGTGCCGGCGGCATCGAGCGGGAATTCGCGGGCCGGCAGTAAGCGTACCGATTCCACCGGATGATCGGAGCGCTGCGTTTCGGGATCAAAGCTACGCAACGAATCGATTTCATCATCGAATAATTCGATCCGGTAGGGAACATCCGACCCCATTGGATACAAATCGAGCAAGGCGCCGCGAACGGCGAAATCACCGGGATCGTTTACTTGCGGCACATTGCGATAACCACTGGCTTCGAGCCGGCGTTTTTCCTGATCAAGATCGAGTTTTTGTCCCTTGCGTAAATCCAGCACGTTGCCGGCAATCCATTCGGGTGGCGAAACCCGCTGCATCAATGACGCCACCGGTACCACCAAAATGCCGCGCTTGATCGAAGGCAATCGATATAAAGCTGCAATACGTTGCGAAACAATATCCGGATGCGGACTGAACATATCGTAGGGAAGCGTTTCCCAATCCGGAAAATGCAGCAAGGGCAAATCGTTTGCCACGATGCGCAAATCGTTTTCCAGCGCGCTTGCACTGTGCGTGTCGCGAGTAATGGCAAGGATTAATCCATCGTGCTGGCGAGCGGCTTGAGAAATCGCCAATGCCATCGCACTGGGGCTATGCGGCGCACGCCAGTAGGCGCGCTGTTGGCCGGCGCGGGGGAAAGGAGGGCAGGGAAGATTTGCAGCAGATGTCATTCGACTATTTTAACTGAAAACGATTGATTCGTAGGAGCCCGCTCAGGTATTGAGCGCAGCGAAATGCATTGAGCTGGCGATAAATCCCGCAAACATCGCCAGCTCTGTTTGTACTTCGCTACGCTCAGTACACAGAGCGGGCTCCTACAAATAAAAAAACTAAATCGTCAGCACAATACGGGTAATGCCGGGCGTGGTATGGCGTGATTCCCGCGTGAAGCCGAGGCTCTCCGCCAGTTTCAGCATTTCCCGATTATTGTCGAGCACGTCGCCCCATAAATGCCGGATGCCGTGCAACTGACACCATTCAATGAGTCGTTGCATCAGTATTTTTCCGAGGCCCTGGCCGGTAACAAAATGACTGACCAGAATGCCGAATTCGGCACGACCGCCGTTATCGTCCACCGACAATCTTGCGACAGCACCAATCAATGCCAGTCCCGGTTCGAAAGGTTCTGCAGCAACCACCACGAAATCGGTTTCCGGATTGGGTTGCGTCAGACGCAACAGGTAATCATCACTGAGTGCCTTGACCGGATGCAGAAAACGACGGCGAATTTCGTCTTCGTGCAGAAGATGGAATGTGCCTGCGATTGGCAAGGCATCGGCGGCTTGAATCGGGCGAATCCACAGTGTGCGGCCGTCGGCAACCGTTATGGCTTCCTGGCGCTGCCACCGGCCCGCGAGCTTGGCCTTTTTTGCTTTTTGCGACATGGCGGTAGCTTGCCATGAAAAGTCCGTAACAATGCTCTAAATCAGGAGTGAAACTGCTCCAAACTGACGCTCCGGTGAATCACTGCGATTCTTTTTTCAACCATTGTAAGGCCCAGCTGGCGCCTTTCTCGCCTAATAATCGGGCTAATACCGGCAACACGGGTTGCAAGGCGTCGTCACAATGCCAGGGCGGATTGATAATCAGCATTCCACTGCCGTTGAGCCGCAAGGGTGAGTCATCCGGCCTGATCAATACTTCTGCGATGAAAGCCGACTTCATCGGCAAGTTTGTGACTTTGCGAAAGAAGGATTGCAATGTCTTGCGTTGTTTAATCGGATACCACACGGCAAACATCCCCGTTGGCCAGCGTTGCAAACCTTCCTGCAAGGCTTTCAGGATAAGACCGAATTCCGCTTCCTGCGTTTCATACGGTGGATCGATCAATACCAGGCCGCGTTTTTCCTTGAACGGTAATTTCGCTTTGATAGCGGCATAACCATCGCGTCCTACTACGCTGACGCGGTCGTCGCCGGCGAATAAAGCTTTCAGTGGCTGAGCCTCCTCATGCTGCCATTCGCAACACATCAGCCGGTCTTGTTCACGCATGGCCTGGGCGACTAATAACGGCGAGCCGGGATATACCAGCAATCCACCGACCGGATTGTCCGCGGCGACGGCAGCAAGGTAATGCTTGATTGGCGCGGGCAGGCCATGTACGCCGATCAATTGATAAATGCCACCGCGCGCCTCGCCGGTCTTTCCGGCCTGTTCGCCTTGCATAAAGTAGCGGCCGCGGCCTGCGTGGGTGTCCAGTACGCAGAATGCGCTGTCCTTGCGTTTAAGCGATTCGATCAGTTGCAGCAGCACGATGTGCTTGAGCACATCGGCGTGGTTGCCAGCATGGAAGCCGTGTTGATAATTCATGCCATATCTTACTGCATCTTGCTTCCCGGCTTTGTTATTCTTGGGCCTAATTGACCAGGTCTATTGAGACGATATATGAAACGACTTTTTCGCTGGGGCTTCAGGACGCTGTTGGTATTATTTTTGCTACTGGCTTTATTCGTATTGCACTCGATGTATTTCAAGCCTTTACATATCCGCATTTTCTTCGAACGCGTTTTTGCCGAGTATGCCTTCGAAGACCCGCAATTATTGTCCAGCCTGCGTATGCTGCCGCCCTGGCTAGATTGGTATAGCGACGATCTGAGCGATCTCTCGCTGGCCCAGCAAGAGAAGCTGAATCAGAAAGTCCAGAATGATTTGGCCAGCCTGCGAAGTTACGATCGCGCATCACTCGATGTGGACAATCAACTTAACTACGACATGTTGGAATATTTTCTGGCGATTCAGGTCGAAGGGCAGAAATTCCAGTATCACAATTATCCATTGAATCAGCTTTTCGGTTTGCAGGGCGAAATGCCGACATTTCTCGCAACCCAGCATGGTGTCGCGAATCTGAAAGACGCCGAAAACTATATCGCGAGACTCGACAAGATTTCGCTTGCCTTCGATCAGGCCCAGCAAGGCCTGGACAAGCGTGAAGCATTGAATATTATTCCGCCAAAATTCGTTATCGAAAAAGTTTTATTGCAGATGCGCGATTTTGCCGGTGCCCCGGCGAAGCAGAATATTCTTTATACGTCGCTGGAATCGAAACTAGAAAAAGTTTCGAAACAGGAAATCAACGACGAACAGCGCGCAACAATTCTTCGGAATGCAGAAGCAAGCATTGGCGGCAGTGTCTATCCCGCGTACCGGAAATTCATCGCCTATTACGAAAAATTGCAGGCTAAGGCCATGGGCGACAATGGCGTGTGGGCGCTGCCTGACGGCGATGCGTACTACCAGTGGGCGATCAAACAAAACACCACGACCGACATGACGGCCGACGAAGTCCATCAACTCGGTTTGAGTGAAGTGGCCCGTATCGAAGCCGAGATGGATGCCATTCTCAAGGCTGAAGGTTTGTCTGAAGGAAGTGTTGGTCAGCGCGTGGATGAAATTTCCCGCCGCCCCGATCAGCTCTATCCCGATACCGATGCAGGGCGCGAGCAAATCCTGAAAGATTTCCAGTCCATGATTGA
>JAYUWO010000239.1:0-2696 GCA_043753545.1 Arenimonas sp.
CACGTGACTCCGGTTTTACAATCTTCATCATTGAATGATCTGGTCGGTGCCGAACTTTTTTTCAAATGCGAAAACTTCCAGCGCGCCGGCGCCTTCAAATTTCGCGGTGCCTGCAACGCGGTCTGGAATTTGAGCGAACACGATGCCGTCAATGGCGTTGTCACCCACTCGTCCGGCAATCACGGCGCAGCGCTGGCACTGGCAGCAAAAACCCGAAATATCCTAGCCCATATCGTGGTGCCGGAGGGCGCGAACCCGGCCAAATTGATGGCCATTGAACAAGCCGGCGGCAAAATAACTTTCTGTCGCAACACCATGCAGGACCGTGATGACACGGCAGAAGACATCCGGCAAAAAACGGGTGCCGTTCTGGTGCATCCATATACCAACGTGAATGTGATCGCCGGACAGGGCACGGCGGCATTGGAATGCCTGCAACAAAGTCCGCCGCTGGATGCTTTGATCGCGCCGGTGGGTGGCGGTGGTTTAATCAGCGGCACCCTGATCGCCGTTGCGGGCAAGTCAAAACATTGCCGCGTGTTCGGTGCCGAGCCGGCAGGCGCGGCGGATGCTTATGAATCGTTGAAGGTAAACAGGCGCATCACCGATATCGTCTCGGAGACGATTTGCGATGGTCTGCGTGCGACCGTTGGCGATATCAATTTTCAGATCATGCAGGCGCACGAACTTGAAATTTTTACCGTCAGCGACACCGAGACCATCGCGGCGATGCGCCTGATCTGGGAACGGTTGAAAATACTAGTCGAGCCTTCGTGTGCAACCGTGCTGGCGGCATTGATCAAAAATAAAAACCGCTTCGAAGGAAAAAAAATCGGCTTGATTATTACCGGTGGCAATGTCGATCTGGATTCGTTGCCGTGGTAAATATTTAACTGTGGGAGCTGGTTCACCAGCGATGTGAATTTTCAGATTGCGATATACCGAACCATCAATCGCTGCTTGCGCAGCTTCCACAAGGCAATATTGCAGGGTCATTCGCGGCTAACACCGCTCCCACGAATTGGAATTCTATCGGCCGGAAAACTCGCGATATCCGCCCCCATTTCGCGACGTGACACGCCCGGTGCCGGACCCCAGGCCATCACCGTGACAACTTCCCAGGTACTCGGCAGCACCTGATTGCGACGCATTTTTTCGTAGGCCGTCGTCATATTCTGAAAACGGGTTTTTCCGGCCATGCCCCGCGAACGTGATGGTCTTGCATCGGTTGCACCGATCGCTTTCAGCTCTTTCATCAATGTACGAACATCGGAATAAGTCAGTTGATACAACTCGCGATCGAGCACCGGGTTCTTGAAGCCGGCGGCAATCATGGCATCGCCGATTTGCTGGATGGCGGCGAATGGACTGAGCGGCGGATTTTTTTCGCCTGCCTGCCAGTAGGCTTCCCGCAATTCGAACAAGGTGTCGGGGCCGAAAGTGGAAAACAGCAACAAGCCATCGGGTTTCAAAACGCGGCGGAATTCCGAGAGTGTCGCAGGCAAATCATTGACCCACTGCAGGCACAGATTGGAAAAGATGACATCGACACTGGCATCGGCCAAAGGCAGCTGCGAAGCATCGGCACAGACGCGTTTTATCGGTCGCCAGAAACGCGTTTGTTTCGGGACTTCTTTCAACATCGGCAACGCGGCGTCGATCGCGATGACTTGCGCTTTCGACCAGCGTTTTTTCATTACGCCGCTGGCGCGACCCGGGCCACAACCAAGATCCAGTACCCGCAACGGTTGTCGGTCTTCAAGAAAATCGAGTTGTTCGATCAGGCGTTTTTCCACTTCCTGCTGCAATACCGCCACTTGCGCATACGTCGTCGCCGCACGGCCAAAATTGCGCCGCAGCGATGCGTTTTCAAACAGGGCTGGTGTTCGTAAATATTTCATGCGAGGGCTTTCGAAAATTCGAGAATGGAATGGGCCACCTGATCAGCATGGGTTAAAAAAGGTGCATGACCCCCGCCCTGCACCGCAATAAATTCACCAAGGCAAATTTCGCTTGCGAATTGCATCGCTTGCGGCGATACCAGACGGTCGCGCTTACCGGCGATCCATAAGCTCGGGATTTTCAAATGACGACAAGCTTCGATCAGGTCGGTATTTTCCAGCAGTTCCAGGCCTTCGCACAACACGCGTTCGGCCGGTTCGCCGAAGGCAAATACCGAGTCCCGCAACATGCGTAATTCCTCTCGCATATGATCCGAACCCTGTGCTTCCAGACTGATGAAGCGATCGAGCGTGGCGCGGTAATCTTTTTGCAAATCGTTCGCGAAGCCGGTGAATATCGATGCCGCCATACCGTGTGGCCAATGCGCGGCTTTCACGAAACGCGGCGATGCACAAAGCATCACCAAGCCGCGTAATTGATGATGTTGCGATGCCTGCAACGCCACCAGACCACCGAGCGACCAGCCACACCAAACTGCCGGAGGCGTGCGCGCCGAAATTTCTTTCGCGATATCAGCAAGATTCAAGGTCGAATGATCATCGAGACTACGGCCATGGCCCGGCAAATCCACCAGATAACAGGTGAAGTGCTTTTCAAGAATGCAAATAAGCGGTGCAAAAATTTCGCAATGCATGGCCCAGCCATGAATCATCACCAGCGCAGGGCCGGTGCCGCGTTGCTCGATATTCATTTAAGCGTTCGCGTTTTCTTCGGAGTTGTTACGGTTGTCTTCC
>JAYUWO010000240.1:0-8266 GCA_043753545.1 Arenimonas sp.
TGCACGCGATTTTTCTTGGTGTCGTTTTGCCAGTACGCATGACCTTGCATTTCTGTGACCATGCCCACGATAACGGCCGCTTTCGCCCAGACAAATCCGGCGCAAAGACAGAAAAGTGAAATCACAACAAGAGCCAAACCAGTTTTACGATGCTGCTGCATGTTCAATCCCGTTGCACTGTTAGAGCTTGCCCCAACCATACACTTCTACCGGCGTGTGTCCCTTGATCGGCTGTGGTCCGAGCGATATCAGGCCGTCACAATCCGGCAGCGCATCAACAATCACTTTCGAGCAGACGATACTATAGCCCACATCCTTGGTCAGGCTTTCCACGCGTGAGGCGACATTGGCGGCATCGCCGATTGCCGTGTAGTCATTGCGATTGCTCGACCCCATATGGCCGATCACGACCTCGCCGGCGTGTACGCCGACACCAATTTCGATCGGCGGGATACCTTCCCGCTTCAATTGCTCGTTGAATTCGGCAAGTGCTTTCTGCATGGCTTTCGCGGCGGTGAATCCGGCGGCGCAGGGATTGTCGAGCGGCTTGGGTTCACCGAATATCGCCATGATGCCGTCGCCCATGAAATTGATCACGGCGCCGCCATTGGCATGGATTTGTTCGACTACACATTCGAAATATCGATTCAATAAATCAATGCCTGCTTCCGGTGTCATCGATTCGCTACGCGTGGTGAAACCGCGAATATCGGAAAACAAAATCGCGACAAATTTTCTCGTGCCGCCCAGTTCGGGCGTAATTTTTCCGGACAGGATTTCCTGCATCACGTTGGGGCTAACGCTATTGCCGAAGGCACTTTTCAGCAAACGGCGCTCCTGTAAATGTTCCAGCGCATCGTAGATACCCCGACCCAACAATGCGATTACCGTCGTCGCCGTCATTGCACTGATCGGCAAATACATGCCCTGGCGAAACAGGCTCATAGCCAAGGCAAGCAGGCCCAGACTCCAGAGCACCAACACGAGCCATTTGCCGCCTTGGCTGGATGCCCATATCCACCACAAGGCGCCGAGAAAAATGCCAAGCCAAACGAAACTATTAGCCACCGGCTGCACCAATCCCTGGTTCAGGAATGCACGCAAGGTTTGCGCATGCACCAGTACGCCAGACACCAGATTGCCGTTGTCTTCCCAGGCGGCAAGATTTACCGGCAGCGGCAGTCGATCTTCGACAGGCAACACCGTTCCGAGTAATACCGGCTTGCCGCCAAACAAGCGGCGTAAACCGGCAACATCACCGCTTTCATAAAGCTTGGTGACTTCATGAAGCGGCACATACTGGTAGGAAGCACCCACCGACATATCGATATAGCCACTCCCGGATTTCATACCGAGCCCGCGCAGCATTTGACCAACCAGCGTGGTGACCTCCTGATCTCCGGTTGCCAAATTGTCGTCAAATCGACGTACACGGTGATCAATCTCTATCGGAAACAAGGCGTAACCCAGATTGTCTTTGCCGGCGACCAGTTCGAATTTGCGATACAGGGTGCGCGTGTCACCATGACTGTCCAGGGTAAGAGCGAGCACCACCGGCCGATCTTTTTTTGCCGCCAGCAAACCGCTCATTAAACTATTGTCGTAACCGGGGACGATATCGTCGAAAGAGCGATCCGGCATCACGACATCCAGCCCCACAGCCGACGCATCCGCCACCTGCATCGCGCGCATGAAATCGCCCCAGTGTCGATGCCACAAGGTCATCGGCTCGGGAAAGGCTTCCAGTGTCCCTTCGTCGATACCCACAACGACGACATCGTTTTTGACTTCGGTTGGAAAATATTTTTTGAGTGCCCGCGTTTGCAGATCAAGATATTTGGCATCCAGCCACGTGCCGAGACTGGAATGCTGTATCGCCAGGCCCAGCAGCAGGCAAAGGCCGATGCCGCCGAGGCGAAAACGCCACGAGTTTTTATGCTGCCCCGAATTTGCCATGCACATCCTTCACAATCGCGCTGTCCCCAGCCTAGCCTTATAAGCCCGCCGATTGGGTTTATGCAAATCCGGTGCGCGAATGCCTAGGCCGCGATAATTATTGTGTGTGAAGATTGAACAGGATTTTTGCGTCCTCATCATCGAGCACTTCGGTTTCAATGCCGCGATAGCGACGATGAAATGCCCGAACGGCGGCGGGTAAATCGGTCGTGTCGTAGCCGAGTGCCTTCAATCCGAGAACGGCATCGAAGTTATCCGGAGCAGCCACCAGATTTTCGTCGTACCACTTGCCAAACCCGGCCTGAGCGAGACGCTGCCAGGGGAAGTGCTTGTTTGGATCACTCTTGCGGGCAGGCGCAAGATCGGCATGCCCGATGATCGCGTCACGCGGAATGTTTAAGCGCGTACACAAATCATCCAGCAAACGAATGAGTGAGAGTATTTGCCGCTCTTCAAATGGCTCGCTACCGTTATTATCCAGCTCGATGCCGATCGAAATCGAATTGATATCGGTCACGCCCTGCCAACTGCCGACGCCGGCATGCCAAGCACGCTCGTTGTCGCCGACCAGTTGATACAGTTTCCCGTTGTTGGCGATCAGATAATGCGCGCTGACACGCCCCTGCTTATTCTGCGTGTGCAGCACACGCAGTGCTGCCTCGGCACTATCCATATCGGTGTGATGGATGACAATCAAGCGTGGTTTGCGGGTATCAAAATTCGGCGACGGTGCCCATTGTGCCAAGGGACTTTTCACCGGCATCGGGGCACATGCCGACAAGACCAGCAGACAACAAAAGCCGTATTTCAAGCGATAGTGCAGCATGCTGTAAGGATAGTGCATTTTTTTCCGGCCTCCTACCGTCAGCTTTGTGACAGTAAATTAGCCTTCGAAAATGTGCTGATGATGGGCGCGATGTGTAGTGGCTGTGTGGTGAGAAAAGCCCAGGCAGCCGGGCCTTATTGTCACTATGAATTCATTTTCCCGATGCGGAAGCCGGCCCAATATTCTTATCCAGAAAAGTCAGCACGCGATTAGCCCAGTCCACCTGGTTTTTCAACAGGTAATTGCCATGGCCTTCGCCTTCGTAGATCACCGTATCGACCGAGCCGCCGGCCTTGATGATGGCATCTCGCATACGCTCGGTGTGAATAGGCGGCGCTGTATCGTCTTCTCGGCCTGCACCTAAAAGTACATTTGCTCTTATTTTGTGCGCCCTCAGGTTTGGGGAAATAACGTCCAGATTTTTCAATCCCAACATCAACGCCATGGTGCGAACATCAACCCTCCAGAAACGATAATGTGTGTCTTCGACCAGCATTCTATTCAAGTCATAGACGCCAACATTTCCGATGACGCACTGGTACAAATCCGGCTCCTTGACCGATCCCATCAATGCGGCATAGCCGCCGTAACTGGCGCCGTAAATACATATCCGTTGCTTGTCTGCATATTTCTGCTTGATCATCCATTGTGTGGCATCGGTAATATCATCCTGCATTGCTCCGCCCCATTGCCGGTAGCCTGCGGTCTCGAAGGCATGGCCATAATTGCCGGAACCCCGGAAATTTACCTGTAGCACCGCATAGCCCCGATTTGCCAACATCTGGACTTCCGGGGAATAGCCCCATTGATCAAATATGCCAAACGGTCCGCCGTGGACCAGCACAACGGCCGGCAAATCATGCCTGTCCAGGTGCTTTGGCAAAGTCAGGAATGCTTCGATTTCCAAGCCGTCCTTGGCCTTGAATTTTACCGGCTCCGTTTTTGACAGCCCCTTGTTATCGATCCACGGCTGTCGATCAAGCAAATAACTCGCTTTTGCATTTGCACGATCGTAAAGATAGTAAGTTCCGGGGTGATCATCGGCATAAACGTAATAAATCGCCAAACTTCCATCACCGGAAGACGACATCGGAAAAACATCATATCCGGCGAAGGCTTTCTCCATTTTCAACAAATCACGGGCATTGGGATCGGTCGCGTCCAGCATTTCGTTTCTTGGTCGTCCGTCGAGATACCGGATACCGTACATCCCCGACGACCCCGATCCGGAAAGTGCGTAGTCGGGATTTACATTATCGTCGCTCGAGACCATTTTTTTCTGGCCCGTTATCATGTCGAATGCGTATACCGCCGAAGGTCCCGATTTTTTGGATATTGCCATGTAGGCTGTTTGGTTATCGGTCGAAAAACCCAGCACGTCAAAATCCTGGCCGCTCTCCGCTTCTGCGTTGACGAGCTGCCATTTATTGGTTTCCGACACGTAGCGGAAGAGCCTTCCGTAAAGTTCACGTCCTCTTGAACCGCTGAAAAATCTCACATTGCCCGCATTATCGGTGATGTAGAAACCGACGGTGGCCGGACTTTTGTATTTCGTTTTTTCTACCTTCCCGTCATGTACATTGAGTCGTTTGACGACGCCATACTGCTCAACCAGCACCCAATCGTCTTCGTTGACGAGCGTGTCGAGCAATCTATCATTCGTAATCCGACGGTTATCGCTGCCGTCGGCATTGACGGCGTAAATGCCGTAAAGCCTTCTTGGCTCGTTCAATAGTCCGGCCTTTTGTTTTTCGGTAAAAATTATGCGCGACGGGCTCACCCAGTAGAAATCATCGACGTGGGATTTGTTCTTGAACACGACCCGACTGATGACTTTTAGGGTGACACGATCCAACACGATTAAATCGGTGTGTTCTTCGAGCGACATGGTCGCAGCGATATAGTTGCCATTGGGCGATATTTTCAGGTCAGCAACCGGACTTCTTTTATAGAAATCCGCAACCGGAATTATCGTCATCGCTGCTTCCGGCAATTCCCTGCCTTGAACCGACTTGACCGGTATCGCAGCCACTAGGCATAAAAGCAGCAAAACCCCGAGCGTGTAATTTTTTCTCATCAATTGATTCGTCCATAAAAACAAAGCCCCAAAAGAGGGGCTTTGTTATGAAATAGACTACCAAAATCAAATACCGTAATACATCTGATATTCCAGTGGATGCGTTGCCGCACGGAACTTGGTGACTTCGCCCATTTTCAGTTCGATGTAGCTGTCGATGAAATCGTCAGTCATTACGCCACCGGCTTTGAGGAAGTCACGGTCTTTTTCTAATGCGTCCAAAGCCATATCGAGGCTGTGGCAGACTTTCGGAATGTTCTTTTCTTCTTCCGGCGGAAGATCGTACAAATCCTTGTCGCTGGGTGCGCCCGGGTCGATCTGGTTTTTGATGCCGTCAAGGCCGGCCATCATCAAGGCTGTGAAAGTCAGGTAGCCGGAGTTCATTGGATCCGGGAAACGGATTTCGATGCGGCGTGCCTTTGGATTTGGCACGAACGGAATGCGGCAGGAAGCCGAACGGTTGCGTGCCGAGTAAGCCAGCATCACCGGTGCTTCGAAACCCGGCACCAGGCGCTTGTAACTATTAGTGGTCGAGTTGGCGAACGCGTTGATCGCTTGTGCGTGCTTGAAGATGCCGCCGATGTACCACAGTGCCATTTGGCTCAGACCGCCGTAGCCTTCACCGGAGAATAAATTCTGGCCGCCTTTGGCGAGCGATTGATGCACGTGCATGCCGCTACCGTTGTCGCCAACGATTGGCTTCGGCATAAAGGTCGCGGTCTTGCCATTTTGATGGGCGACGTTGCGAATCACGTATTTCATCGTGGCCAGTTCGTCGGCTTTTTTCACCAGTGAATTGAACTTGGTACCGATTTCGCATTGGCCGGCATTCGCCACTTCATGGTGATGCACTTCGACTTCCTGACCGACCGCTGCGAGTACTTTGCACATTTCAGCGCGGATATCGTGCAGGGAATCGACCGGCGGCAAAGGGAAGTAACCGCCTTTGACGGTAGGACGATGGCCATGATTTGCTCCATCTTGCTTCTTGCCGGTTTCCCAGGAAGCTTCGTCCGAGAAAATTTCGTACATTACTTTGCCCATGTCGTTCGCGAAACGAACGCCGTCAAAGATGAAGAATTCAGGCTCCGGACCGAAGAATGCCTGGTCGGCGATGCCGCTGGCTTTCAGAAAAGCTTCGGCGCGCTTGGCGATGCCACGTGGGCAGCGCGAATAGCCCTGCATGGTGGCCGGATCGAGTACGTCGCAAATCAGTACGAGGGTTGGATCGGCATAGAACGGATCGAGATACGCGGTGCTCGGGTCGGGCAACAAAATCATGTCGGATTCGTTGATGCCTTTCCAGCCGGAAATCGAGGAACCGTCGAACATCTTGCCGTCTTCAAACAGGGCAGCTTCGATGATATTGACCGGAAAAGTAACATGATGTTGTACGCCACGCATATCGACGAAACGCAGGTCGACGAATTCGATACTGTGGTCTTTGACTAATTTGTTGATGTTTTCAAGCGACATGAAACACTCCGGCAGGGTGAGGGACCTACTCCTCTAGCAAGGCGCGTGCCAATAGGATTGCTATGTAACCTATTGATTTTATTATTGTAGATTCGCTCGACACCCAATAAATGCACCACTACGGTGCATATAAATTTATCTTGCACCGAAATATAGCAAATGTAGGTCGGGCCCTGGCCCGACGCTTTTCAACGATTGCGATATAACTCAAATCACGCCACGGCGACGCTTTCAAAAAACGCTTTCAAAATTTGCGATATATCTCAAGTCGGGCCGGGGCCCGACCTACCCGCGATGCGTTTCAATCCGGCACAATACCCACCTGTTTATTACCGACCTGGAAACTCCGGAGTGAATGATCTTGTTGCCGCCCTGATCCTGGGCATTATCGAAGGTATTACCGAATTTCTTCCGATTTCCAGCACCGGGCATTTATTGATCGCACAGCACTGGCTGGGCCATCGAACCGATTTTTTCAATGTCTTTATCCAGGCCGGCGCCATCTTCGCCGTCGTCGCAATTTACCGTGAGCGGCTCTGGAAAATGAGCACCGGCTTGGTCGAGCCGGAGAATCGCGATTACGCACTCAAACTGACGACCGCCTTCCTGATTACCTCGGTACTCGGTTTTGTCATCGTTAAAATGGGCTTCCAGTTGCCCGACACCGTTTCGCCGGTGGCGTGGGCCTTGATTATCGGCGGCGTCTGGATGCTGGTGGCCGAACATTTTGCCGCGAACAAGCCCGATAGCTCGGTGATTACCTGGAAAGTGGCCGTACTTGTTGGCCTGGCACAGGTGGCTGCGGCGGTATTTCCCGGTACTTCGCGTTCGGCGGCGACGATTTTCGTCGCCTTGCTGGCCGGCACCTCCAATCGCGCCGCCGCGACCGAGTTTGCCTTTCTGGTCGGCATTCCAACCATGTTCGCGGCCAGTGGCTACAAACTGGTGTCGCTGCTGATGAGCGGTGCTCCGCATGAATCCTGGCTGGAAATTGCCGTTGCGTTTGTCGCCGCTACCGTAACCGCTTTCATTGCGGTGAAATGGTTGCTGACGTATATCCAGACACACCGCTTTACCGCGTTTGCCTATTACCGGATTGCGCTCGGTGCAGGCCTGATTTTCTTTCTCGCCGATGGCGAATAAGCCTCAGAATCGGATTTTGTAGCTTTTAGCCGTCTTGACGTAGGTTTCAATCATGCGGGCGTCCGGCTTTTCTTGGCAGGAGCGAATAGTGTCGTCGCTAATGGCATCAATGGATTGTGCATATTTCAAAGCCTCGGCTGCACCCCGGGTTTTTATCAATTGCACGGTAAACAAGCTTGCGATCAATTCGAGCGAAGCAACCTTCCTTGCCTCTTCATCGGGATTGGTCGAGCGAAAATAGCTCAGGTCCGTATTCAGTTCGGCACAGGTTTTCAGATTGATGTTCATCACGGAATCGCGAGTGAAAACAATACTCAAAAGGTAATGCGCTTTTTCGCCATTGGGATGATTTTCCGGCAAGGTCCATTTCTCGCCGACGGCATTGACATAACTCAATGCATTTTTATCGAGCTCGTCCGACTTGCTGCTGTCGACGATTTTCGCGGACAACAATTTCCCATCGGCCGACAATACGATATCCAGCTTGACCTCGCCCTGCACGCCCGATTTCGCCAGCTCGGCGGGATAATAAATATCTCCGGGATGGAACAACTGATGCGGCAATCTGTCGACCGGCCTTGCCATGGGAAATGGCGGTTGGACGGCGACACCGGCTATTTCAGTTTTTGTTTCTTCAGGGTTTGCGTCTTCAGCTTTTGTTTCAAGCGTTGCCACGACCTGCCCGGCCGTCAGCATTATCGCGACGATAAAAGACGGTATTGCCAAAGCGCCCTGATGCATCCGTGCTATTCCTCTGGATAGCCCAGACGCACCGCAACCGGCGTCAG
>JAYUWO010000241.1:0-8227 GCA_043753545.1 Arenimonas sp.
AACGTAATTTTCATTGCCCAATTTATCGTTTCGCGAAACATGATCGGTCGTTGCCTGGCAGGATTTGAAAAACCAACTTCGGGAAAAATAGAGCTGGACGGCCAGATCATCAATGATCTGCAGCCGTATGACCGCCCAATCAACATGATGTTCCAGTCTTATGCCTTATTCCCGCATATGACGGTGGAACAAAACATTGCGTTCGGCCTGAAGCAGGACGGCATGGCGAAAGACGCGGTCGCCAGACGGGTCGAAGAAATGTTGAGCATCGTGCAGATGAATAAATTTGCCAAACGAAAACCGCACCAACTCTCCGGTGGCCAGCAGCAACGGGTGGCATTGGCTCGTTCACTGGCAAAAAGCCCCAAATTATTGCTGCTAGACGAGCCGATGGGAGCACTCGACAAAAAATTGCGTTCGCAAATGCAATTGGAGCTGGTCAATATTATCGAGCGTCTCGGCGTAACTTGCGTCATGGTGACCCATGATCAGGAAGAAGCCATGAACATGGCGCATCGCATTGCCCTCATGGATGCAGGACATATCCGTCAGGTCGGTACTCCCGACGAAATTTACGAACAGCCGACCAGTCGTTTTGCAGCAGAATTTATCGGCTCGTTGAATGTTATCGAAGGCAAGATTGAAGACGATGAAGCTGATTTCGTCACGATTAGATCCGACGCTTTGCCGGACCCGGTGTATATCGGCCACGGCATCAGCGGATTTGAAGGCCAGCAAGTGGCGTTCGCCGTGCGTCCTGAAAAAGTGACGATCAGCAAGGACGAGCCGGCACAAAAATACAACAAGGCACAGGGCATCGTCGAAGACATCGCCTATTTCGGCAGTCATTCGGTTTATCACGTTCGCCTGCCAAGTGGTTCCAAGATCATGGCGCACTTTGCCAACAGAAAGCGCTGGGCCAGCGAGAATTTCACCTGGAATGATCAAGTGTGGGTTTCGTGGGGAGACGATGCTGGTGTGGTGTTGACCTCATGAGGCTGCCTAAATTTCTAACTAAGAAACTCTTGCCACATCCTCGCTGGGGTGTCATTTCCATTCCCTATGTTTGGATGCTGGTGTTTTTCGCCATCCCGTTTTTGATTGTCCTGAAAATTTCCTTCAGCTCGCAGGCGATTTCCATCCCGCCGTATACGCCGATTCTGGAATACGTGGACAAGGGCCTGATGCTCAAGTTCAATCTGGGCAACTACATCGAATTGTTCACCAATTCGCTGTATGTAAATGCCTATATCAGTTCGCTAAAGATTGCCGCGATTTCGACACTTATCTGCCTACTTATCGGTTATCCGATGGCCTATACCATCGCACGCATGTCACCGTCGATGCGTAACATTTGCCTGATGATGGTGGTATTGCCTTCGTGGATTTCCTTCCTGATCCGGATTTATGCCTGGATGGGCATTTTGCAGACCAATGGCCTTCTCAATAAAACATTAGTGGCGCTGGGGGTAATTGATGATCCGCTGCGCATCATGAATACGCCGATCGCGGCCTATATCGGTATTGTTTATGCCTATTTGCCTTTCATGATTTTGCCGCTGTATACCAATCTGGTGAAATTCGATATGCGCTTGCTTGAAGCCGCATACGATCTCGGGGCAAAACCATGGAAAGCCTTTCTGACGATAACGCTGCCGATGTCCAAGGCCGGTATCATCGCCGGCTGCATGTTGGTCATGATTCCGGCAGTTGGCGAGTTCGTGATTCCCGAATTGCTCGGTGGTCCGGGCACCTTGATGATCGGTCGCCTGCTTTGGAGTGAGTTCTTCAGCGCAGGCAACTGGCCGATGGCTTCTGCAGTCGCGATTATCATGCTGATTATGCTGTTGATCCCGATCATTATCTTTCATAAATACCAGCAGAAAGAACTGGAGGGCCGCGTCGCATGAGTACGTCCTCCACAAAAGTCAGCTGGTTTGGCCGGACTTTTCTCGGCTTCGGTTTTCTGTTTCTGTATCTGCCGATTATTCTGCTTGTGGTTTTTTCATTCAATGAATCACGCATGTCGACCACCTGGTCGGGGTTTTCATTCAAATGGTACGAAGCCCTGATGAATGACGATTCGATGCTGAAGGCCGCGTGGGTCAGTTTGAAAATTGCCTTCACCTCTGCGACTGCCGCCGTGGTGCTTGGCACCTTGGCGGCCTTGGTGATGACGCGGTTTAATTTTTTTCGCGGCAAAACATTATTCGGCGCCTTGATTACGGCACCGTTGGTGATGCCCGAAGTCGTCACCGGTTTGTCCCTGCTATTGATGTTCGTGACGATATTTGCGCCATTCGGCGTATCTCCCAAAGGCATGTTGTCGATCTGGATTGCCCACGTCACGTTTACGATGGCCTTCGTTACCGTGATTATTTCTTCGCGACTTGCCGAGCTCGACAAATCGCTCGAAGAAGCGGCAATGGATCTCGGAGCAAACCGGCTGAAAATATTTTTCGTCATTACCTTGCCGATTATTTTTCCGGCACTGATTTCCGGCTGGTTGCTGGCTTTCACCTTGTCGCTGGATGACGTGGTTATTTCCAGCTTTGTGGCAGGCCCGGATGCGACGACACTACCGATGAAAATATTTTCGTCTGTTCGCATGGGTTTGAATCCCAAGATAAATGCACTGGCATCGATTATCGTTGCGGTGGTGTCGTTCACCGCCGTCGCCGCTTGGGCGATTAGCCACCGCGAAGAAAAACGCCGTCAGCGCGATATCCAATTAGCTTTGCAAAAAGGCGAGTAAATCATGAGTGTTGAAATCACCAATCCCTGGACCGGTCAGGTCGATTACCGTTACGACTATATGGATGCCGCTGCAGTAGAAAAGTTGCTGGCTAAATCCGCCGCCGCATTTCCTGCGTGGTCGGAATCAACACTGCAGCAGCGTGGTGAAATTGTAAAACGCATCGCTGCGGTGATGCGCTCAAGAAAAGACGCAATAGCGAATATCATGTCGGCGGAAATGGGCAAGCTTAATCGCGAAGCCTTGGCCGAGATAGAAAAATCGGCAAGCGCCTGCGAATATTACGCAGAACACGCGGTCGATTATCTACGTGATAGCAATATCAAAACCGAAGCGACTCTTAGCTATGTCACCTATGAACCGCTGGGCTGCGTGTTCGCGATCATGCCCTGGAATTTTCCGGTCTGGCAGGTGTTCCGTTTCCTCGCCCCGAGCCTGATGGCGGGTAATGTTGCCTTGTTAAAACATGCGACCAATGTGCCGCGTTGTGCCGATATGATTGCCGAAGTTCTACAGGAAGCCGGTGTGCCAGATGGCGTGTTCGGCGTTTTGCATATTGATAACGCGATGGCAGAAACAGTCATCGGCGATCCGCGTGTGCATGCCATAAGCTTGACCGGGAGTGAGCGGGCAGGGCGCTCGGTCGCGGCAACTGCAGGCAAGCATTTAAAGAAATGTGTGCTGGAACTCGGCGGCAGTGATCCCTTCGTTGTGCTGGATGATGCCGATCTTGAAAAAACCATTCCGGTCGCGGTGGCTTCACGTTTCAGTAATGCCGGTCAAACCTGTATCGCCGCCAAGCGTTTTATCGTGACCGAAAAAATCGCCGATGAATTTATCGCAAAGTTCGTGGAAGCATCCAGCAAGCTGAAAATCGGCGATCCGAATCAGGCCGACACTTCATTGGCACCGATGGTACGTGCCGATTTACGCGATGAATTACACAAGCAGGTACAAGCAAGTATTCAGGCTGGCGCCAAAGCCTTGATTGGTTGTGAACCAGGGCAGGGCGCATCGCATTATCCGGCGTCGATCCTTGATTACGTGAAGCCGGGCATGCCTGCATATAGCGAAGAACTGTTCGGGCCGGTCGCGAGCATTATCCGAGTGAAAGACGAGGATGAAGCGGTTCGGGTTGCGAACGACACCCTGTTTGGTTTGGGTGCCAGTGTCTGGACGCAAGACAAACAACGTGGCGAGAGTGTCGCACGTCGAATCAAGGCAGGAGCAACTTTCGTTAACTCGCAAGTTCGCAGCGATGTGCGTCTGCCTTTCGGCGGCACGAAATCATCGGGCTATGGCCGCGAATTGGCCGAGCACGGCATTCATGAGTTTATGAATATCAAAACGGTATATGTGGACTAGTGGCTTTAGATGGCGAAAACCGGATTCATCAACTGATTCACGAAATAGCCCAACACATCCGGCTGAATAATCATGGTGGCTATCACGCCATAAGCCGCACCCCAAAGGTGAGCGCTGTGATTGACATTGTCTCCGCCCTTTTTATCAAGCCAGATGGAATAGGCAACATAAAGAACGGCATAAATAATCGCCGGGCAAGGTACAAAGAAAATCAGCAACGTGGTCCATGGTTGAAACAGGATAAATGCGAACAACACCGCCGAGACGGCACCGGAAGCACCAAGCGTGGCATAGCGCGGGTCTTTGTCATTCTTGAGCGCGCTGGGCAATACCGAGAAGATTAGGCCGCCGAGATAAAACAGGGCGTAGCCAAAGGGGCCAAGTTCGGCATTATAAAAGCCTTCCATCACTCGACCAAAAAAATACAGCGTGATCATGTTGAACAGCAAATGCATGCCGTCGGCATGCAGGAAACCGTAAGTGATGTAGCGGTAATACTGGTTTTCCCGTTTGGCCTTGAACGGGCTGAGAATCCAGTCGTCCATCAGCTTGGCATTATTGAAAGCGGTATACGACACCACGCAAGTAAGTACGATGATGATTAGGTTGCTGGAAAGCATATCCATTAAAAGCTTTGCCCTTGTAAGGTGGCGTGCGAGCGCCATGGATGGCGTGAGTGTCGAAAATGCAGGAGCATTTTTCGACCCCACCGTATTCGTAAAATAAATAAATAGTGGGCGATGCCCACCCTACATGTGAATTGAAAACTTACTTCGCAAAATCGTAAAACTTCCACTGCGCTGGTAGATTCACGTCAGGCGTCTGCTGCTTCAAACGCGAACGAACTACCGACACCGGCATTTCACCGCCCATCAACACGGCATCGTGAAATTCGCGCTCGCTCATTTTTCCGTTCGTCACCATTTCCTTGTGAAGGTCACGGAATTGCAGGCCGCCGATCATGTAGGCGATTTGATACAGCGGGCCATAATCACCGGCAAAGCTGCGGCGTACTTCAGCAGCGGCGTTCTCGCGTTCATGGCCAACGCGATCTACCAGTAAATCGATTGACTGCTGCGGCGTCATCTTGCCCATGTGAAAGGACAGCGAGAACAGAATGCGTGCCGCGCGATGGCTGCGCCAGAACAGCATGCCGATCTTTTCTTCGGGTGTTTTGGCAAAGCCCATTTCGTACAAACGCATTTCCCAATACAGGGCCCAGCCTTCGGTCCAGAAGGGTGTGCCGAACAATTGGCGCTGGGTTTGATAGCGCTGGTTGTAGAAAAATTGCAGATGATGACCGGGGATCAGTTCGTGATGTACCACGGCACGGGAAAAATATTTATTGTTGCCGCGCAATGCCATCAGCTTCTTGTCCTGCGGCATGCTGTCGGTCGGATACGCAACCCAGACGTCTTCGCCGCCCAGGAAAAATGGAGCCTGCAACTGGTATTCCGGCGTTAGCATGGTCATGCGCCAGTCGCGTTTCGCGATTTCGGGCACGGTGAGCAGCTTGTTGGTTTCAAGATAAGTGATGGCTTCGTCGGCAAGTTGCACCACCAGTTTCGGCTGTTCGCCTGGTAGCGGGCTTTGTTGCTTGACGGCTTCGAGAGCTTGCTGCCAATTCTTGTGGCCCATTTCGGCAGCCGCTTTTGTCATTTCGTTCTGACACCAGCTTAATTCTTTTTCCGCCAATGCGATCAATTCTTGGGGTGTGTACGGAATCATCTCGTGTTGCAGATCCGCCATTAAAGCTTCGCGGCCGATCGGGTCACCAATGATGGTTTCAGGGTTTGCGGCGCCTGCGACTTCGTCTTTCAGAAACTTGGAATAGGCTTCCATTTTCTTGTCGAGCGCTTCATATGGCAGTTTTGTCCAGTAGGTAAAATTCGGATCGTAGCCGTTATAAAAGGTAAACCAGTCTTTCAAATCCTCGCGCAGATTGCCGAGATATTTTGAAGCCCGGAAAGCAACAATTGGATTGACCGTGGTCTTGCTCTCTTTCTTGCCAAGTTGCGAATGGATGGCTTCAAATGCCTTGAGCGCTTGCGTCAACACCTGTGCGCTGGTTTTTGCATCGGCGTAAATCAGTGCGCGACGATCTTCCGCCATCGTGATCAGGTTATTGGCTTGGGGCAATAGAGTGGCTGCCTGGTCAAAACGCTTGCGGTTGAAGTCCAGTTGTTTCAAACGATAATTCAGTTCGCGTTTGAACAGGGCGTAGTCCACCTGATCTTCCAGCGGCAAGGAAGCGTAATCAAGCGTAGCAATCGATTTCAACCAGCCTTGGTAAAGGCTGCGCAGCGCAGCATCGCGTTTCGGGCTGCCGGTGATGTCGTGGGTATGTTCGATGCTCGATACATCTGCTATGAACCGATGAATCATCGGCGCCAGTTTTTGCGTGTTGGCTGGAATTTCCGATGGCTGGGGAACACTGACTTCAGCGGCGGATAGCGGCAATGAAAGACCGAAAGTAATGGCGAACGCCAAAGCACAGTGACGAAGGTTCATGCGGTATTCCTGACAGTGAGTGCGCTATGCGCCGTTTGTTGAATAAATTGCAAAAGTGATTTCAAGCCGTTGCTGCGGGTCGGCGACAAATGTTTCGCCAAGCCGATCTGGCTAATGTAATCCGGCGCGGTGCTCATGATCTCTTCGGCGCTGCGACCGGAGTAGACCCGCAATGCCAAAAATATAAGGCCCGAGACAATCGTGGAATCACTGAGGGAATTGAACACAAGTTTATCTTTATTGCCTTCGGGCACAATCCAGACCATCGACTGACAGCCGTGCAGACGATGTTCCTCGGTTTTCCATTCGGGTTTCAAATCCGGTAGTTTTTTACCGAGGTCGATCAAATACTGATAACGCTCCGACCAGTCACTGAAGAAAGCGAATTCTTCAATGATGGCTTTTTGGGCTTCGGCAGCTGTGGTTTCCATCGGAAACATCAGGCACGTCTCCAACGAACGCCTTGTGCCGTGTCTTCCAGCAAGATGCCTTCGGACGCCAGTTGATCGCGAATGGCGTCGGAACGGGCGAAGTTTTTTGCTTTCTTCGCCGCGTTGCGCTCATCGACCAATATTTGAATACGGGCATCGTCGCTATTGTCATTGCCGCGAGCGAACCACACTGCGGAATCTTGTTGCAACAGTCCAAGCAATTCACCTGCACCGAGCAATTCGGATTTCAGGCGGGCTTTTTCTTCGGTGCTTTCGGCTTTGCGAGCTTCACTTGCAATACGTGCCAATTCGGAAAGAGCAATCGGTGTATTCAAGTCGTCGCAAAGGGCCGCTTCGATGGCTTCCGGCGTGACAGCGGTTGCGTCGATATCTTTCAGATCACGCAAGGTGCCGTACAAACGATCCAGCGTTTTCACGCTTTGTTCGATCAAGCCGTCGGTCCAATCGAGTGGCTGGCGATAATGCGCGGTCAGCAAGGCATAACGCAGCGCTTCGGAAGGATGCGCTTCCAGCAAACCGTGCAACACGCTGACATTGCCGAGCGATTTTGACATTTTGGTGCCGCCGAAATCGAGCATCCCATTGTGGATCCAGTAGCGGGCGAATACTTTGCCGCCATGGGCACAGGTGCTTTGTGCGACTTCGTTTTCATGATGCGGGAAAAGGAGATCATTGCCACCGGCGTGGATATCGATCGTTTCGCCCAGATGCGCTTCGGCCATCGCGGAGCATTCGATATGCCAGCCCGGACGTCCGCGACCCCAGGGTGAATCCCAGCCCGGCAATTCCGGTGTCGAGGGTTTCCACAAGACGAAATCACCGGCATCGCGTTTGTAAGGAGCCACATCAACGCGGGCACCGGCGATCATTTCATCCATCGGGCGGCGTGAAAGTTTGCCGTAATCGGCGTAACTCGCCACAGAAAATAAAACATGGCCTTCGGCGGCATAGGCGTGATCGGTGGCAATCAGTTTTTCGATCATCGCGATGATCTGCGGAATATGATCGGTGGCATGCGGTTCGACATCGGGTGGAGTAACACCGAGCTTGAGCATGTCTTCGCGATAGATCGCGGTGAATTTATCGGTAATCGTCGTGATCGGAACGTTAAGTTCGGCCGCAGCGGTATTTATCTTGTCGTCGA
>JAYUWO010000242.1:0-24530 GCA_043753545.1 Arenimonas sp.
CTTCGTTGAAACTCCAATCCCAGCGTGGCGGCCATGGTTCTTGCGAGGGTTGTTTTACCCAGTCCGGGCAGGTCTTCAATCAATAAATGCCCCCCCGCCAACAGGCAGGTCATCGCCAGATTCACCTCGTGGCTTTTCCCTAGCACCATGCTGTTGATCTGTGCTTTGGCATCCAGCAAAGCCTGATGATGCAAGTCGGTTAGGATAGTCGTACTGGCATTGGCGGACATGGCGGGGTTCCATTTGGCGATATCGGATCATTATTTGCAGAATGCTGACACAAATGCGAGCGCATGGCGTGTGAAATTTTATTTGCTCTGGGCATTTCTGCTGCTCTTGAAATTATTGCTTGCCTGGCAGTTGCCCTTGTTCGGCGACGAGGCATTTTATGCCTGGGAAGCGGCAAGGCCGGCGTGGGCGTATTCCGACTTGCCGGGCATGACGGCCTGGCTGATTCGATCCGGAATTGAAATCGGCGGTTATTCACCTTTCGCCGCCCGTATGGTTTTTTTATTAATCGGTGCGGCAATACCTTTTTTTGTGATGCGCATCGCCCGACATTTTTCCGGTGGCACTTATGTCTGGCAGGCGGGCATGTTGGCATGCTGCTTGCCGCTTCTAGTGCCAGTAGGTGTGATGGCTATGCCGGAAGCACCGCTTTGCCTGGCAGCCTTATTGTGCCTTGATGCGACATTGGGAATGCGGGAAAAATGTTCTGCCGCGAGTTGCATTCAACTGGCCATTGGCTTGGTAATCGGCGCAACGACGCATTATCGCTTTCTGATTATCTTGCTGGCAGGCGCTTCGGGGTTTTTACTGTCAGGTGGCTGGCGGCATTTTCGCGATCCCAAATTATTGCTCGCGCTGTTTGTTGGAGCATGCGCATGGTTGCCGTTGTTTTTATACAATCAGCAACATGATTTTGCCGGTTGGCAATTCCAGTTTCATGACCGTAATCCATGGGAGTTTTCCAGTCGCGGCATAACGCATTTGCCGGTCCAGATAATTCTCACAACGCCGATTCTTTATGCGGCATTACTGTGGTCTCTCTGGCGTGTTTATCTTGCATGGCGGCTTGGGGAAAAACAGTCGGGCTGGATTCTTGGCAGTGCTGGGTTGCCGATTATCTTGTTTGCGATTCTGGCTTTCTTCGCCGACCAATTACGTACCAGCTATCACTGGCCGCTACCGGCGTATTTGCCATTGGTAGCCGTGCTGCCTTTTTTGCTTGCGAAAAGTTTCCCGGCATCGAGCAGGAAAATATTTCTGTTGCTTGCGGCGACCGGTTTTTTCGGGGTCGCGACAAGTTTTGTCTACCTGATCGCAGCCGCAATGCCCGGTCTATCGACGGAGTTGGCCGGCAAAAGAATCTATCCGGATAATTTTGTCGGATGGAATGAAGTTTCGGCGGCGACGCGTTCAGTTATAAAAGAAGATGAAATATTGGTCGCCGATAATTTCATGCTTGCGGCAGAGCTGCATTTTGCATTTGCGGCGAAGAGAGATGTTTATGTGCTCGATCATCCGCTCAATACAAAACATGGCCGTGCCCGTCAATTGCGTGATTGGTCGGTGGATCATGTCGCGCTGTCTCATTTGGAAAAAAACTTGACGGCGTTAATCGTGATTGAAGAAACCGCCACCAAAGAATGGTTGCGGGATCAATGGCGCACAAAACTATGCGGTCAGTTCAATCAGTTGAAGTTTGTTAAAGTCGTTTACGCGCCTGGTAAGCGGGAAAGCTTTTCAATTTTTCGTGCCAGACTTGGGACTGATTCAAGCAAGGTATGCGATACACGGATTAGCGCGGACTGATTCAGGAAAGCTCTGGTCAATTGTCATTCTCTCGTAGACGGAAAGCGCTTTTCAACAGCGAAGCTGGACATCCAGAAAGCCTGAAGTCACTGGGTTCCCGCCTACGCGGGAAAGACAGTTCTGCAATTAATCAGAGCTTCCTTAATACGACTCAAAATAGACTCCAGCCCGCCTGTCGCAATGCTTTGCTTAAACTAATCAAAGGCAGCCCAATCAGGCCGGTCGGGTCGGTGGATTCGATTTTATCGAAAAGACTAATGCCGATTCCTTCTGCCTTGAAACTACCGGCGCAATCGTAGGGTTGTTCCCGGTGTAGATAGCGTTCAATCTCGGTTGAATTCAACGCACGAAAATGCACGGTGGTGATATCGGTATTGACGATGATTTTGTGCGGTGCCATGCGCAAAAGACAGAATGCACTATAAAAATGCATCGTTTTCCCGCTGGCTGCGCTGAGCTGGTCGGCCGCGCGTTCGAAGTTCTCCGGTTTTTCGATAGGTTGACCATCCAGCTCGGCGACCTGATCGGAGCCGATTACCCAGGCGTTCGGAAAGTTCTTCGCAACTGAACGGGCCTTGGCCTCTGCTAACCGTCGCGCAAGCAAAGCCGGACTTTCGTTTGGAAACGGGGTTTCGTCGACATCGGGCCTGACTGTCTGGAACGGCAGACCCAATCTCAGTAGTAATTCGCTGCGGTAACGGGAGGTGGAGGCCAGGATCAGGGTCATTCTTCACTCCTTCGAAGGCTGGGTGGCTCGCGTCCGGCGGCCTGTTCGGTACTGGCAGTTGCTTGCGCCAGATCGGCACCGGCATTTTCCAAGGCTTCCAATTGTTGGGCAATCCGGTCACGCGAACGCGTCAGTGCAATGCAGGCATTATCGATTTCTTGCTGGCTGGCGGTTTCGCTATGCTGTTGAATCCAAAGGCGATGCTGTAATAAATCACGTTTGGCCGCCTTGATTTTTTCCGAGCTGTCCAAGGCTGCAGTCGCAAGGGCGGCAATATCCGAGGGGACCCGACCCACCACGGTTTGCATGGCTTGCATGCGTTTTTGGCTGAGATTAAGCAGACTTTCGACCTCGTCGGCGAGGTCCAGCAACTGGAATAGCCCGTTGCTGCGGCGTTTCCCGGCCCTGCGTTGATACCAAAGGACAAGCGAAATGAGGATAATAAAGCCTAGCAAAACCAAAGGTATCAGCACGGGGAGTTTCCAGATAACGAGTTCGCAGTCTGCATTAGGCTCCGAATCTCTGCAAATAGCTGTCTCGAAAGGGTATTTCTATTTGACAGGTAGTCGGCTAAGTCACTACAATTGCCCTCTTATGTCCGCGACTTTGCCCTCAGTGCTAGATGCTTGGCGCATGGTTGCGACCGGGCGGCGTTTCGAAGGTGTGCTTCCTTTGGTCGGTTTTAAACGACTCGGGAGCAGCCTGATAGATGCTGAAGGCGATTGTCATTATGTCGTCGAATTTGGGCGTGACGATCTGGGTCAGCGTTTCGTTGATCTGCATCTTCAAGCGCAATTGCCCCTGCTTTGCCAAAGAACGCTGGAACGCTTTTTCTATCCGGTCGACATTCAGCAACGCCTGGGCCTGATCCGTGATGAAGCCGAAGAAGCTGCCTTGCTGCCGGATGTTGAAGCGGTATTGGTGGACGAGAACGGTAGTTTGCATCCCGCGGATTTGATCGAAGACGAATTGATTCTTGCAATACCGGTTGTACCAATTAACCCAGATTCAGAAGCTATTGAAGCCGAATGGCCGGACGAAATAGTTGAAGTAGAAGAAACCCCTAATCCTTTCGCCGCACTATCTGCGTTGAAAGATCTAAAACGATAGTTGCAAGTGTTGGAGAACTAAAATGGCCGTACAAAAATCCCGTAGAACCCCATCAACCCGTGGCATGCGTCGTTCGCATGACTCCCTGAGCGCCAAGCTTTTGTCGACCGACAAAACTTCGGGTGAAACCCATATCCGTCACCACATGACCAAAGATGGCTTCTACCGCGGCCGTCAAGTCATTCAAGTGAAATCGGCGGCTGAAATCGAAGAATAAGATTCATGCCTTCGGGCATTTGAGTCTCATTTGAACTTAAATAGTACGGCGGGCTTGTCCCGCCGTGTCTATTTCAGGCTTTGAAATTCCGGCTTTAGAAGCTTTAAGCTAATGAGAAGCTTTAAGATAAGCAGCATGAACTTTTGAGGATGCGGCATGACCATTTATTCACGAATCGCGGGCACGGGTAGCTACCTGCCGGAAAAAATTCTGACGAATGCCGATCTTGAAAAAATAGTCGAAACCGATGACCAGTGGATTCGCGAACGTACCGGTATCGAAGAACGGCATATTGCCGCTGAAGGCGAAACCACCAGCCACATGGGCTTTATTGCCGCGCAGCGTGCAATGGAAGCCGCAGGCGTCACTGCCGCCGACCTCGATTTGATTATTCTTGGCACCACCACGCCTGATTTCATCTTTCCCTCCAGCGCCTGTTTGATTCAGGAAAAACTGGGTGCACTCGGCATTCCTGCTTTCGACGTCAATGCAGCCTGTTCCGGTTTTGTGTTTGCGCTCGGCGTAGCCGATAAATTCATCAAAAGTGGTTCGGTAAAAACGGCTCTGGTGGTCGGTTCCGAAACACTGACCCGCATGGTCGATTGGACCGATCGCAAGACCTGCGTCTTGTTTGGTGATGGTGCTGGAGCCGTCGTATTGAAAGCCGATGCAGAAACCGGAATTCTATCGACGCATCTGCACGCCGATGGTAGTAAAAAACATCTTTTATATAACCCGGTCGGTGTTTCAGCAGGCTTCAAGCCCGAAGAACCCAATGCGGGCGTGCGCGTCATGATGGCGGGCAATGACGTTTTCAAATATGCGGTGAAAGCGCTTGATTCCGTGGTCGAAGAAACCTTGCTGGCCAATGGCATCGATAAATCCGAACTGGATTGGCTGATTCCGCACCAGGCAAACTTGCGCATTATCGAAGCGACTGCGAAGCGCCTGCAAATGCCGATGGACCGCGTTATCGTCACCGTAAACAAACACGGCAATACTTCCTCGGGTTCCGTGCCTTTGGCTCTGGATGAAGCAGTACGCTCTGGCCGTATTCAGCGCGGGCAACTCGTTTTGCTGGAAGCTTTTGGTGGTGGTTTTACCTGGGGCTCGGCTTTGTTGCGTTACTGATTTCGATTTTTCGCAAGCCATGACTGAAAACCTCGTACGCGTCAGTAAAATCAGCTACCAAGATAAAACCGCCTGGCGCAAGCAATACGCCGATCAGGGAAGACGCAAACGCATGGCGGTTTTGCGCTGGATCGCCCGTCGGTTAGGCGCGAATGCGCTGTTGGCTCCCATTCCGCTAACGCCGATAGACGCCTGCGCTACCGAACTGGCCATGATTACCCGCTTGAAAGGTCTCGGAGTATTGGTACCTGAAGTACTTGAAGCCGGTGAAACCCATCTCGTGCTGTCGGATGTGGGTGTGTTGTTCTCGGCGGAGTTCAGCAAGAGAAAATCGCTCGAACAACGAAGTGAATTGCTGCAGCAGGGCTTTGAAGCCCTGAATGATCTCCATCGGCGTGGTGGTTACCTGAGCCAGGCGTTTGCCCGAAATCTCACTGTGCTAGACGGCCGCATCGGCTTCATCGACCTTGAAGAAGATCCACTTAAAGTCATGTCACTGCATGCAGCACAAGCGCGCGACATCATCTTCTATGTGCATTCGACTGCGCGCTTCATGAGTGATGCACCGCAGGAATATTCGCGTTTATTCGCATCCTGCCTGTCACGATTGCCGCAGGAAATCAAAATTGAAATCGCTAAAGTCGTTCCGCTCCTGCGATGGCTCACGCCAGTGACGCGAATCTTGTCAAAACGAGCACAAATGGCCGGTATGGCCTGGCGCCAATTGATCAGCATGCATCAAACAAACGTTTAGAACAAAGCTTCCCTACGTAGCAGTACAGACGAAACAGCACGCATGCCTTTATCATGCACACTTTATTAAAAGTGGTATTCCGATGAAATCGACTTTGGCGTTTGTATTCCCCGGACAAGGCTCGCAGAGCGTAGGCATGCTTACCGATCTCGCCGCCGCATTTCCCGAAGTACAAGAAGCGTTTGCCGAAGGTTCCCAAGGGGCGAGACTGGACCTGTGGGATTTGGCACAAAATGGCCCCGAAGAAAAATTGAACCAGACTGAAATAACGCAGCCAACTTTACTGACTGCGAGTATCGCGGTATGGCGTGTCTGGCAGGCTCGAAAAGGTGCAGAACCTGCGCAGTTCTCCGGCCACAGTCTAGGTGAATACGCAGCGCTGGTTGCTTCAGGTGCCCTGTCTTTGCATGATGGCGCCAGGCTGGTGCGCGAGCGCGGTCGTTTGATGCAGGCCGCCGTGCCAGTGGGTATCGGTGCAATGGCGGCGGTGCTCGGTGCCGAAGATGCTCTCGTGGAGGAAATCTGCAGGGAAGTTTCTACGCCGGATTCCTGCATCGTTCCCTGCAACTACAATTCACCGGGTCAAATCGTGATTGGTGGCCATGCGACTGCGCTCGAGCGTGCAACGGCCGTTTTGAACGAACGTGGCGTCCGCAAAGTCATTCGTGTTGCCATGAGCGTGCCGTCGCATACGCCGTTGATGCGAGATGCTGCGTTACAACTCGGCGAGTTCATGAAAACGCTTTCGTGGAAAATGCCGGATCGACCCGTGATTCAAAACGCAGATGTGGTTGCTCACCAGAATATTGAAGCCATTCAAGATGCACTGGTGCGCCAACTGTATTCCCCGGTTCGCTGGACGGAATGCGCACAAAAACTTGCCGCCCAAGGCGCAACCCATATTGTCGAATGTGGACCAGGCAAGGTACTCACAGGTCTGATCAAACGAATTGATAAAACACTCGATGCACGCGCGATAGGTGCAAGTGCAGATCTATCAAATGCTTTAGCTGAACTTGCCTAATCATTACAAGGATACGTATGAGCCATCATCAATCATTGCAGGGCGAAGTAGTATTGGTCACCGGCGCGAGTCGTGGCATCGGCGCAGCCATTGCCGATACGCTGGCGGCTCAGGGTGCGAAAGTTGTCGGTACGGCAACCACTGAAGCGGGTGCCGCTGCGATCAGCGAGCGCATGGCTGCCAATGCCGGTGTCGGGAAAATGTTGAATGTGACCGACGGCGCAGCTGTTGATGCATTGATCGAATCGATCACGGCCGAATTCGGCACGATTTCGATTCTGGTCAACAATGCCGGCATTACCCGCGATCAACTTTTAATGCGCATGAAAGACGAAGACTGGTCGGCGATTCTAGATACCAATTTGTCGTCGGTGTTTCGCACCAGCAAAGCCGTGATGCGTTCGATGATGAAAGCACGTAAAGGGCGCATCATCAATATTGCATCGGTCATTGGTGTGACCGGTAATGCCGGGCAAGCCAATTACGCTGCGGCAAAAGCCGGCATCATAGGATTTAGCAAATCGATTGCGAAAGAAGTCGGGTCTCGCGGTATTACGGTCAACGTCATTGCGCCGGGTTTTATCGAGACCGATATGACACAGGCACTGCCGGAAGCGCAAAAAGAATTGATGATGGGTCAAATCGCGTTGGGCCGTTTTGGATCGCCGCAAGATATCGCCGATGCCGTCGCCTTCTTGGCAAGCCCCGCTGCGGCTTACATCACTGGTCAAACGCTGCATGTAAACGGTGGAATGTACATGAGCTGACGGCCATTTCAGGCACTTAAGCCCGAAAAATTGTTTTTTAACATTTGCAAGTCGTGAAATTAGGATAAAATGCCAGCCTTGGCATTACGAGGCCAGCGAGACAGGCGCCCGCTGGAATCGACATTAAATGTTTGCGCCCGAATATTACTCCGGGAGGAGAATCAATCCATGAGCACCATCGAAGAACGCGTTAAAAAGATCGTAGTAGAACAACTGGGCGTCAAAGAAGAAGAAGCCACCAACAACGCTTCCTTTGTTGATGATCTTGGCGCTGATTCGCTCGACACCGTTGAGTTGGTGATGGCACTTGAAGAAGAGTTCGAGTGCGAAATCCCGGACGAAGAAGCCGAAAAAATCACCTCGGTGCAGCAAGCCATTGATTACATCAAGGCGCATGTCAAAGCTTGATGCTTTGTCGTCAATTTAAGTGTCGAGGCCGCGCATGCGCGGCCTTTGCATTTTGTGAACAAGCGTGTAGGCGAAAGCTACACTTGGATTTACAATTATTCTTTCCGATTCCCGGCATTTGAGTAGTGGAGTTTTTATGAGCAAGCGTCGCGTAGTTATCACCGGCATGGGCATCGTCTCGCCTATTGGCAACACTCTCGAAACTGCCTGGGACAGCATCAAAAACGGTCGCTGTGGCATTGGCCAAATAACCCATTTTGATGCGACACAATTTGCAACCCGTATTGCCGGTGAAGTTCGTGACTTCGACAAATCATTTTTGCCGCCAAAAGACATCAAGAAAATGGAGACCTTCATCCATTACGGCTTGCGCGCCTGTCTGGACGCATTGGACGATAGTGGTCTGGAAATCACCGAAGCAAATGCCGAGCGCGTTGGCGTATTGATTGGTTCGGGTATTGGTGGTGTTCGCGGTATCGAAGACAATGCCATTGCCCTGCATCTTGGCGGCCCGCGCAAAGTGTCACCGTTCTACATCCCCAGCACGATCATCAATATGTTGCCGGGCCAGCTGACGATCATGAAAGGCATCAAGGGTCCAAATTTTTCCGCGGTGTCTGCCTGTGCAAGCGCGAATCACGCATTCGGCATGGCCATGCGCATGATCCAGTACGGCGATGCCGACGTGATGGTAGCCGGTGGTGCAGAACATGGCACTACGCCAACTTCCGTTGCCGGTTTTTGTTCGATGAAGGCGATGTCTACCCGCAACGACGAACCCCTGCGCGCGTCGCGGCCATGGGATAAAGACCGCGATGGCTTCGTGCTCGGCGACGGTGCCGGCATGTTGATTCTCGAAGAATACGAACACGCTAAAGCACGTGGTGCAAAAATTTATGCCGAGCTCGCCGGCTTCGGCGCCAGTTCCGATGCTTATCACATGACCGCACCAAGCGAGAATGGTGATGGCCCTGCACGTTGCATGACAATGGCCTTCCGCGATGCCGGCGTGAACCCCGACCAAGTGGAATATCTGAATGCCCACGGCACTTCAACGCCGCTGGGCGATCTGGCCGAAACACTTGCGGTCAAGCGCGCGCTGGGTGACCACGCCTACAAAACCATGGTGAGCTCGACCAAGTCCATGACCGGTCATTTGCTGGGTGCCGCGGGTGGCATTGAAGCCATCTTCACCGTTCTGGCATTGCACACCGGCGTGGTTCCACCAACTATCAATCTTGAAAATCCGGGCGAGGGCTGCGATCTGGATTACGTACCTAACACGGCACGTGAAAAGAAAATGTCGGTGGCGGTATCGAATGGTTTCGGTTTCGGCGGCACCAACGGAACCCTGGTATTCAAAACCGTTTAAGAAATTTCGAGCGAGGCAGCAAAGTGATACAGCAAGCGCTGCCTCGCCATTTGTCGTTTATCGATCTGCAGCGTCTGGCGCCTGATCGTTATGCGCTGCTGCTGGAATCGGTGGCAGACAGTAAGACACTGTCGCGTTGGGATTTTTTATTTATCACCAACGGCGAGGGTTTGGTTTGTGATGCCGTTAATCAGACTCGTAATCTTTCCGGAGACGTAGTACCCGGTTTATTTCTCGACGCCCTCGATTCCGAATGGGAAAAAACAGCAAAAAACGAGGATAGCCAAGACATTCCATTTCGCGGTGGCTGGGCCCTGTTTTTTGCCTACGAACTGGCGGGTCAAATCGAATCGCGTTTGAAGCTGCCGGTTTCCGGAAATCCTTTGCCGATGGCATTGGCGCTGCGTTGTCCGGCAGCATTGTTACGGAATAAAAATACCGGCGAAGTATTCCTTGTTGCCGAGGATGGCAATGAATCTCTACTCGAAATACTTCAACGCGATATCGTTCAAGCGGAACAACTGACGGCTTTAGCGACGCTGACGAAACCGTGGGTGATCAATGAAGAGTCTCCTGAAAAATTCTTGAACGGCGTCGGAAAAATTCATCGCTACCTTCGCGAAGGTGACGTGTTTCAGGTCAACTTGTCGCGCGCATGGCGGGCGGAATTTTCCGATGCGCCCGAGCCAGCCTCGTTATATCAATCAATGTGCCAGAATAATCCTGCGCCGTTTGCAGGTTCGTTGATCTTTAAAGACTGGGCATTGTTGAGTTCATCGCCCGAGCGATTGGTATCATGTTACGGCGGCGATGTGCAGGCCCGCCCGATTGCAGGCACGCGCCCGCGCTTTCCGGGTGACGATGACGAACATCGCATTCGGGAATTGGTCGGCCATCCGAAAGAACGTGCCGAACACGTGATGCTGATTGATCTCGAGCGCAATGATCTAGGCCGCGTCTGCGAGCCCGGTAGCGTGCACGTGGATGAGTTGATGGGCGTAGAGAGTTATACGCATGTGCATCACATCGTGTCGAATGTCCGTGGTCGTTTGCGTGACAATGTAACGCCGGGTCAGGTGATCGCCGCCGTATTTCCCGGCGGCACGATCACCGGTTGCCCGAAAGTCCGCTGCATGGAAATCATTGCTGAGCTCGAAGCCGAAGCCCGCGGCCCATATACCGGCGCCATGGGGTATTTGAATCACAACGGCGATATGGATTTGAATATCCTGATTCGCAGCGCTTGGTTGTCCGGCACAAAATGCGAACTACGCGCAGGTGCCGGCATCGTGATCGATTCCATCGGTGAGCACGAGTTACAGGAAAGCCGGGCCAAGGCGAAGGGCTTGCTGCGTGCATTGGGCGCCGACGCATGAAATCACGCGTGATGAATCTTGCTGGAAACGATGAAGCATTCGCATTGAATGATCGCGGCTTGGCTTATGGCGATGGTGTTTTCGAAACCCTTCTGGTGCATGCCGGTGAACACGTTTGGTGGCATGAGCACTTGCAGCGATTATTGCTTGGCGCGCGGGTACTTGGCATTCCCGTGCCGGATGAGAAAATCGTTCTCGAAAGTTGCAAGAAATTATTGGCCGGAGAAAGCCGCTGCGTCCTGAAAATTATCCTGACGCGGGGCGTTGGTGGACGCGGTTATTCACCACCCGAAAATCCCGATCCACGCATCATCCTTTCAATACATCCGGCGCCGGAAATTATCCGCGATCACGTCAGTCTGCGTTGGTGTGAAACCCGTCTTGCACATCAACCGCTTTTGGCCGGCATCAAACATCTCAATCGGCTTGAGCAGGTGTTGGCGCGCAATGAATGGCGAGACCCAACCATTTTTGAAGGACTGATGTGCGATCAAGATGACAATGTCGTCTGTGCAACCTCGGCCAATGTGTTCGTCAAAATCGATGGGCGATGGCAAACGCCGACACTCGATCGCTCCGGTATCGCGGGAATTGCGCGGGCATGGGTGTTGAAGCAATGGCCGCATGTGCGGGAAGCCCGTTTGTCGCGGACTCAAGTGGAGCAGGCTGAGGCGGTTTTTATTTGCAACGCCGTGCGCGGTATCCTAGGAGTCAACCGTCTGGGTGAGTCAGTATTCGCAATGGACAGGGAAATTGGGGAATTGCAAAGTTGCCTGGCGATGAAACAGCCGGCATTTGCATCGGGAGAAGAACGTGGCGCGTAAAAAAATTACCAAAGGCCGGATCAAAAAGACTTTCGCTCTGCTGTTTGTCGCGGCCATTATTTCTCTCGGCTTGCTCTGGCAGCATTACCAGGCTTTTGCCGACAAGAGCCTGATGATGAGTTCTGAAGAACGCATCCTGTCGGTAGAGTCGGGAGACGGTTTTCACAATGTGCTGAAAAAAATTCGGGTGCTGGGCATTGATCAGGGCAATGATCTGGAATGGAAGGCGCTTTCCAGGGAAATGAAAGTGGCATCGCATATGCAAGTCGGCGACTACGCG
Organism: Arenimonas sp.; assembly: GCA_043753545.1. Lineage (GTDB taxonomy): Bacteria > Pseudomonadota > Gammaproteobacteria > Xanthomonadales > Xanthomonadaceae > Arenimonas. The sequence continues at coordinate 11,806 of JAYUWO010000242.1, forward strand.
ATTACCTCGGGTTTAAGTCCGCGCACGATTTTGCAGCGGATTAAAGATGGCGACATTATCCAGAGAAAATTTGCCTTGATTGACGGCTGGAATTTCCGTGATTTAAGAAAAGCGCTGAAAAATACCAAGCATATCGAACACGTCACCGATGAATTGAGCGATACCGAACTGATGGCAATGTTGGGTGCGGATGGCGTACATCCGGAAGGCCGTTTTCTGCCGGAAACCTATTTATACAGTCGCGGCACCAGTGATCTGGATTTGTTGCTGCGTGCTTACGAAGGCATGCAGGATGCACTTGCCGAAGCTTGGGACAATCGTCAGGACGGTCTGCCATTGACCAGCCCGGACGAGCTGTTGACGCTGGCTTCCATCGTGGAAAAAGAGACCGGTGCTGCCGAAGAGCGGCCGATGATTGCAGGTGTTTTTATTCGGCGCTTGAATGCAAATTGGCGACTCGAAACTGATCCTACTGTGATTTATGGTGCGGGAAGCGCATACGACGGCAATATCCGCAGGAAAGATTTGGACTCTGACAATCCCTACAATACTTATGTTCATTTCGGATTGCCGCCGACGCCAATCGCAATGCCCGGCAAACCTGCGCTTGAAGCTGCTGCGCTACCAGCCGATGGTGACGCTATGTTTTTTATGGCGCGTGGCGATGGCAGCCGACGCCACTTTTTTTCCAAAACATTGGATGAGCATAATGCGGCCTATCGCCAATACATGAAGAATAGGCGATGACGGGATTTCTGATCTCTCTCGAAGGCGGCGAAGGGGCAGGAAAAACTACCGTCCTGAATGCACTACGCGAATGTCTTGTTGAACAGGGTTACGAAGTCGTTTCCACGCGTGAGCCCGGCGGCACTTTGGCAGGCGAAATGATTCGTGGTGTTTTGTTGAATCCCGAACTCAGCCTGTTTTCCGAAACCGAATTATTATTGATGTTTGCGGCACGCGCGCAACTGGTTCGCGAATTGATCCAGCCGGCAATCGCTCGCGGTGCCGCCGTTATCAGCGACCGTTTCACCGATGCTTCTTTCGCCTATCAGGGCGGCGGACGCGGACTTGATAGTGGGCGCATCGCCGAGCTGGAACGCTGGGCCGCCGTGATAAAACCCGACCTCACTTTTTTACTGGATGTCTCGGTACAACAAGGTCTGGCGCGTGCACGTTCGCGGGGCGGCGAATTGGATCGAATCGAACGCGAACGCGAAGATTTTTTCGAACGCGTTCGCGCAACTTACCTGAATAGGGCTCATAGCGAACCCACGCGTTTTCGCGTGATTGATGCCAGCCAGTCTCCCGAAGCGGTGGTCATCGAAGTCAAAGAAAAATTAAACGTCTGGCTGGACGGGAAGAAACCAGGGTGATGTCTCCCTGGCAGCAGGAAATTCTCGACAAGACGCTTGCCATTGCGGCAGAGGGTCGCTTGGGTCATGCGCTTTGTCTCGTGGGTCCGGAAAAAATGGGCAAACTCGACGTCGCTCTGCAGCTTGCACGAGCCTTGCTGTGCAAATCACCAAAACAAAATAAACAGGCCTGCGGCGAATGCCGTAGCTGCGTATTCATCAAGGCCGGTACGCATCCCGATTTTTTGAATATTAGCTACGAAGCCAACGAGAAAACCGGCAAACTTTTCACCAATATCGTGATTGACCAGATTCGACGGCTATCGCAGTGGTTCTCGTTGACGCCACAATTCGGTGGTGCCCAAGTGGCCATCGTGCATCCGGCCGACGGTATGAACTATGCTGCCTGCAATGCATTGTTGAAGACATTGGAGGAACCGTCGCAAAACCGGTTTCTGATTCTGGTTACGGATAAACCGGGTGCGCTCCCGGCGACCATTCGTAGTCGTTGCCAGCGCATTTTGTTCAGACTGCCCGAGCCGGTACTAAGCCTGGATTGGCTGAAACAACGCGGCTATCCGGCCGATGTCGCAGGTCCTGCACTTGGCGCGGCTCGCGGGCATCCTGGCCTTGCGCTGGATTGGCTCGAGCACGGAGGGCTGCAATTACGGCGCGAAGTACAGGCCGACCTGAATGCCGTGGCCAGCAATCAAATGAGTCCTGTCGAACTGGCACAGCGCTGGCTGGGCGATGATCAGGCCGATTTGCGGCTGCAATTTGCCGCCGATTTGAGCCTCGAGGCGGCCGGACAGCTGCAAGGACTTCCGAAACCCGCAAAAACGGGCTTGACCTCGCCGCCGGATTTTATGAAGCTGTCACAATGGTACGATGCACTGAACCGCATACGTTCGCAGCTCGGCAGCCCCATTCGCAGTGATTTGCTGCTGGCCGGGCTACTGAGCGAATGGCGTTCGATGCAACGATAATTCAGTTATAAAAGGGGAATGAACGTGAGTGGAGCCGCAGCTGCCAGACAGGGAATTTTGTCCCTGGCCATTAAAGACAAGGCCACGCTTTACAACTCGTACATGCCTTTCGTCAAAGGCGGCGGAATTTTTGTCACCACGCCACGGCGCTATTCACTGGGCGACGAGGTATTTATTTTATTATCCTTGCTTGAAGACAAGGATCGTCTGCCGGTTGCAGGTAAAGTCGTCTGGATTACGCCAGCGGGCGCGCAGGGTAATCGTGCTGCCGGTATCGGCGTGCAGTTTGCCGAAAGTGCAGAGGCCGAAATCGTCAAAGGTAAAATTGAAACGCTATTGGCCGGCATATTGGAATCGGATAAGCCCACTCACACGATGTAGGGCGGCGCCCATTGACCAGCTTCGCTGTTGAGGAGCACTTCACCCAGGCTGATTGCACCATGCAGACGCAGATATTGACCGAGCAAAAAATCGATGTCGCGCATCTTGCTACGGGCATGTATGTCTATCGTCTGGATCGGGATTGGCTGGACACACCGTTTTCGCTCGAAGGGTTTTACATCCAGTCAGCCGAAGATATCCAGGCGCTGCGAAAAATATGCGACTACGTGATCATCGATCTCAAGCGCAGCAATCTGAATTTTATCGTCAATCAGTACCATGAAAATCCGCCCGAGAAAAAACTCAAGGTCCGGGAATATTTCAATACCGTCACGATTACCGAAGAGCTGCCAAAAGCCAAGCTAGCGCATGAAAATGCGATATCGCTGGCCAGTAATATTATTTCCGACGTACGTGACGGAAAAAAGCTTAATCTCGAAGATGTTCGCTCGGCAGTTGAACCCGTCGTTCAAAGCATGTTGCGCAACGCCGATGCTTTTTTCTGGTTAAGCAATTTACGCAAGCGCGATGCTTATCAATACAGCCATGCCATCAATTGCAGTTTGCTGGCTGTCGCACTTGGGCGGCATATGGGTTTTGCCGAATCGGTGCTGATGAATTTGGCAACCGGTGGCCTGTTGCTCGATATCGGCAAGTCGGAGCTCCCCCAGGAAATGCTCGATAACCCCGAGCCACTGGGCCGGACGGAAATGGTGATGATGCGACGTCACGTCGTTTTCAGCATGCAGATTATCGAAAGTTCGGGTGTGCACAATCTGGATGTCATGAACATGATTCGTACGCACCATGAGCGATATGACGGGAGCGGCTATCCCGGCCAATTGTGCCGTAATCAAATTCCCTTGTTTGGCAGAATGGCGGCGGTTATCGATAGCTACGATGCCATGACCAGCCATCGACCTTATCGAAAGCTTATGTCTCCACACAAAGCATTGCAGGAAATTTATCGCCAGCGCGACGTGCTCTATCAAAGCGATATCGTCGAACAATTTATGCAGTGTCTCAGCGTTTATCCCACCGGATCATTGGTAGAGCTGAATTCGGGAGAAGTCGCTATTGTCATGGCGCAGAATCAGGCCAGGCGCCTGCGCCCCCGCGTGATGATATTGACCACGCGAGATAAAAAGCTGAAAGAGTCGTTCGAAGAAATCGATCTGTTCATGCATGCGCTGGGTGATGGCCAAAATGAGCATCTTGAAATCGTTGGCACGCTCGAGTCTGGTGCATACGGCATTGACCCTTCCGAGTTGTATCTCACCTGATCGCATGAAACGCTTTCTCCGTCATTTGGATGCCATGGTTGCGGGAGAAATGCATGCTTGATCGCGACGAATTTTTCGCCGAAATGCAGCTTCAAATGGCCGATGCCGGGCAAGACCAGAAAGTTGGCCTGGTCCTTGCGCGCGTGCAGCGGCTGGGTGAAGTCAATATTGTTTTCGACAGGGAATTGGCCGATGCCGCCATACAGCGCATCAAAAAAACACTGCGGCCACAGGACAAGGTGGCGAGAGTCGGCGAGTGCGATTTCATCATGTGCCTGTCGGCACTGAAAAACCCCGGTTATGCGGCGTTGGCTGCGAATAGTCTGGCGAGAGCTTTTGAAGAACCTTTGCAGACGCAAGCCGGGCCTGTGCAAGCGACGATTACTCTCGGTGTTTCCATTTTCCCGGATCATGGAATCGAATCAACCTTGTTATGCAGGCATGCCGAAATTGCATTTTCTCATGCGTTAAAGTCCAGCGATCGCTATGTCGTTTACGATACCCACGAAGAAAAAATAAAAATCCTGTATCCGGAATTACGCGAAGCCATCGGCAACAACAGGCTCGAAGTCTACTTTCAGCCATTTTGGGATTTGCGCAAAAAAAAGATCGTCGGAGCAGAATCTCTGGCGCGCTGGCATAGTGGCCAGCACGGCTTTGTCGGGCCGGACCAGTTCATCCCGTTTGCCGAGCAAACCGGCCTTATCGGTGCGCTTACACGATGGAGCGTCAATGCCACACTGAACCATTTCGCGCAGCTGCATCGGGCCGAGAAACAACTCAGTGTCGCCATCAATCTGTCGGCGCGTGTTTTTCATGAGCAAGGTGTTGTCGAGCAAATCCTCGGAGCGCTGAAAATTTTCGATGTGCCCGCCACTTCGCTGGTGCTGGAAGTGACGGAAAGCGCCATCATGACCGACCTCAAGCTCAGTGCAAAAGTGCTCGAGAGTTTGCGCGAGAACGGCGCCCGGGTGTCGATCGATGATTTCGGCTGCGGTTATTCTTCTTTCGAGTATCTGAAGAAATTTCCGGCGACCGAATTAAAGATGGATAAGTCGTTTGTCTTTGATATCACCCGCAGCACACGGGCGGCACAACTGATACGGTCGATGATTGATCTGGCGCATAATCTTGATATTGTTGCGACAGCCGAAGGCGTAGAAGATCAGGAAACGGCTGACTTGTTATCCGATATGGGCTGTGATTTTGCCCAGGGTTATTTTTTCAGCAGGCCAAAACCGGCCGAAGAGTTCATACGGGAAATACTGAAATCACCGAATTAAGCATTCCCTGTCTCAAGTAGAAAAGTGGATTAATACAAGGGGGTTGGTATGAGTGACTTTGCAAATGAATTGATTCGGCTGGGCGAGCTCAGGGAAAAGGGATTGATCACACAAGAAGAGTTCGATGCTGCAAAAGCAAAGCTTCTTGGAGATTCTGCAGGCACCGGAAATACTGGCGGGCCGCCGCCGATGCCGCCTTTAAAACCACCACCATCGCGGCCTAGTGCCTTGCGTCCTCCACCCTCGGATGACATTCCGCCCGGCATCAAGGGATGGTCCTGGGGTGCATTTTTATGGAACTGGATCTGGGCAATTTTCAACAACACCTGGATTGGGCTGCTCGCATTAATTCCGGGCGTGAATCTCGTCATGATCTTCGTTCTCGGCGCAAAAGGCCGGGAATGGGCCTGGAAAAACAAGAAGTGGGATAGTGTCGAGCACTTCAACCGCGTTCAGCGGAAATGGTCGCTCTGGGGCATTTGGCTGGTCGTGATCGGGTTTGTGCTCGCCCTTCTCGTGTTCCTCGCCAGCCTTCTGATGATGGGAATGGCAGGTTCCAAACTATCGGAAACCGATTTCATGCAGGCGCCGCCAACAACGGAAACTACCGACCCTGCGGCAATGCCGGAAGATGCTGCTGCGCCAATGGCTGAAGAAAGCATTACGGAAACATTTGCCGAAGATGCCGCACCCGTTGTGGCCGAAGATGCAGTTACCGAAACGATGCAATCCGAACCCGATTCAACATCCGATTCCGACCATAGCGCCGCCACGGCAGCAGATGCTGCTGCCGAACAAGCTGCTGCGGAACAGGAAAGCCAGCAAGCCGAATTGGCGCGAATAAAGGCGGAAGCGAATGCGGCGAAAGCCGAAGCAGCCAAGGCTAAAAAAGATGCGCAGAAAGCCGAGAAGGCCCTTGCCGATCAGCGTCGTCGTCAAGAGGAAGAGCGTCGTGCTGCCGAGGAGCTCGCTGCGCAGCAAGAGCAAATGCGATGTCCGTATTCCCGAGATGAGCCACTAACCTGTTCCAGCCACGGTAGCCGCCCTGCCTATTGCGATTGGAATTTCAGTGCTTGCGGTAATCCGCGTTTGTCGAAAAAGGAATCCAAGACTACCTGCAATGGCAAGGTGAATTGGGATACTGAAAACAATCAACTCATCGTGGTCGATGGTTGCAGGGCGCAATTTGTCCCTGTGCAATAACGCCCCAAAAAAAACGGCCCGATGGGCCGTTTTTTAATGTCGATTTTGCAGAGTTGAAAGCCGTAAATTTTCCGGAAAGTTCGACAACAATTGCTAGTCTTTTAAATAATCTTATGGTCGGCAAACCAGCTCCATCATTACAAAATAAAAAACCGTCATCCCCGAATGCTGTTGTCGGGGACCCTGCGACTTCATGCATCAAAGCAACGACGCTGGGTTGACCAGCTTCGCTGTTGAAAAGCACTTCCGCGCACGCGGGAATGACGGCTTTATAATTCATCAGTGCTTCTCTCTAAATAATTCGATGAGTCAAGTACTTGATTAGGATTATTTAGAGGACTAGCCATAATTTCCGGATCAAAACAACAATGATCGAATCACCATGGCAAAAATCATCGCGCCGATTACACCCAACAGAATTATTTTTGTCCGAAGCAATTTCCTTTCCTGCGTCATCTGTGTTTGATCCTTGAACTGCAGGCCTGGGATGTAGGGATTTTGAACTTTGTCTTCGAGCAATTCGGCTTTGTGCAGTATTTCACGGGCCTTGGTGTAGTCCTCGGCATTGATAACCCAGACAGCCGGATACTGACTGCTGTCTACCTGACGCTTTTTATCGGCATAGCTGTGTTCACGCCGACTATTGCCCTTGTAGGTTCTGCCTTGGGTAATCTTGGTTTCGATGCCGGCTTCATTGAATAATTTATTGACGCCTTCGACATTTTCCAGTCGTGGCGATGAAAACAATTGCCGCATTACTTTGCTTCCTTTGTATCTGTTTCTGGGAGTACGCGGATGAGTCCTTCCTGTGCAGTCGATGCCACTAAAATGCCGTCACGCGTGAAGAATTGCCCCCGTGCAAGGCCGCGCGCATTTTGTGCGGTCGGGCTATCGAGCGAATACAGCAACCAGTCATCGGCACGGAACGGCCGGTGGAACCACATCGCGTGATCCAGACTGGCCATTTGCACATTCGGTTGGTAATAGCTGATGCCATGCGGAAAAGTCGTTGTGCCGAGCAAATAAAAATCCGAGGCATAGGCAAGCAGGGCGCGATGCAATTCGGGAGCATCGTCGACTTTGTCGATCAGGCGCAACCAGACTTGCTGATAGGGTGGACGTTTCGGTGGTTTGACGTCGTCGCGAGGATAAATCGGACGCATTTCAAACGGCCCCATGCGCGATAACCAGCGTTGCATTTTCGCAGGCAGCTTTTCCATGACATCGGTAGGCGGCGCGATATTGGGTTCAACGTCTTCCGGCATCGGCACTTCGGGCATGTGGAATTGATGCGATACGCCGGGTTCATCGTGTTGGAACGAAGCAGCGAAGACAAAAATCGGTTGCCCGTGCTGGATTGCCGTCACGCGGCGCACAGAAAAACTGTGGCCATCACGTGTTCTGTCTACATGGTAAATAATCGGCGCTTCAATATCGCCGGCACGCAAAAAATACGCGTGGATCGAATGTACGACGCGATTGTCTTCTACGGTTTGTTGTGCCGCAGACAAAGCCTGTCCGAGCACCTGTCCGCCAAAAACATACTTGGTGCCGATGTCGCGGCTTTGGCCGCGAAATAAATTGTCTTCAAGACGTTCCAGCGTCAACAAGGCGACGAGTTCTGCAACAATGGGCTTGCTCATGGTGTCACCTGTGGTATTCGTTTCAATTTGACTACTTCGAGTACTTCCTGCCAGGGAAATAGCGGCCCCGGATCCCGTTTGCGAAACACCTGTTTTTCGGGGTCGTCGCTGGCAGCGACCGTCGCGGTATCGAGATCTTCATGGCCGGCGATGAATTGCAAATTCGGACAATCCGTTTTCAGTCGCCGCAATAATTTTTTCAGGACAAGAATCTGCAGCTGGGTATAAGGCTCGGTGATGATTTGATTTTGCGATCCGTACCAATCGGGATAACGGCCGATATTGACCAATTCGATTCCGATCGAGCGTGGATTGTAGCCGCGTGTGTGATTTGCAACGTGCTCGGGATTAACGTATTCGTGAGTGCTGCCATCGCGGTCGATGTAGTAGTGACCACTTGCCCCGGTGCCGGCCTCATAAAGGACGCGTTCGCCGTATTCGCGCGCCATCGTCATGTCGGGAAGTTCGGTGCAGTGAATTACGACCAGATCTACCTGTGAAAGCGACCGCTTTTCAAGGCGGGATGCATAGGGCAAAGGCTCTAGAATCAGGGGCGGATCGGTATCGAAAGCGGAGGTCAAAATCATGCGTGCATGCTACCATTACACGGCCTTTTTTTAACTAAATACCCATGAATGCGCTCGCCAAGTTGACTTCGCAATTCCCGCGTGCCGGTCAGGTGCAATGGATTGGTTTGCGCACGAAGCGCGATGTTCCGATGCAGGAAGTTCTTGAAGCCGAAGCGCTGACCGGAAAAGGATTGCTCGGTGACCGATATGCTTCAGGCAGTGGCAAGCGAGGCATCACCCTGATTCAGGCGGAACATTTGCCGGTGATTGCCGCTTTGAGTGGCCACGATAAAATTTCGCCGGCAACGTTGCGCAGAAATATCGTGGTGTCGGGCATTCCGCTAGTCGCCTTGATTGGGAAAAAATTTCGCATTGGCGAAGTAGTTCTAGAAGGAACCGATGCCTGCGAACCCTGCGAACGAATGGAATCGGCACTCGGACCAGGTGCCTATAACGCGATGAATGGTCACGGCGGATTATGTGCCCGCATTTTGCAGGGCGGCAAAATCAATGTCGGAGATAGTCTGGTGGCGTTAACCGAGGATGTCGCTTGAAAGCACACATCATTATTTCGCACGGATTGGAAAGCAGCCCGGACGCGACCAAGGCCACCGCTTTAAGCCGAATCGTCGAGTCGCTGGGATGCACTTCCGAACGCCCGGATTATCGCGATTACGACAATGATCAGACGTTGACTCGTCTTGGTGATGTTAGTGGAAGAATTACTCAACTGCATGATCTTGCAAAAAAAGTGCAGGGCCCGTTAATTCTTGCTGGTTCGAGTATGGGCGCGTTTATTTCCGCTAGGGTTTCGCTTGAAGTGCCGGTCGCAGGTTTGTTTCTGATGGCACTGCCGACGCAACTGGAAGGTTTCGATATCAAACTGGAAGCCGCGAATATTCCAACCTGCATCGTGCACGGCTGGGATGACGAATTGATACCGGCCACCGAAGTGGTGAAATGGGCACACAAGCGTCGCGATCAATTAGTGCTGGTAAATGATTCCCATCGTTTGGCAGATCATGTGGATTTTTGCGCGGAAGTTTTCGCGCGCTTTGTATCGAGTTTGAAATGAAATTTTTTGTTGCCTGCGCCAAAGGTCTTGAATACTTGTTAGCAGACGAGCTTCTGGCACTGGGAGCCGAGAAGGCGACCGCCGCCGTCGCGGGCGTGAATGTCGAAGCCAGTGAAGAACTGCCTTACGTCGCCATCCTTTGGTCCCGTCTTGCCAGTCGCGTTCATGTGCCGCTGGCAGAATTCGAATGTCCGGATGAACAGGCCTTGTATGACAACGTCAATGCGATCGATTGGCCGATGCATCTCAAGGCGGAAGGCAGCCTGCTCGTGGATGCGCACGTCTCTGGCACCGTGCTGACCCACGAACGTTACGTCGCACAACGCATCAAGGATGCCGTAGTGGATCGTATGCGGGCCGAAAACGGCGTACGTCCTTCCGTCGATGCGATTGCACCGGATTTGCGTATCAGTTTTGTCATACGCAAAGGCAAGGCAACGGTGTCGGTCGATCTTGGTGGCGGTGCCTTGCATCGTCGCGGCTGGCGACAATCGCAAGGCGAAGCGCCGCTCAAAGAAAATCTGGCGGCTGCACTGTTGATGCGCGGGCAGTGGCCGAAAATTTACAAGGAAGGCGGAGCCCTGCTGGATCCGATGTGCGGTAGCGGCACCTTGCTGATTGAAGGCGCGATGATGGCCGCCGATGTTGCGCCCGGCCTGCAACGCAACGCAGATCAGGCTCCCAGCCGTTGGCTACAATTCAATACCGCGATCTGGCAACGCTGCTTCATGGAAGCCATCGAACGCGAACAAATTGGCCGTGCAGGCTTGAAGCCGGTTTTCTTCGGTGCCGACATCGATCAGGATTCCTTGCGATCCGCCATGTCGAATGCCGATCGTGCCGGTGTTGCCGACATGATCCATCTCGATCGAAAACCGGTTTCTGGATTGCAGAAAAACAAATACGAACGCGGTCTCGTGGTTTGCAATCCACCGTATAACGCACGTCTTGCCGCGGACGAGCCCCTGTATCGTGAATTGGGCGATGCGCTTCGTACCGCCGTTCCCGGTTGGCGTGCCAGTTTATTGTGTGGCGATGAAGCCTTGGCGCGTGCAACCCGAATCCGCGCCGACAAAAAATACACTTTGTTCAACGGTGCACTGGAGTGCACCTGGGTAATTGCCGACCCCGTGCAACCGCCGGAACGTGAAGTGCGCGAGCCGCAGGCATTAAGCGATGGCGCGCAGATGGTCGCCAACCGTCTACGGAAAAACATCAAGCATATGCAGTCGTGGACCAAGCGCGAAAACATCAGTTGCTATCGTGTTTACGATGCCGATTTGCCCGAATATTCCGCCGCCGTTGACCTGTATCAGGAATGCGAAGGCGACAAACGTCGCTTTCTGCATGTGCAGGAATATCAGGCGCCCGAAACCATTCCCGAAGCCGATACCAAGCGCCGTTTCGGCGAACTATTGAATGCCTTGAAAGAAGTTTTCCAGTTGCCGAAAGAACAGATCGCGGTAAAAACCCGTTCGCGTGGCAAGGGTGGCAGTAAATATGGCGTAATGGATCATCGCCATGAATTTGTCGTGGTGGAAGAAGGTGCTGCGAAATTGCAGGTGAATCTTTTTGATTATCTCGATACCGGTTTATTTCTCGATCATCGCCCGATTCGCTTGCGCTTTGCCAACGAAGCACGCGGCAAACGTTTCCTGAATTTATTTTCCTATACCGGTGCCGCCACCGTGCATGCTGCTGTCGGCAATGCGGCGCAGACTACCAGTGTGGATTTATCGGCGACCTATCTTGATTGGGCGGCCGACAATCTAAAACTCAATAATGCCGGTGGCAGCAAGCATCGACTGGTACAGGCCGACGCCATTCGCTGGCTGGAAGCCGACCGTGGTGAATACGACTTGATCTTTTGCGATCCGCCCACGTTCTCGAACTCAAAACGGGCCGAAGATTTCGATACCCAGCGGGATCATATCCGCTTGTTGCGCGCCGCAGTCGAGCGCTTGTCGGACGACGGGGTGCTGATCTTCTCGAATAATTTCCGCCGCTTCAAAATGGATGAAACCAGTCTGGCGGAATTCGCACAGTTCAAGGAAATTAGCGCAAAGACCATTGCGCCGGATTTCGAACGCAATGCAAAAATCCATCGTTGCTGGGAATTGCGGAAAATTTAGGTTGCGCCTGTGGCGCACCATCTGGCATGAAGTTGAATAAATCGGTGCGCCGTAGGCGTACCCTATGTTTTTTTTGCCTTAAAACTCAGCTTCTTTTTATTTTCTGCTTCGCTATAAATTTGCTTGTCGATTTTCTCTATTTTTGAAATCCGACACTGCTCGCCCGGTATACGAATTGCATCTAGCGAGCTACCGCAAATTCGCCCGCTAATCGGATCCCCCTTGAACTGCAAGGTAGGGCTGGTGCTTAAATTAAAACAGGATTGCTGCAAGCTGACGCGGTATTTCTTCCTGCCTGCATCAAGCAACAATGTTTCGTCATCGATAATCACCCAGGCGCGCACGCGGCTGCTATCGAGGCAGGTATTTGATTTCGCTCCTGCAGTGGCGGGAAGGGCAAGGCTGATGCTGCTACTTAACAATAAAATCAATAGTAAGCGCATGTCGGATACTCCCAGGGTTCATCATAGTGTAGTAAGGTTGGCTTAACCCAAGTTCAACCCGAAGATGCGTGGCAAGCATGATTGATCCAAAAAGTTCCGGCGAAAAAACCGACCAAAATTGGACTTTTTTTCGCCAATGGTTGAAGAATCCCATGGGAGTGGCGGCAATATCGCCCTCCAGTCCGCAACTGGCGCGGCAAATGATGGCCGAACTCGCCGATGACACGAATCGCGTCATCGAATTGGGCGGTGGCACCGGGGTTTTTACCCAAGCCTTGCTGGAGTTTGGTATCAGGCCTGCCGATTTGCTGGTGCTGGAATTAAACGAAGAGCTCCACCAGCATTTACAAAAGCGCTTTCCCGAGGCGCATG
>JAYUWO010000243.1:0-24478 GCA_043753545.1 Arenimonas sp.
CTTGAGCATGTCTTCGCGATAGATCGCGGTGAATTTATCGGTAATCGTCGTGATCGGAACGTTAAGTTCGGCCGCAGCGGTATTTATCTTGTCGTCGACATCTGTAATATTTCTGGCAAAGACCAGTTTCGGATAATGCCTGCGCAGCAGTTTAGCCAGCACGTCAAACACGACCGGTCCACGCGCATTGCCGATATGCACATAGTTGTAGACAGTGGGTCCACACAGATACATGGTGACCTGGTTTGGGCTCAGGGGTTCGAAGTCTTCGAGACTGCGGTTGCGGTTGTTGTATAAGCGTATTTTCATGCCGCAAGTTTAGCAATAAGAAGCTGTTTTTAGGCGAATGACGGATGCCGATGAGTGGCTTTATCCTATCGTCTGATTCCCGCAAGACGTGACACTGGCCCTGTTTAGAGCAATCCGACTAATTCGCCGGCTTGCAGCTCATGTTCCTGACTGACATAATCGGGGCGACATGAAACACTTACTTGCCACCGTTGAATTGCTTACCTCTGCCTACATGGCAGCAGGCATGACTTCGCGTGCTCGCCGACCGGAAGCCCACCATCCTGCTGGGTAACCCGGACGTTTCACCACGTTTCCAGGAAAAGCCCGGCCATGCGCCGGGCTTTTTTGTTTTTCATTCCTCACTTTATTTCACTGGTAAAAAAACTCATGAAAAATTTTTTGAATACGCAGGATTGGACTAGGCCGGAACTGGATGAACTGCTGAAGCAAGCAGCCGCGTTCAAGTCCTCCAAGTTAGGCGACCAGTTGAAAGGCCGGGCTGTGGCTTTAGTGTTTTTCAATCCATCCCTGCGTACCCGGACCAGTTTCGAGCTCGGTACTTTCCAGATGGGCGGACATGCCGTCGTTCTCGCCCCCGGCAAAGATGCCTGGCCGATTGAATTCGAACTTGGCTCGGTCATGAGTGGCGATACCGAAGAACATATCGCCGAAGTGGCAAAAGTATTGAGCAGCTATGTTGATTTGATCGCTGTGCGCGCGTTCCCCAAATTTATTGATTGGTCGGAAGATCGCCAGGATAAGGTGTTGAACAGTTTTGCGAAATATTCGACCGTGCCCGTGATCAATATGGAAACCATCACACACCCTTGTCAGGAGCTGGCACACGTCTTGGCATTGCAGGAGCGTTTCAAGACCAGCGATTTGCGTGGAAAAAAATACGTGTTGACCTGGACCTACCATCCGAAAGCCCTGAACACTGCGGTCGCGAATTCCGCGTTGACCATCGCAACCCGCATGGGCATGGATGTGACTTTGCTGTGTCCTACGCCTGAATACATTCTCGATCAACGCTACATGGATTGGGCGAAAACCAATGTGGCCGAAAACGGTGGCTCGCTGTCGGTCAGCCACGATATCGCTTCGGCATATCAGGATGCAGACATCGTCTATGCAAAAAGCTGGGGTGCCTTGCCGTATTTCGGTGATTGGGAAAAGGAAAAACCGATCCGCGACCAGTACAAACATTTCATTGTCGATGAAGCCAAGATGGCTCTCACCAACAACGGCGTGTTCAGTCATTGCCTGCCTTTGCGTCGTAATGTGAAAGCGACCGATGGTGTGATGGACTCACCGAACTGCATCGCTGTCCAGGAAGCCGCAAACCGTCTGCATGTGCAGAAAGCGGTGATGGCTTCGTTGATCAAACAATAATTAATTCCATTTCAGCAAGGTTTTTCGAATGAACACTGACACAAGTACAAAAAAAGATATCGTCGTCGCTTTCTCCGGCGGCCTGGATACCAGTTTCTGCGTGCCCTGGCTGCAGGAACGCGGTTATTCGGTGCATACGGTATTTGCCGATACCGGTGGTGTCGATGCCGAAGAACGCGAGTTCATCGAGCAACGTGCAAAAGAATTGGGTGCCACTTCACATGTGACGGTGGATGGCGGCCCGGCGATTTGGTCGGGTTTCGTGAAGCCGTTTATCTGGGCAGGTGAAGCCTATCAAGGCCAATATCCCTTATTGGTTTCGGATAGATATCTTATCGTTGAAGCGACGTTGAAACGCTGCGATGAATTAGGCACCAAATACATCGCCCATGGTTGTACCGGCATGGGCAACGATCAAGTGCGTTTTGATCTTGCAGTGAAAGCGCTGGGCGATTACCACATCATCGCGCCGATTCGCGAAATCCAGAAAGAACATACCGAAGTGCGTGCCTACGAACAGAAATATCTCGAGCAACGCGGCTTCGGCGTGCGCAGCAAGCAGCAGGCCTATACGATCAATGAAAACGTGCTCGGTTTGACCATGTCGGGCGGAGAAATAGATCGCTGGCAGGCACCGGGTGAGGGCGCCAGCGGTTGGTGCAAGCCACGCAGTGAATGGCCTGCTGAAAAGCTGTCGGTCACGATCGGTTTTGAAAACGGTGAAGCGAAAACAATGAATGGCCAAGCGATGCCCGGTCATCTGATGCTGATCAAGTTGAACCATTTGTTCGCACAATATGGTGTGGGTCGCGGCATCTACACCGGTGATACCACGATCGGTTTGAAAGGCCGCATCATTTTCGAAGCGCCGGGTTTGACCGCTTTGTTGACGGCGCATCGTGCGCTCGAAGAAACCGTGCTGAGCAAACTGCAAAATCGTTTCAAATCCGATATCGCAAAAAAATGGATTGAATTGGTTTATGAAGGTTTCTATCACGACCCGCTCAAGACCGATCTGGAATCTTTCTTGGCGTCTAATCAATCGAAAGTCAACGGTGAAGTCGTGATCGAAACCAATGGCGCACAAGTCACCGCCGTCTCGATTTCTTCGCCGCATATTTTAAATGCGAAAGGTGCGACCTATGCCCAGACCGCCGATTGGGGCGTAGCCGAAGCCGAAGGTTTCATCAAGCTGTATGGCATGAGCAGTACTTTATGGGCTGAAATAAACCGGGAGAAAATGTAATGCTGTCACGGGTATTGGAACATCTGGATGCGTTAGTTTCATTTGATACCCGCAACCCGCCGCGCGCTATTGGTGCCGATGGCATTTTTGATTATCTGTGCGAAGCCCTTCCGGGTTTTCGTATTGAACTGAGTGATCATGGTGCCGGTGCAGTCTCGTTACTTGCCGTGCGCGGTGAAACTTCGCGCGTATTTAATGTGCATCTCGATACCGTTCCCGATTCGCCGGCCTGGACCGCCAGCCCGCATCGCTTGCGTGTCACTAGTGATAAAGCGATTGGTCTGGGTGCCTGCGATATTAAAGGCGCTGCGGCCTGTTTGTTGACGGCAGCAGAAAACACGCAGGGCCCGGCCGCATTTTTATTTACGACGGACGAAGAAGCCAACGATGCACGTTGCATCAGCGCTTTTCTCGCACGTGATCTCGGATTTAAAGAAGCCATCGTCGCCGAGCCCACCCTGGCGCAAGCGGTATTGGCACATCGGGGTATTGTTTCGACCCGCATGCTATTTAAGGGGCAGGCGGGCCATGCGTCGGATGTGAATGCCATTGAATTGAGCGCCTTGCATCAAGCGATACGCTGGGGCGGCAAGGCACTGGATTACGTTGAGAGTCTGAAGCACGAACGTTTCGGTGGACTGACGGGCCTGCGTTTCAATATTGGTCGCGTGGAAGGGGGTATCAAAGCCAATATGATCGCGCCAAGCGCCGAGCTTCGATTTGGTTTTCGCCCCCTGCCATCGCAAAGTTTTGAAGAACTTCATGCAGCATTCCGCTCATTTACTTCGGAAAAAGTATTGGAAAGTTACGAAAATACTTTTCACGGTGCACCGCTACCGGCGGGTGATGTGGCACAAGCAGAAAATCGCCGATTGGAAGCCCGCGATCTGGCAGATTCTCTCGGTTTTGCCATCGGCAATGCGGTTGATTTCTGGACCGAAGCGGCTTTGTTTTCCGAAGCCGGCATGACATCACTAGTCTATGGTCCGGGCCATATTGCACAGGCGCATACCGCCGACGAATGGGTCGCACTGGATCAATTGGCAACGGTAGTTTCGAAGTACAAAGAAATAATGGAGCTCAAATGAATATCGCACAGAATGTTTCACTGACCGCATCGTCCGTCACCAGCCACTCGTTGGCGGGGAGGTCGCTTCCATCACAATCCAATGTCGGCACCCCTTTCCATGAATGATTTACGCTCCACCATCGTTCGGCTGCTGTCAAATATGGCCAGCCCGAAAGAGATTCAGCAATATCTGAAGCGCTTTTCGAAACTCGATGCGGCGAAATTCGCCGTTGTGAAAGTCGGTGGCGCGATCCTGCGTGACGATCTCGACGCACTCGTGTCGTCGCTATCGTTTTTGCAGCAAGTCGGCTTGACGCCTATCGTTGTGCACGGCGCCGGCCCGCAGCTTGATCTTGAAATGCAGAAGGCCAAGATCGAAAAGCAAACCGTTGACGGCTTGCGTGTGACTACACCGGAAGCCTTGGCGGTCGTGCGCCGCGTATTTCAGCAGGAAAATCTGCATCTGGTGGAAGCCCTGCAAGCGGTCGGCGTGCGTGCGACATCCATTACATCGGGCATGTTCGAATGCGATCTGTTGAACAAGCGCAAATACGGCCTGGTCGGCAAGGTGGTTAAAGTGCAAACCGATGCCATACAGGCAGCGATCAAGGTCGGTTCGATTCCCGTGATCGCTTCATTGGGGGAAACAACCAGTGGCCAGATTCTGAATATCAATGCCGATTGGGCGGCCAATGAGCTAGTCAAGACTTTGCAGCCCTACAAGATTATTTTCCTGACCGGCACCGGCGGTCTGCTAGATGGCGAAGGTTACTTGATCGATTCGATCAATCTTTCCACCGAGTATCAAGAGTTGATGCAGCAGCCCTGGCTGCATTCCGGCATGAAAGTGAAGATTGAGCAGATCCATGATTTGCTGATGCAATTGCCACATTCATCGTCGGTCTCGATCACCAAGCCCGACGAGTTGGCAAAAGAATTGTTCACCCATCGCGGTTCCGGCACGCTTGTGCGGCGCGGTGAGAAAATCAATGTGTTTGATAGCTGGAAGCAGTGCGATCGCAAGAAACTGCAGATATTGATTGAGTCCGGTTTTGGCCGGAAATTGGCGGTCGATTATTTCAAAAACACCAAGCCCTATCGTTTATTCGTCAGTGAACATTATCGCGCCGCCTTGGTACTGACATTGGAAAACGGAATTCCGCATCTGGACAAATTTGCTGTCAGCGAAGATGCACAGGGTGAAGGCCTCGGTCGTGCGGCTTGGCATGTGATGCGGGCTGCGATACCACAATTGTTCTGGCGTTCGCGGGCCGACAACACCATTAACGAATTTTATTTCGACGAAGCCGATGGCTGTCTTAAAGGCGATAAATGGAATGTGTTCTGGTACGGGCTGGAAAACTTCGATCAAATCAAGTATGCCGTCGATCATTGCCGGGCGCGTCCGGCGACACTGAAGGGATAATGGATTTCATGAGCAAACATTGGGCAGCAACGGGAACCTTGCGAGGCAGACATGTCAGCCTCGAACCGCTTTCTGTCGAACATGTGACGGGTTTGCAGGAGGCTGCGCGCGACGGCGAGTTGTGGAATATGTGGTTTACATCGGTTCCAAAAACCGAAGATACCCGGCAATACGTTGCACAGGCTTTGGCCCTCAGCGAGCAGGGCAAGGCAATGCCATTCGTTGTGAAGGATTCATACGGAAACGTTGTGGGAAGTACGCGTTATTGCAATATCGAAGCCGATCACAAGCGACTCGAGATCGGCTGGACCTGGTATGCCCAGCATGTGCAACGCACCGCCTTGAATACCGAAGCAAAACTTTTATTGCTGACGAACGCGTTTGAAAACCTCGGCGCCATTGCCGTCGAATTCCGTACCAACTGGTTTAACCATCGCTCGCGTAATGCTATTGCGCGTCTTGGCGCGAAACAAGATGGCGTTTTGCGGAATCATATGCTGATGCCTGACGGGACCCGTCGCGATACCGTGGTGTTTTCAATTCTTGATACGGAATGGCCCGCAGTGAGAAAAAATCTTGAATATCAATTACAACGTCACGGTGCAGTAGCATGACGATTAGTATTGGTCTAATCGGAGCCCGTGGTTATGTCGGATCGGAATTGATTCGAATCATCGACGCTCATCCGTATTTCGATCTGGCATTCATTTCCTCGCGTGAGCGGGTTGGGCAATCGGTCGCAGCGCATGAGCCGGCTTATCGGGGTAGTCTGGATTACGTGAATCTGGATGCAGAGAATGCAGCACAGCAATCAGTCGACGCACTGATACTCGCATTGCCGAATGATATGGCCTCGGCATACGTCGCTGCCGTGGATCAATATGCACCCGATACGGTATTGCTCGACCTGTCGGCCGATTATCGGTTTGACTCAAACTGGTATTACGGATTGCCGGAACTGACCCGTGCCGACGCGGCAGGAAAAAAGCGCGTCAGCAACCCCGGCTGCTACGCCACTGCGATGCAATTGGCCATCGCGCCGATTGCCGGGTTGATTGCCGGTCCGGTGCAATGTTTCGGCGTGTCGGGCTATTCCGGCGCCGGCACATCGCCATCGGATAAGAATAATCCAGAAAAATTGCGTGACAATCTTATGCCTTACCATCTCACTGGTCACGTGCACGAGCGAGAGGTTTCCTATCAATCCAGACATGCGATCGAATTCATGCCGCATGTGGCGGCGTATTTTCGCGGTTTGTCTGTCACAAGCAATATTCATCTGAATCACGCGATGCCACTGCATGGGCTAATCGAAACCTACGAAAATTTTTATGCGGCCGAGCCATTGGTTCAAGTAACGCACGAAGCGCCATGGGTCAGTCGTTGCGCGAACAAGCCCGGTGCGCAAATCGGGGGCTTCAGCCTGAATGCCTGCCATCAACGTCTGGTCGTGGTGTCGGCACTGGACAATCTGTTGAAAGGCGCCGCAACGCAGGCAATCCAAAATCTTAATCTGGCCTTCGGTCTGGATGAACTGGCAGGAATCAATCTATGAGTCATCTACTCTGGCAAAAACCTGGCGTGGCGGTCAATGAAAATATCCAGCGCTTTCTGGCCGGTAACGATATTGTCGACGACCAAAGCCTGTTCCTGTTTGATATCCAGGCCAGTCAAGCGCATGCCGAGGGCCTACAGAATATTGGCATTTTGACAGCCGCAGAATGCCGCGATATGTGCGAGTTATTGACACAACTCGCTGAACTATTTCTCAAGGGTGAATTTGTTCTCGACGATAAATACGAAGATGCCCATTCTGCGATTGAAGCGTATTTGATCGAAAAACTGGGTGACACCGGCAGGAAAATTCATACCGGCCGCAGTCGCAATGATCAGGTTTTGGTCGCCAGCCGTTTGTATCTTCGCGATGCCCTGAAAAAACTCACTGTGTTGAACCAAGAAATTGCCAAGGTCGCATTGCAGCGCGCCGAAAAGGAAATCATGCTGCCTCTGCCAGGCTACACCCACATGCAACGCGCGATGGTCAGTTCGGCCGGCATGTGGTGGGCCGGCTGGGCCGAGAGTTTTATCGACAATCTGGTTCTTGCGAAATCCAGTGTCGAGTGGATAAACGCCAATCCGCTTGGCAGCGGTTCCGGCTTCGGTGTGAATATGCCGCTTGATCGAGAACACACCACACATGCGCTCGAATTCAATCGTATTCAAGTCGCCGCAACCTACGCGCAGTTGTCGCGAGGGAAATTTGAATTGCAGGCATTGGCGGTATTATCTCAATCCTTGCTCGATCTGCGAAGACTCGCCTGGGATTTAAGTTTGTTCACTAGTGCCGAGTATTCCTTCGTAACTTTGCCAGCCGAATACACCACCGGTAGCTCTTTGATGCCGAATAAACGCAATCCTGACCTGATTGAACTGCTTCGCGCGAGTTATGCCGTCGTAGCCGGTGCCCGCACCGAGATTGAATCATTATTGTCGTTGCCTTCGGGCTACCACCGCGATTTGCAATTCAGCAAAGGCCCATTGTTGCGTGCTTTCATTCATGGCCTGACAGCTTTAACTTTGGTGCCCGATTTATTAAGTCGCATGCAATGGCAGCCCGAAAAAATGCGTGCAGCAATTGAGCCGGGCATGTACGCGACCGATTGTGCGATGGAGTTGGCCGCCAGTGGAGTACCGTTTCGCGATGCCTATCAACAAGCCGCGAAAGCCACATTGCCGAGTTTTGGTGCAAACCCCGAAGCCAGTTTGCAAGCGCGGGTTTCGTTGGGTGCAGCAGGCAATTTGGGTCTGGATATCTTGCAAAAACGGTTGCAGGAATTGTCCTGATAGCTTTGGTGTAATTCAGGTGGGCAATCCCCATCCTACAGATTTTTCAACGCCGCCCGGTAACGTCGACTGCAGGGAACGAGACTGCCATCTATCATCAGGATGCGCGCATCGCCGGTATCCAGTGGCTCGATTTCCTTGATGAAATCAAGATTCACCATATAGCTGCGGTGCACTCGAACAAATTTGTTTGGATCCATGCGGGGTTCAATCCCTGCCATTGTCGTGCGAAGCGGATAATCGCGCGAATGCAGATGCAGATTCACGTAATTACCCGAAGCTTGCAGATACTCAACCTCGGCAGCGGAAATCAGGAATTCTTTGCCCAGTTTTTTTACCAGGAAGCGATCAGGCCTTTCTACCGGCTCGATTTCCGGGCCGTCTTCTGGCGGATCCAATAAACGGGCTTCGCCCTGTAATCGCAGAAGTACGAATCGATAGACATAAATAACCGTCAATAGGCCGACATAGGTTTGCCAGTCTTTCAGATATTCGTAGAACAGTTCGCGTGGCCAGTTGCCGAAATCGTAGGATGCCCCGTTCATGGCATAGGCCAATTTGCGGAGGGCGACCATGCCGAGGACGTGAAGCAGGCAGTATGCGAACGTCCCGATCACATGGGCGGATAAGGAACGACGCCATTGCTCGTATTGCAGGGGAAAGTAGCGCTCGTAAACAATAACAAGGGGCACAAGAGCCAGATGAATCAGATTGCTGGAAAATTCCCATACGATGGGTTGCCAAGTGGCGAAACCAAGATTGATTCGACCCAAGTCGAGCAAAACGACCACAGAATTGATGCTGGCCTGCAATAGCGAGTTAACTACAAAGTATCCGATTTCGACCCAGCGACGATAAGGTTGATAACGTTCGTAAAAAGAGCGGGGATCGGTAGTCATTCGCGCATTCTAATGGGTGGCGGTCTTTTTTGATCCCGCCGTTCATCCCAATACTCCGCGATTGGTCACTCAGCCACGACGATTCGGCACATTCTGCTGCCTATTAATGCCAAATGCGCCGACTCTTGCCGCTCCAACGACACGCCGAGAATTGCATGAACCGACGCCACGATATCGATGCCTTGCGGGCCATCGCCTTCCTTTTATTAATTCTTTATCACCTGGCCATGTTCTACGTGGCGGATTGGGATTGGCATGTAAAAAGCAGCCATATCGCCGAATGGCTGCAATGGCCGATGCTATTTGTGAATCGCTGGCGGATGGATCTGATTTTTCTGATTTCGGGTATTGCAGCCGCATTTTTGATTAAGCCGGGTCAGATTGGGACTTTTGTTCGCAGCCGTACCTGGCGTCTGATGCTGCCCTTGGTATTCGGTATTGCATTCATCGTGCCAATTCAGCCTTACGCTCAGGGTGTTTCCAACGGACTGGTGGAGCCGGGGTTTTTGAACTTCATGCTCGACTATTACAGCGGAAAGCCCTGGCCCAAGGAGGCATTCGACGGCTGGGAACACGGCTTTACCTGGAATCATCTCTGGTATCTGGCTTATCTGTGGGTTTATACGTTGGCGTTGGCATTACTAGCCAAGCCACTGGCTACTTCAGCGGGAAAGAAACTGACAGCATTATTTACCGACTTGCGTGGCCCGGCCTTATTGATATTGCCTGCGCTGCCACTAATTTTTTATACACTGACATTGCAGGAAAGTTTCCCGGAAACCGGTGACTTCATTCATGACTGGTATCGCAATGCCGTGTATTTCACCGTGTTTTTATATGGCTATCTGATTGCTAGAAATGAGGGTTTCTGGAACGAAGTGCTTCGTCTTCGCCGCCTCAGTCTAGCCAACGCGCTGCTGATATTTATCCCTTACATCAGCATGGTGATCTTGTTGCCGGACGAGATTCCCGATTGGCTGGAAGCATTCATTTGGTGTCTTCGTAATTTCTATATCTGGACAATGCTGATGGCGATTCTGGGTTGGTCATATGCCTTGCTGAATCGTCCGTTTCGTTGGTTGCCCTGGGCAAACGAATCGGTCTACCCGTGGTACATCCTGCATCAAAGCCTGATTGTGGGACTGGGTTTCTGGCTGAGCCGGTACAAGCTCGGACCAATTTCAGAGCCACTTTTGTTATTGCTGGGGACGATTGCAGGATGCTGGTTGATTAGTGAAATCGTTAAACGCATTCCATGGTTGCGAGCTTGCTTCGGTCTTAAAACATATTCGGCTTCAAAAGAAGCTGCGAATGGTCCTATGTCTGCGAGCAAAACATTTCAAACAAACGCTTCCTCTTTTTCGGGAAATAAATAATGACCGTACTAAGGGATGCTCAATCAAACCTTCTTACCCGTCGCCATGACCTCGATTGGCTACGGGTATTGGTCTTCGGCTTGTTGATTTTCTACCATATCGGGATGTTGTACGTGGCCAATTGGGGCTTCCATTACAAGAGCCAATATCTGAGCCAGCCGCTGGAAGGCCTGATGTTACTGGTCAATCAATGGCGGATGCCTCTGCTTTGGGTGATATCGGGTATATCGATTCGGTTCGTTTTGCAAAAAATGACAGCGTTCCGGTTTGTGACTGGTCGAAGTTTAAGGCTGCTATTGCCGGTTCTGTTCGGCATTTTAGTCGTCGTACCGCCTCAGTTATATGTCGAAATGACTGGAAAGGGCGAGCTGAATATGGGCTATTGGCAGTTTTATCAGCTGTTTTTTGATCTGGATAACCCGATTTTCGAAAAATATACGGACGGAATATTGCCGCATATCGATGTTAATCATCTTTGGTATCTGCGGGAGTTATGGGCTTTTTCCCTGGTCACTTTATGCCTTTCCCCACTACTGAACAGTCGTTTCGTCCAGGCAGGTGTTGATTTTCTGGCCAATAAAACTGGTGTACTCGGTCTATATTTCTTGCCGCTGATACCCTTGATTATCGTCAGCATCGCATTGCCCGAGGATAGAGGTGCGACTGGGTTTACCTTTTTACTGTACGGATATTTGATCGGTTGGAATGTCGGCCTGTGGGAGCAAATCAAGCGACATAGACAAACATTTCTGGCGATTATGATTGCCAGTTATATCGCTATTTTATTCGCCTATTTTATTGTCTGGCTCAATCCGGCGTTGAAAGCCATGTGGTGGGCGGAATGGCTGGGTTTGGTTGCGATATTTAATGCTTGGTCAGGCGTTCTGGCGTTGCTAGGTTATGCCGCCGTGTACTTGAACAAGCCAAACAGGAAACTTGAATATTTGAATGATGCCGTGTTGCCGTATTACATCGTGCACCAGTCATTTATCGTGGTGTTGGCGTTCGTACTCGCACCCTATCAACTGGGTCCGATACTAGAGCCATTGATGGTCATTGCGGGGACGTTTGCTGCTTGCATCTTGAGTTACGAAATTATTCGTCGGGTGAACTTGTTGCGGCCCTTGTTTGGCTTGAAATGGAGTACGGAAAAGACGGAAGCTCCCGGGAATACAGCTACCATTTCGTTTCAAGTTCGCCGTGCATTGGCCTTTATGCTGTTACTACCGCTTGCGCTGAAGCTTATTATTTTCTGAATTAATAGCGTGCTTGGTGTTTGCACTAAAGCAATATGCGGGCTGATTCGATAGACGTAGCTTTCTGTGCGTTACCGCATGGAGATGCCGGTGCTGAGCATGCATTATGTTTTGGCATCAATGGTACGGCTTGGAAACATTGCGTGCCATTCGTGCTCACCCTTTGAGGAGATAACAATGAGCGATAAACACAAGCAACCGAAATATCAGCAAGATACGCCCGGCAAACCATCGGGACTGGACCAGAATCAGTCCACCCGTCGTCGCGGAATTGAACCCGAAGAGCAGCATCGTGAAGGCGGCAACCGCATATCGGATCAAGGCGGTAAAAAGCCGGGATCAGCCAAGCGCTAGTCATCATGGCCGGGTGTAAAGCTCAGTATTTTGAGCTGGATCTGATGGGTCGGAACCTGCTGCCTCTAAGTCCCGAACGTGTTGCTCCCCAAACGGAGCTACACCCTTGAGGATTATGCTATTTGGATACCATCGCGCGGGGCTGGCACGCACCAAGCACATGATTCACGGTAAAATGGTGGCTTAAACCAGGAGTCATACCTTGATTAAGCCACGTACACCGCCCGGCGTCATGGAGCTTTTGCCGCGCGACCAAATTGCCTTTCAACGCATGTTGGATGTCATTCGACGTAATTTTGAACGTTATGGTTTCCTGCCCGTGGAAACCCCGGTATTCGAGCTGTCGGATGTCCTCCTAACCAAAACCGGTGGCGAAACCGAACGACAGGTGTATTTCGTGCAATCCACCGGTGCGCTCGAACAGGGCGGTACCCCGGAATTGGCTTTGCGCTTCGATTTGACCGTGCCCTTGGCCCGTTACGTTGCCGAACACGAGCATGATTTGGCGTTCCCGTTTCGCCGATACCAAATGCAGCGGGTTTATCGTGGCGAACGAGCGCAACGCGGTCGCTTCCGCGAATTTTATCAATGCGATATCGATGTTATCGGCAAGGATTCGCTGTCGGTGCGTTACGATGCCGAAATGCCGGCCGTGATCAATGCCGTATTCACGGAGCTGGGTTTCGGTGCATTCACCATCCAGTTGAACAATCGAAAATTGATGCGCGGCTTTTTCGAAAACCTCGGTGTTGCCGATGGCGAAAAACAAATGCTGGTCTTGCGTGAAGTCGACAAGCTCGACAAACGTGGCGCCGACTATGTTCGTGAAACCCTGACTGGCGAAACTTTTGGTCTAAGCGCCGAGGTCACCGAAAAAATTCTCGATTTCGTACAAACACGCAGTAATTCACACGCCGACGCCGTCGCGCAACTAGATAAACTGGGGCAGGGCAGTGACGGCTTTAACCAAGGCGTTGCCGAATTGCGCGAAGTGATTGATTTGCTGAAAGCCTACGGCGTACCGGAAAAAAATTACGCGGTGAATTTCTCGATTGCCCGCGGACTGGATTACTACACCGGTACCGTGTACGAAACCACGCTGGATGAATACCCGCAAATTGGTTCGGTATGTTCCGGTGGTCGCTACGAAAATCTGGCCGGTCATTATTCGAAATCCCATTTGCCGGGTGTAGGGATTTCGATCGGTGCGACCCGCCTGTTTTGGCAGTTGCGTGAAGCAGGCATTATTTCGAGCGCTGAAAGTTCGGTAGAAGCCTTGGTCGGCCTGATGGATGAAGCCTATCTGCAGCAAGCCTTGGAGCTAGCCCAGCTTTTGCGCGGAGCCGGTATCAACACCGAAGTGCAGTTGGAAAGTAAAAAGCTCGCAAAACAATTCCAATATGCCGATCGTGCCGGTGTTCACTTCATGGTGCTGTGCGGAGAAAATGAAATATCACGTGGCGTTGTTACCGTGAAAGATTTGCGACGTCAGGAACAATTCGAATTGCCGCGTGCGGAACTGGCCGCAGCACTCAAGGTAGAAATAGAACAACAACGTGCTTTGAAAGGGCAGTAAGAATAATGAAACCGATTCGATTGGATGGACAATCATTGACCCGCGAGCAAGTGGTTGCCGTCGCTTACGGCGCCACGGTGGAACTTGATGCAAAGCAATTGGAAAAAGTGCAACGTGCTGCCGATTTTCTGGCCGAACAGGTCCAAAAGCAGGAGCCCATTTATGGTGTATCCACCGGATTCGGCAGCAATGCCGATAAATTGCTCGGTGCACATCGCCTGCGTCAACCAGATAACTCCGATGAATCGGTACTGGAAGAATTACAACGTAACCTGATCGTCACCCATGCCGTCTGCGTCGGCGAACCCTTCGGTGCCGATGTCGTACGTGCGATGTTGGTCATCCGCATCAACACATTAATGCGTGGACATTCCGGCATTCGCGTTTCCACGTTGCAGGCACAAACTGCAATGCTCAATTCGGGCATCGTGCCGGTCGTACCGCAAAAAGGTTCGGTCGGTGCCAGTGGTGATTTAGCGCCGCTGTCGCATCTGGCCATCGTGTTGCTCGGTGGTGGCGAAGCGTTTTATCAAGGCGAACGCATGCCGGGTGCCGAAGCGTTAAAACGTGCCGGGTTGCAACCGATTCGTTTGTCGCACAAGGAGGGTCTGGCGCTCAATAACGGCACTGCGCAAATGCTCGCGACCGGTGTTTTGGCCGTCAACAAGCTGGATGAAATTCTCGATACCGCCGACGTCGCCGCTGCGATGACGATTGATGCCTTTGCCGGTCGCGTACGGGCGTTTGATGAGCATGTGCATGCACTGCGTCCGCATCCCGGCCAGGTGCGTTCCGCCAAACATCTACGCGAGTTGCTGGACGATTCGACTTTGTCCGATATCGCCTATCACCTTGTGCCGAAATTCAAATCCTGGCAGCCCGGTTGCTGGAATACCGAAGCGAATGAATCGTTGGCATTTGATATTGCCTGGGATTGGGTGCCACTAAACCAGCGTCATGGTCGCGAACGTTTCTACCAGCGCTTCAAACCATTTCGTGGCGGCAAGAAACATCAGCCGCAGGATTCCTATTCGCTGCGTTGCATTCCGCAAGTGCATGGCGCGGTTCGTGATGCTGTCGAACAAGCAAAACGTGTACTCGATGTTGAACTGAACTCGGTCACCGATAATCCATTGATATTTCCGGATTTCGAAAATCCGCGCCATATCGAAGATCAGGTGGTATCCGCCGGTCATTTCCACGGTATGCCGTTGGCCTTGGTGATGAGTTATGTAAAAGCCGCCATTCCCGTATTGGCCAGCATTTCGGAACGCCGCTTGAATAAGCTTGTCGATCCGGCAACGAATGATGGTTTGCCACCGTTTTTGATCGGCAATGAAGATGCGACCGAATCGGGTTTCATGATCGTGCAATACACCGCAGCGGCCTTGGTCAATGATCTGGCTTCGCGTGCACATCCGGCTTCGGTGTATTCCATTCCCACTAGTGCAAATGCCGAAGACCATGTGTCGATGGGCGCGAATGAAGCACGTCACGTACTCGAAATGACGCATGATCTGGCTCACGTCATTGCGCTCGAAATTTACACCGCGGCACAGGCTTTGGACTACCGTCGCGATATGATCAATGCTGCACGCGAATTGGCGAGAAGTTCGGATGCCGAAGGACTTTCAAATAAAATCCAGAACGCTCCCTTGAAAGATTCGCCCGATTACGCCGCGTTTATTATGGAAGTAGAATCCTTGCGTGTTGAATTGGCGGACTCCGAAGAATTCCATCCCAGCCCTGCGGTGCGTGCAGTATGGCAGCGCTTGAGAGACGAAGTGAGCTTCATGGCGAAAGATCGTGCCATGGATGGAGATATCCGCACCGTGTTGTCATTGTTTGATCAAGGTGAATTACTGATGGCAGCGAAGGCAAGCCCAGACACCAGTAAATAATTATTTTGATGAAAGGCTTCTACCAACCTGTCAGTGGGCTTCTTTTCCAACACTGACACGGTTGCGGCCATTGTTTTTCGAGATATAAAGCGCCTCATCGGCTTGATGCAGCGCCTGATCCGGGCTGATGTGTTTATTCTCTGTGACTGAAAATGTGCCAAGGCTCGCGGTCATCGTGATGCTCTGAGCGCCGATATTGATGTTTTCACTTTCGATTCTTGATCTTAATTCTTCCGCGATCAATGCCAATTTTTCCGCTGTCACGTTGGGAATGACCGTGACAAATTCCTCCCCGCCGAAACGGGCAATGATGGCGTTATAGCCGGTCATGGTCATGGTGATAGTTTTCGAGAGTGATCGTAAACATTCGTCACCAACCAGATGCCCGTAGGTATCGTTGATTTTCTTGAAGTAATCCAAATCTAGCAAAATAACGCCGAGGGGCTGGCGGCGTTCAGAGGTCTGCCGCAGCATTTGTTCGAATACTTCACGGAAATGGCGGCGGTTATGAAGGCCCGTGAGTGCATCGCGCTGGCTCGACTCACGCAGGCGCATATTGGCATCGGCCAGTTGTTCCAGCGCCAGGCTCAATTCGGAAGTTCGTTTGGCGACATTGCTTTCAAGTTTGTCGTTCGCTTCGTAAATGATCTTGATGTTCTCGTTTCGCAAATTTGCGTAACGATAGGCAAGAGCGAACGACAATAAAATCATTTCCATCGCAGAGCCAATCTGGATGCCGTATTCGGTGATGAATACCTTAGGCAGCAAACCGAAGGAAACCGATGCGTATATAAAGGTGCCGAGCAACAGGGTTGCCCAGGCGATCAGGAATAATTTTGCCGGACGATAACCTTTGTTAATGGCAACAACCGCCTGAGTCAATACGAAAATGATTCCCGGAAATACGGTATATGTGGTCAGTTTTACCGCTGTGGCGTAATCAATGAACAGCGATGCCAGCCCCATCAAACAATAAAATGCGATAAAGCCGAGCGCAATGCGATTTGCCAGAGTGGACATCTCCTTCATGTTGAGGAAAAGCCTGGCGAACTGATGCATCGCAAGTTGTGAAAAACACATGGAAAGAGGAATGGCATGATTGGCCAGCCACGGAGAATTCGGCCAGAGGTACTCGAATGCCAATCCGTTCAGGCAAAAAAGTACGAGACCGAAACCGCTGATATGCATCATGTACCAGAAATGGTTTTGGTCGCGCAGGGTCAGCCACAAAATGAGGTTGTAGCAAAACAAGGCAAACAATATGCCGTTGTAGATGCCGATGCCCAGTTGCGCGTCGCGTTCCATCTCGGCAAATGCACTGGTGGTGTAGATGGCGAGCGGGGCTTGTATCGAACTTTTACTCGAGACACGCACCAGTAACTCCACCTGGGTTTTTTGCGGCAGATCAATCCAGAAATTTGGCTGCCGGTATCGGATTGAGCGTGCAGAGAACGGCTGCATATCGCCGGAAGTCAGATGCTCGACATGATTGTCCGGATAACGCAAATAGATATCGACGTAATCGAGCAGCGGATACTGCAGAACCAATAACCAGCGCTGCTCGGTATTGTCCTGATTGAAAAGATGGCTGTGAAACCAGTAGGCACCCTTACTGAAGCCAAAGGTGGCATTGCCGTTTGGCAGGGGTTTGAATTTCCCCGCTTTTGCCAGATCGAACATTTCCGCCGAATCATCGCGACCATCGGTATCGTGAAAATATTTCACGTGTGGCGACAGGTCCAGTCTGCTGCGTGCCGAGTCCATGACGGCCACATTGGTTTGCGCAGATGCATCCCCAGCGAGGAAAGCCAGCGTGAGAATTAAGACAAACAAGATGAGATGTCGAAGCATGGTGTCGCCGGTTCCCCCCTGAACAGCTACACAGTATGACGTGATCGAGATTTTGTCACTCATCAAGCTTGACAATGTATTAATACGCTATTACATTAGCGTAATGAAAAAGCGCGAAATCACACCGGAAGTGCCGATGAAGCAGGGCCTTGAAGCCTTGGCGCAGGCGATTGCGGCCCTGAAAAACAGCTCCGATATCAAGGCTTTTCTTCAGGATCTGTGCACGCCAGCTGAAATGGAAGCTCTGGTCGATCGCTGGCAAGTCGTTCCATACGTTCTCAACGAAATGCCGTATCGTGAAATTCACGAACATACCGGCGTCAGTGTCACCACTATTGGCCGTGTTGCCCGCACGCTGAATACCGGAACTGGCGGCTATCACGCAGCCGCCAAGCGTCTCGGCATCGTCAAAACAAACCACTAACGAAATATATCAAACAGGAATTCGTCATGCGCTCGCACGACCGTTTACGTATAGCTATTCAAAAATCCGGCCGATTGTCGGACCCCGCACGCGATCTGCTGACACGGGCAGGGCTTCAGTTTCGTGAAAGCCGCGACCGATTGTTTTGCTACGGCGAATCGCTGCCGATTGATTTACTTCTCGTGCGCGACGATGACATTCCGGGCCTGATTGCCGAAGGTGTCTGCGATCTAGGTGTGGTTGGCCAGAATGTACTGGAAGAACAGGCCGCGGAACGTGTCTCGCAAGGACTGGAGGACGCTTTCAAAGTGATCAAGCCGCTGGGCTTTGGACGCTGTCGTTTATCGGTAGCCGTTCCTAATGAATGGGAGGGCGCCGATTTATCGCGATTGAACGGTACAAGAATTGCCACCAGCTATCCCAATTTGTTGCGCCGTTGGATTGCCGAACAAAAACTCGATGCTGAAGCCGTATTGCTGTCGGGTTCAGTCGAAATTGCACCTCGCCTCGGAAAGGCAGAAGCCATCTGTGACCTAGTGTCTTCCGGAGCAACGCTTGTCGCCAATCAATTGAAGGAAGTGGCGGTTATTTTGCAAAGTGAAGCCGTTTTGGCCGGGCCGGCAAAGCCCTTCGGCGATGAACGTGCCGATCTCGCGGCAATGTTGTTGCGCAGACTGGAAGGTGTGTTGAGTTTGCGAGCCAGCAAGCTCGTGCTATTCCAAAGTCGGCGAATGGTATTGCCTGAATTGATGAAACTCTTGCCCGATGCCGAATTGCCGACCGTGATGAGTCTGGAAGGCCGCGCAGAGGAAGTCGGGGTGCAGGTGCTTTGCCGAAGTGCGATGACCTGGCAACGACTCGAAGATATGAAACGCGCCGGAGCCTCCAATTTGCTGGTCTTGCCGGTGGAGCAAATGCTGGCATGAAAACCTACAACTGGAATCAATGTACGGATGCTTTAAGACAGGAGCTTATGCGAAGGCCGATACAGGCCACGCAAAAAGAGCTAACAGACAATGTCGCGCGAATCATCGAGCAGGTGGCGGCGGATGGCGACACGGCATTGCGCGCGCTTACGAGACGATTCGATGGCGTTGAAGTGGCTTCATTTCGTGTGACAGATGAAGAATTCAGTCGAGCCGAAACAACCGTGAGTGACGAACTGAAAACCGCCATGCTCGAAGCAAAGCTTCGCTTGCAGCTTTGGCATGAGGCCGGCAAACCCACGGAATTTGAAATCGACACTGCTGAAGGCGTTCGTTGCGGAAGAATATTACGCGGCATCGGCACGGTCGGTTTGTATGTCCCCGCCGGCACGGCACCGTTGCCATCAACGGCGTTGATGTTAGGTGTTCCGGCAGCAATCGCCCAGTGCGATGAAGTCATCTTGTGCACCCCAACCCGCAGTAACGGCGAGGCTGACCCTGCCGTACTGGTTGCGGCGAAATTATGTGGAATCACGAAAGTATTCAAAGTCGGCGGCGCGCAGGCGATTGCCGCAATGGCATTCGGTACTGAAACTATTCCGCGTTGCGACAAGATTTTTGGACCGGGCAACAGTTATGTCACGCAGGCCAAACAGCAAGTCTCGACGATGCCTGGTGGCCCCGCAATTGATATGCCGGCGGGCCCTTCGGAGGTGTTGGTGATTGCCGATGCCGGTGCCAACCCGGTATTTGTTGCCTCGGATTTATTATCGCAAGCCGAACACGGCCCAGACTCGCAGGTGATCCTGCTCAGTAACGATGCCCAATTGATTGCCAAGGTGGGCGTCGAAGTTAAAAAACAACTGGCCATGCTTCCACGCGAAGCCGTCGCCGAGAAAGCACTTGAGAATTCGCGCGCCATCGAAGTAGAAAGCATCGACAGCGCGATCGAGATCAACAACATGTATGCACCGGAACATTTGATTCTCGCCCTGCGCAACCCCCGCGAATTTTTGCCTAAAGTGAAATCGGCTGGGTCGATTTTTCTTGGTGACTATGCGCCGGAATCCCTCGGTGATTATTGCTCGGGCACCAATCATGTTCTGCCGACTAATGGTGCTGCGCGCTCCTACAGCGGTGTCAGCGTCGCCAGTTTCCAGAAAAGCATCAGCATTCAAACGGTGACTAAAACCGGTCTGGATACTATCGGCCCGTGTGCGGTGATTTTGGCAGGCGCAGAAGGCTTGCAGGCGCATGCCAATTCGGTCTTGCTGCGGATGGATGTGCCGTGAGTGTGCTTGATCTGGTGCGTGAAGATCTGCGTGAATTCGCCGGCTATGCCTCGGCTCGCCGCGCCAATGTCACCGGCAATATTTGGCTGAATGCCAATGAATCGCCGTGGCCGAATGGTGCCGATAACGGCTTAAATCTCAATCGATACCCCGAGCCACAGCCGCAGGAATTGGTGAAACGTTTGTCGGAAGTTTATGGCATCTTGATGCCGAATTTGATGATTACCCGCGGCAGCGATGAAGGCATCGATTTGCTGATGCGTGCCTTTTGTGCAGCAGGGCGGGAGGGTGTCTTGATTGCACCGCCGACTTTCGGGATGTATGCCGTTTGTGCCCGGGTACAAAATGCCAAAGTTTTTGAAGTTCCACTGATCGATGATGAAAGCCAATGGCGATTTGATCTGTCCAATGCGCTTGAAAAGATAGAACAGGAGCCGATCAAGGTCGTGTTCGTATGCACACCGGCAAATCCAACCGGCCAATCGGTTTCACTGGATGAAATTCGTGTGCTGGCCAATGCCTGCAAACACAAGGCGGTCGTGGTTGTGGATGAAGCCTATGGCGAGTTTAATGAAACTGGGTCGGCCATTGGGTTGCTAGAAGAATTCGAAAATATCGTGGTGCTCAGAACGCTTTCCAAAGCCTATGCCATGGCGTCGGCACGCATTGGCATTGTCATGGCACAGGAAAATATCATCCGTGTGCTGAAAAATATTTGCGCGCCTTATCCGGTGCCAACACCTTGTGCGGTGCAGGCCTTGGCAGGGCTGACGGAAAGCAATGTGGCCTTGGCAAAACAACGTGCAGAAATATCGATAGCGGAAAGAAACCGCGTTTTTACCAGACTGCAGGACATGAAAATTATCAATAAGGTCTATGCTTCGCAGGGAAATTATCTTTTGGCACGTTTTAGCGATGCGGAAAAGGCTTTTCAGACCTGCCTGAATGCCGGCGTAGTCATTCGCGATATGCGAGCCAATCCGGTGTTGAGCGATGCATTGAGAATATCGATCGGAACGCCCGAAGAAAACGATGTTTTATTGAAAGCACTGGAGAGCATCGCGTGAGCAAAATTTTATTTATCGATCGTGATGGTGTTCTGATTGAAGAGCCGGCCGACGAGCAGATTGATGCCTACGAAAAATTCCGTCTGGTCGAAGGCGTAATCCCGGCCTTGAGCAAATGCCGCGACGCGGGCTTTGAATTCGTGATGGTGTCCAATCAGGATGGTTTGGGCACGGCGAGCTTTCCTCAGGAAAACTTCGAAGGCCCGCAAGCTTTGTTACTGCAAATTTTGGCTTCGCAGGGAATCACCTTTCGCGAAGTTCTGATTGATCCAACGAGACCCGAAGACAATTCACCCAATCGCAAACCCGGTATTGGCATGGTGATGCATTATTTGCGCGATCGTACGATTGATCTGCAATCCTGCGCCATGGTTGGTGATCGCGAAACCGATATGAAATTTGCCGCCAATCTCGGGGTGAAAGGTTTTCGTCTGGGGGCGTCAAATTATTCCTGGGCTGAAATCGCCCATGTTCTTGTCGACTCTCCCCGAATCGGAAATATCGAACGCATAACGAAAGAAACCAAAATCCGGGTGAACTGGAATCTGGATCGCTCTGCCAATCCAGTGATCGCCACCGGGCTTGGTTTTTTCGATCATATGCTGGAACAATTGGGCAAACATTCCGGTACGGCACTGGAACTGACCTGCGCCGGTGACCTGCACATTGACGAGCATCACACTGTGGAAGATTCGGCCTTGGCATTGGGACAAGCTTTGAAACAGGCGCTCGGTGAAAAGCGCGGCATCGCACGCTACGCCTTCAGTTTGCCGATGGACGAAACCAATGCCAGTGCCTTGCTGGATCTCTCCGGTCGTCCGTATTTTGTCTTTGAGGGTAACTTTCCGCGTGAAACGGTTGGCGATCTTGCTACTGAACTGGTGCCGCATTTTTTCCGGTCGATCTGCGAAACCGCCGGCATGAATCTGCACCTGAAAGTGCAGGGCGACAATGCGCATCACATGGTGGAAGCCTGCTTCAAGGTATTTGCCCGCGTGCTGGGCGAAGCAATCAAACGATCCGGCAGCGATTTGCCATCGACCAAGGGTGTGCTGTGAGTGTTCGATTAGTCTTGCTGGATTCCGGCGGTTCAAACCTTGGCTCGGTGCAGGCAGCATTTGCCCGCATGGGGGTGGATGCACCGGTAACGTCGGATCCGGTCAAAATCAGTAATGCAACACACGTTATTTTGCCGGGTGTTGGCGCGGCGAAAGTATCGATGGACAGGCTGCATGAGAACGGATTGATCGATGTCATCCCGACAATTCAGCAACCCTTGCTCGGTATATGCGTGGGCATGCAATTGCTGTTTGATAGCTCGGACGAAGGTGATACCCAATGTCTGGGTCTATTGCCGGGACGAGTGAAGAAATTGCAAGGGCAACCCGGTATCCGAATACCGCACATGGGATGGAACAAGCTTAAGGTCAATACGACGCGTTCGCTTTGCGATGGTTTGCATGCCGCCGATGTGTATTTTGTCCACAGCTACGCGGCCGATGTGTCCGGATATACGCTGGCACAAACAAATCATGGCAATACATTTTCCGCTATCGTGCAGAAAGGCAATGTCATGGGGGCGCAATTTCACCCCGAGCGCTCCGGTACGGCGGGTGCGCGCTTACTCAAGAATTTTTTATCCTTATGAATTTCACCATCTATCCCGCCATTGATATCCGCGAAGGTCGCGTCGTGCGTTTACTGCAAGGCGACTATGCGCAGGAGACTTCGTATTCGGATAATCCGCTCGAAGTAGCAAAAAACTACCGCAATTCCGGAGCACAATGGCTGCATCTGGTCGATCTGGATGCTGCAAAAGTCGGTGCCTATACACTGCGGGATATCGCCGGCTTCATGCAAAAAACCTTTGGTCTGAAAATACAGTCCGGTGGCGGAATTCGTAGTCGTGACGATATCGAATTACTGGTGAATGCCGGCATGGATCGTGTCGTTATCGGCACGCTTGCAGTCAAACAGCCGGAGTTGATTGCCGACTGCATTGCGCAATTTGGTGCCGAACGAATTACTGTTGCTCTGGATACTCGGCAAGATGAAAACGGCGTTTGGCAATTGCCGGTAAAGGGCTGGACCGAAGCATCGGAGAAAATCTTGTTCGAGATGCTCGACTTCTATCAGGGTGCTGGCCTTCGTCATTTGCTCTGTACCGATATTGCACGCGACGGCATGTTGACGGGTTTGAATAATGATTTGTACAGCGAAATCGCAAAACGATATCCGGCTATAGCCGTGCAAGCTTCTGGCGGCGTAAAAACCTTGCAGGATATCCGCGATGCAAAAGCGGCCGGTGCCGGCGGTGCAATTCTTGGCCGCGCATTGCTGGAAGGTCGTTTCACCTTGCAAGAGGCACTCGCATGTTGAGTCGCCGGATTATTCCCTGTCTCGACGTAAAGAACGGCGTCGTCGTGAAAGGCGTAAAATTTCGTGATCACGTCGTGATGGGTGCGATCGAAGAGTTGGCACAACGCTATCGCGATGAAGGTGCCGATGAATTGGTGTTTTACGATATCACCGCGAGTCCGGAAGGCCGTTCGGTCGATCGCGATTGGGTCAAGCGTGTGTCGGACCTGATCGATATACCGTTTTGCGTCGCTGGCGGGATTCGTAGCGTGCAAGAAGCGGCCGCTGTCCTCAATGCAGGCGCCGACAAGGTGTCTATCAATACGCCAGCCCTCTTGCGACCGGAGTTGATCAGCGAATTAGCCGAAGCATTCGGAGTGCAGTGTGTTGTAGTAGGTATCGATTCGCTTCGTGACGAAGACGGCCAATGGCGCGTGCGGCAGTTCACTGGAGACCCGACCAAGACGCAGGCGCTTTCGAAAACGACTTTGGATTGGATAATTGAAGTACAAGAGCGCGGCGCGGGCGAAATAGTGTTGAATTGCATGGGCAGCGATGGTGCCCGAGATGGCTACGATATTGAGCAACTTCATGCTGCGCGAAACAAATGCCAAGTGCCGTTAGTGGCGTCCGGCGGCGCCGGAGCCGTCCAGCATTTTATCGATGTATTTGAGCAGGCCGATGTTGATGCAGCATTGGCGGCTACCGTGTTTCATAACGGAAGTATTCCGATCCCCCAATTAAAGCGGGCGCTGGCCGATAAAAAAATATTAGTGCGGCTGTAGGGTGGGCATGGCCCACCGTAATTGCACGGAATTGGTGGGCCATGCCCACCCGACAAAAATCATTATGTGAGGAAGAGTCATGGAAACGATCAATTTCGATGCGTTGGACTGGAATAAACAAGATAGTTTGTTGCCGGCCATTATC
>JAYUWO010000244.1:0-8169 GCA_043753545.1 Arenimonas sp.
GCCATCAGGCGACTGATGGAGTGATTGGCTTCGGTATCGAAGGTGTCGGCGACTTTCAGCAACATGGTATCCAGCTCACCCGATTCCTCGCCAACCTGAACCATCTGCACGGCAAGCCGTGGGAAACTTTTTTGCTTGGCCAGTGCATAGGCCAAACCGGATCCGGTTTTTACCTCGTTAGCTGCTACATCCACCGATTGGCCCAACACATTGTTAAACAAAACCGGGCGCGATAAGTTCAAAGCGTTCAGCAAGGGCACGCCACTCTGAACCAATGTTCCCAGTGTTCTGGCGAATCTTGCAGTATCGATTCTGGCGACCAGTGGACCGAACAATTTCGAATTCAGAATCCGTTGATCCACGGCCAGACGCCAAGCCGGATTTTTCCATTGCTGTTGCAACCAGTAGCCGCCGATGATCAACACCGGAATCGGCACCCACCACCAATCGCGCACGACATGGCTTACCCACATCAAGGCAGTGGTGTACCAGGGGACTTCGGCACCGAAATCCTCGAACAAAGACTCGAATTGCGGCAATACCAAAGTAAAAAGAAGAAAGAATGCGATCACGACCATCAGCATCAAGATGCAAGGATAGATCAGGGCATTGATCAGCTTCATGCGGAATTCGCGACTGCGTTCAAGATACTCAGCGACTCGCGTCAAACTGACCTGCAATCCACCACCGGCTTCACCGGCACGCACCATGTTCACCATTAGACGCGAGAATAAACCGTGTTGCTGTTCAAGGGCATTCGACAAGGTGCCGCCGCCGCGTACAGACTCGCGAATGCGTTCAAGAATTTTTTTCGCGCTGGCTGACTCCGGCAATTCCAGCAGCACGCCAAGGGCTCTATCCAGTGGTTGACCGGCACCGAGCAAGGTGGCTAATTGCTGGGTAAATTGCAGTACTTGGGCATCGCTCATTTCACTTTTTTTCAGGAACGAAAACAAACTGCCCTGCTCCGACAAATTGTCGGAACGTTGCGCCTCAATCGGCAAATAACCCTGCTCTTGCAAACGCGCAATCACTTCATCCGGCGAAGCGGCTTCCATTTGACCGGTCAGGTTTTCGCCCGCCGAGGACAGGGCCTTGTAGCGGAACAGGGGCATATCAGGCTTCTTCCGTCACGCGCAAGACTTCTTCGACCGTCGTGACACCTAGCATGGCTTTCAACAATCCGTCTTCATACATCGAACGCATGCCGCCATCGCGCGCCGCGTGCTCGATCGCACCGGTGCCGGCGTGCTGCATGACAAGCTTTCGCAAGCCGTCGTTCATCACCAGAAATTCCATAATCGTGGTGCGACCCAGATAACCGGTCGCTGTGAGTGCGGAAGGTTTCGGGTGGTACAGATAAATGGGGCCATGCGGTTGGAATTTACGCAGATTGAATTTTTCGATCTGTTCTTCGGAGGCGACATAGCGTTCCGCATGGGTTGGTTCCAGTTTGCGAACCAGCCGTTGTGCGAGAATTCCGTTGACGGTGGAGGTCAGTAAATAATCTTCCACACCCATATCGAGCAAACGGGTAATTCCGCCGGCGGCATTATTGGTATGCAGGGTCGAGAGCACCAGGTGCCCGGTCAATGCCGATTGAATCGCAATCTTGCTGGTTTCCAGATCGCGCATTTCACCAATCATGATGATGTCCGGATCTTGTCGCATGATGCTTCTCAAGGCATTTGAAAAATCCAGTCCGATTTGCGGCTTGGCCTGAATCTGGTTAATGCCCTCGATTTGATATTCGACCGGGTCTTCCACTGTAATGATTTTGACGTCAGGTGTATTTAACTGATTCAGCGCCGCATACAGCGTGGTGGTTTTACCTGAGCCGGTGGGTCCGGTCACCAGTAAAATCCCGTGAGGTTGTTCAAGCACCTTGAGGAAATCGTCCATGAACTCGTCGGTAAAACCGAGTGCCTTGAAATCCAGCACGACCGATTCACGATCGAGCAAACGCATGACGACCGATTCACCATGGGCAGTCGGTACGCTACTGACACGCAAATCCAGTTCCTTGCCCTGAACGCGAACCATAATGCGACCATCCTGCGGCAGGCGGCGTTCGGCAATATTCAACTTCGCCATAATCTTGATGCGCGAAATAATCGCGGCGGTTAAATTGGCCGGCGGTGATTCGCCATCGATCAACACGCCATCGACACGGTTACGAACTTTCAGGCGATTTTCGTAAGGCTCGATGTGGATGTCAGAAGCACGTAATTCGACCGCACGCTGGATGATCAGATTGACCAGGCGGATGACCGGCGCTTCGGAAGCGAGATCACGCAGATGTTCGACATCGTCTTCATCGCCACTGGTGGAATCGTCACCGATATTCTCGACGATGGCCCCCATGGCACTACGACCCTGACCGTAATATCGTTCGATCAAGTCCGAAATTTCCGAGCGTAAGCCGACCATTATCCTGACTTGTTTTCCGGTAGCGAGGGCAACGGCCTGCGCGGCATACTCGTCCTGCGCATCGGCGACCAGCAATTCGATCACTTCGTCTTTTTCGAAGATAGGGCAAACCGCTTGTTGCTTCATGAATCGCACCGTCAGAGCCAGATTCTCCGGCGGTGATTCGGGGCAATCTTTCGAATAAACCAAAGGTAGACCGAAAACTTCGCTACTGGCCTCCGCCATGTCGCGTTCGGACACCATGCCCAGACGCACCAGCAAGCCCGACAATGCACCACCCGACTCCGTTTGCAGACGCAGGGCACGACTATGGTCGGCTTCTTTCAGGCGTCCTTTTGCCAGCAACACCTGGGCAATACGTTCTTCTGCTGTGGCTTCCGGGTTGTCGTTCAAGGCCGCGTTCACGAATATCTCCAAATTGGAGGCTAAACTTTAGCAGAGTTGGCAACTTGTCGGGCCCAGAAAGCCCTCCTACAAATCACTCCGGCCTACTAAGTCCGACCGATTTCTTAAGTCTTAGCCTACCCAAACTCTGGCATTCCTGAACATCCGCAACCAAGGTGATGCCTCTTGCCAATCAGCCGGATGCCAACTCATCTGGGCGCTGCGATGGGCACGCTCGGGATGCGGCATCAACAAGGTGCTACGACCATCAGTGCTGGTCAGGCCAGTGATGCCTTCGGGAGAGCCATTGGGATTTAACGGATATTGTGTCGTGATAACACCACTTCCATCAATGAAACGCATGGCGACTTGTGCCTGCATGATGTGCTCGGGCGCATCGAAAACAGCGCGGCCTTCGCCATGAGAAACCACGATCGGCATACGCGATCCCTGCATACCTGCAAAGAACAAGGACGGCGATGCCTGCACCTCGACTAATGCCAAACGCGCTTCGAATTGTTCGGAACGATTGCGCAAGAATCTCGGCCAGTGTTCGGCTCCGGGAATCATGCTTTTTAATTGCGCCAACATTTGGCAACCGTTGCAGACACCCAGACTGAAGCTGTCATTGCGGGCAAAAAACTCGGCGAATTGCTGGCGAATTGCCGGACGTTCCAGAATCGACGTTGCCCAGCCGCGGCCAGCACCCAATACATCGCCGTAACTAAAACCACCGCAGGCAGCGAAGCCTTTGAATTCCTGCAAATTGACGCGCCCGGCAATCAAATCAGACATATGCACGTCAACCGCCGTAAAACCTGCCTTGTCGAATGCGGCAGCCATTTCAATTTGCGAGTTGACGCCCTGCTCGCGCAGGATCGCAACGCGCGGACGAACGCCTCGATTGATGTAAGGTGCCGAGATATCTTCGTTGGCATCGAAATACAGTTGCGCCTGCAATCCCGGCGCTTCGAAATCACGTGCAATTTCCTTCTCGCTATCGGCGCATTCCGGATTGTCGCGCAGCTTCTGCATTGCGTGCGTCACTTGCCACCAGGCATCGAATGCCTCCTGCCACGACCACTCCACATGCGTTTCGCGCTCTTCATTGACGCGAATAACCGGTTGCAACACTGGCTTACCGATAATTTGGGCGCAGTGGGTCAATTCAAATCGATTGACTAAATCGGCGAACGCTGCTCGGTCTTCGCTAGCCACTTGCACCACGGCACCAAGTTCTTCATTGAACAATACTTTAAAGGCGTCTTCGCCCCACCCATCCAGATGTAAATCCAGGCCCATGTGGCTGGCAAAAGCCATTTCACAGAGCGCCGCGAATGCACCGCCATCGGAGCGGTCATGGTAGGCGAGCAGCAGCTGATCGGCACGCGCGGCCTGAATCAAATCAAAGAATGAACGCAGTAAATGGGCGTCATCAAGATCGGGACACGCGCCGCCGAATTTTTCATAGCACTGCGCCAATACGCTGCCGCCCAGCCGCGACTTGCCTGCACCCAAGCCAATAAGCCATAAATCCGAATCAATACTTTTTTGCAGTTGCGGCGTGAGTTGTGCACGCACGTCGTTCACGCGCGCGAACGCGGTGATGATCAGCGACACTGGTGATACCGATTTTTGTTCGACACCGTCCGCTTGCCATTGCGCCTGCATCGACAGCGAATCCTTGCCGACCGGAATACTGATGTCGAGTTCGGGACACAATTCCATACCGACCGTTTTCACCGCATCGAACAACAAGGCATCTTCACCCGGAAAAGAAGCTGCCGCCATCCAGTTTGCCGAGAGTTTTACCTCGGACAAACTCGCTACCGGTGCAGCCGCCAGATTGGTGATCGCTTCGCCCACCGCCATCCGCGCAGCAGCAGCAGAATCGATCAGTGCCAGCGGTGTGCGTTCACCGATCGACATCGCTTCGCCGGCATGAGCAAAAAAATCGCTCAGCGTAATGGCGCAATCGGCAACCGGCATCTGCCATGGCCCGACCATCTGGTCCCGCGCCGTCATGCCGCCCACACTGCGGTCACCGATCGTGATTAAAAAGTTTTTTGATGCGACGGTAGGATGCGATAACACTCGCAAACCCGCTTCATGCAGTGAAATTTCGGAGGTATCCAGCTTGGGCCAGCGGATGGCTGCCGGTTGATGGGTGTCACGCAACATTTTCGGTGCATTGCCGAACAATACCGCCATCGGCATATCAACGACTTTTTCGCCATTCGCCGATTGCAATGTCAGATGCTCGTTTTCGGTGGCCACGCCCACGACGGCATAGGGGCAACGCTCGCGTTGGCAGATCGCTTCAAACATCGGCAAATCTTTTCCAGCCACACCCATGACATAACGTTCCTGCGATTCGTTGCTCCACAACTGCATCGGAGACAGGGACGGATCATCACTCGGTAATTTATCCAACTCGATAATGCCGCCGACATTGGAATCGTGCAGCAATTCGGGAATGGCATTCGACAAACCGCCAGCACCAACGTCATGCACGCAAAGAATCGGATTGTTTTCGCCCAGGGCGACACAGCGATCAATCACCTCCTGGCAGCGACGCTCCATCTCCGGGTTGTCACGTTGTACCGAAGCGAAATCCAGTGCTTCGGAGGATTGTCCGGAAGCGACCGAAGAAGCGGCACCGCCGCCCAAACCGATCAACATCGCGGGGCCGCCCAACACGATAACGTGATCGTTCGGTCGCAATAATAATTTTTTTACGAGGCTAGGTTCGACAGCACCCAGGCCACCGGCCAACATGATCGGTTTGTCGTAGGCGCGAACCAGACCCGGCGTCGATGTCGGCAATTCAAAACTGCGGAAATAACCGGTGAGATTCGGACGACCGAATTCATTATTGAAAGCGGCGCCGCCCAGCGGGCCGTCCGTCATGATTTCAAACGCCGATGCCATGCGCGGATTCAGCGAGCGTGGTTGTTCCCATGGCTGCGGCAAACCGGGAATGCGTAAATGCGACACCGAAAAACCGGTCAGGCCGGCTTTGGGTTTGCCGCCGCGTCCGGTAGCACCTTCATCGCGAATTTCTCCGCCCGACCCTGTACTGGCGCCCGGAAACGGCGAGATGGCGGTTGGATGATTATGGGTTTCCACCTTGATGCAAAACGCGCTGTCGTAAGTCGCGCTGCGTTGATATTCACCGGTGCTGTAATCCGGGCGAAAACGTGTGGCAGGAAAGCCCTGAACCACCGCCGCATTGTCCTTGTAGGCGCTCAAGGTTAACTGCGGAGATTGGGCATGGGTATTCTTGATCATCTGGAACAGCGAACGCGGTTGCGCTTCGCCATCGATAATGTAATTGGCATTGAAAATTTTGTGACGGCAATGTTCCGAGTTTGCCTGTGCAAACATCATCAATTCGGCATCGGTAGCATCACGGCCCATTTGGGCATAGCAAGATTGCAGATACTCGATTTCATCGGGTGACAAAGCCAAACCCAGACGCACATTGGCCTCGGGCAAATGTGCCATCGAGATATGCTGTAAATGGCCGGCGGGCAGATGCGTAAATAATTGCTCTGCTTCTTCCCGCGACTGCAACAAAGATTGCGTCATCGGATCAAACAGGGATTTACGTAATTTCGCGAAAAGATCGCTGGACGTTTCCGGCATGCCGCCGATGTCCAATCGCAATCCGCGTTCGACGCGAATGACGCGATGGCCTGCGCCTCGCAGGATTTCAGTCGCTTTGCTCGCCCATGGCGACAAGGTGCCAAGACGTGGCGTGACGAAAACACTCTTTGCGCCGGTGGTTAGCGGCTCGTTTGCCGGGCAACCTTCCAGGATTCGGCCGATCGCCGGAGTATCGAGCACCTGGCCAGATTCAGGTTCTAGAAAATAGA
Organism: Arenimonas sp.; assembly: GCA_043753545.1. Classification (GTDB taxonomy): domain Bacteria; phylum Pseudomonadota; class Gammaproteobacteria; order Xanthomonadales; family Xanthomonadaceae; genus Arenimonas. The sequence goes on from JAYUWO010000244.1 coordinate 6,693, forward strand.
TATGCCAGGCACCTTGGATGCTAATGCTGGGGGCTATCTGGCGTAAACGTGTTTCAAGACGGTCGCGACGAAATGGCGACAGAGCGGCAAGGCCCTCAAGGACGATCATGTCCAAAAAATCCGTAAATTCGGGGCTAGTATTCTAACAGGCTGATCTATATTGGCCCAGCGCCCGTTGCCTCAAAAAAACCCGTTGCTCCAATGCGAATCAACGGGTTGAAGCATCCAATCCTTACTTGGCGCCGGATTTTACCAATTTGTCGAGGGCAGCCAGCATTTCAGCCGGTGCAAGATAACCACCGACTTGGGCGCCATTGGCCGCATAAATGGCCGGGGTTCCGTCAAAGCCCATTTTTTGGCCCAGGGCGTAATCGGTGGCAATGGGATTGGTACACGTTTTGTTGGGTACCGGACGGTCGTTTTTAGCATCCGTCATCGCCTTGCGGCGATCAGCGGAACACCAAACATTGATTGCTTTAGTCGCGGCCGCCGAGCCCATGCCGGCACGCGGGTAGAAAAGGTATTCCACGCTAATGCCCAGATTATTGTACTGCGCCATTTGCTGGTGCATTTTACGGCAATAACCGCAATCTATATCGGTGAAAACGGTGATGCGGTGTTTCGGTTTCGCAGCGGCAAAAATGATACGGCGATCGGGCCCGACTTTGGCCAGTATTCCGCTGCGGATGACCGCTTCGCTACTCTCCGTCAGACTGGTGCGGGTGTTTAGATCAAAAAGACTGCCTTGGATCAAATAACGGCCATCGGCTGACACGTAGATGATGCGCCCCCCGACGGCGACCTCGCGAAAGCCTGGGATCGGCGAGGGCTTGATGCTGTCTACCGTTGCATTCGGCATCGCTTTGACCATCGCAGCGCGCACGGCGGCATCACTATTACTGGCCGCTGCCGGTGCCTGCGGTTTGGCAAGACGAGGTTGCGCCATCAATGCCACAGCGAAAAATGCAAAAAACAAAAACATCGAGATACGGAGAAAGCGCATTATCTGTGACCTTGTTAGGAATTGCTGATAAGGACCTGTGCGAACACGGGTAGTTCAAATATTTTGACATGAAACCCGTCAACGATGGCTCTATGCAGCAGACGAACGGTTCATGCGCGTGGATGATGGGCTTGATGAAGACGTTTCAGGCCCTCCTTGGCGACCAGGGTATAGATCTGCGTCGTCGAGAGGGAGCTATGACCGAGCAACATTTGCAGTGCGCGCAAATCGGCTCCATTGTTGAGTAAATGCGTCGCAAAACTATGACGCAAGCCATGCGGGCTGACCTTTCCCGAATCGATTCCCGATTGAACAGCGGTCTTTTTAATCAGGCTCCAGAATTGCTGCCGCGTGACCGGCTCGGCATTTGCATTCAGGAATAAATGCACAAGATTTTTTTTCTGTGCGAATACTGGCCGTGCCTGTTGCAGATAACGTTCGAGCCAATGCTGTGACTCTTCGCCGAGTGGCACC